>DAIRFN010000118.1:0-14326 GCA_036795065.1 Vicinamibacterales bacterium
CACCCGACAGCACCGTCACCTTCTTGTAGACGTCGTCTCCGGAGAACAGAAAGCCGCCGAGGATGTTGCGGATGGCCGGCACCATCGTGTCGGGCGAGCCCGAGGCCAGCGTTTCGTACACCGTCAGCGCCGGATCCAGCCGCGTCGCCTCGTCCTGCGCAAAGTACTGCATCACGACCTGATGGCCCTCGATGCGGTGGCCGCGATCGGGGGCTTCTTCGCCCGAGAGCAGGCGCATGAGGGTCGACTTGCCGGCGCCGTTATGGCCGACGAGCGCAATCCGGTCGCCGCGCTCGATGTGCAGGCTCACGCGATCGAGCACGACCTTGGATCCGTACGCCTTGTGCGCCTCCTTTAGCTCCAGCACGATGCGGCCGCTCTTCGGCGCCGCCGGAAAGTGAAAATGGATGCGCTTGCGCTCGGGCGGCACCTCGATGCGCTCGACCTTCTCGAGCATCTTGATGCGGCTCTGCACCTGCGCGGCCTTGGTGGCCTGGTAGCGGAAGCGGTCGATGAACGCCTGCACGCGCTCCATCTCCTCGTCCTGCCGCCGCTTGGCCTCGCGCAGGCGCTCGAGGCGCGCGTCGCGCTCGACGAGATACGTCGAGTAGTTGCAGTGATAGTCGGTGATGGTCCTGAGCGACAGGTCCGCGATGTGCGTGACGACGGCGTCCAGGAAATAGCGGTCGTGCGAGACCACGATGACGGCGTGCGGATACCCGATGAGGTAGTCCTCGAGCCAGTTGCGCGCGTCGAGGTCCAGATGATTCGTCGGCTCGTCGAGCAGCAGCAGATCCGGCGCCTGCAGCAGGAGCTTCGCGAGCGCCAGGCGCATCTGCCAGCCGCCCGACAGGTGCTCGGCCATGTCGTGGAACTGCGCCGACTCGAAGCCGAGGCCGTTCAGCACGGTGCCCACCTTCAGGTCCATCTGGTAGCCGTCGGCCATCCGGAAGCGATCCTGCAACTCGGAGTAGCGGTGGAGGATGGCCTCGTGCTCGGGTTCGGGGACCCCGGCGTCGGCGAGTTGCTCCTCGAGCGCGTGCATCTCGGCCTTCATGTCGAGCAGGGGCTTGAGAGCCTGCATCGCCTCGTCCACGATGGTGCGCCCGCGGTGCGAGAGGCCATCCTGCGGAAGATACCCGAGCGTCAGGTTGTTCGGACGCTGCACGGCCCCTGAGTCGGGCTCGTCCATGCCGGCCAGCATCTTCAGCAGCGTCGTCTTGCCCGCCCCGTTCGGGCCGCAGAGCCCGACCCGATCACGGTCGCCGATCTGCCAGGTGACGTTGTCGAGCAGGACGCGGTCGCCAAACGATTTCGTCAGGGATTGCAGCTGGATCATTACGCGAGACGCGGACGGCGCCGCAGATTACGCAGACTACGCAGATTCACTCAGAATTGCCCAGTTGTCGTTTGACGTGCCGGTTTCGACCCCGGTGCCTCTGGCAATCTGCCGGATCTGCGTTCCGCGTACCCGCCCGCCTCGGTGCAGTGCTACTCGCCGAGTGCCTTGGCCGCCGCCGCCAGCACCTGCGGCACGCGGAATGGCTTGGTGAGGTAGCCCGCCACGCCTAGGTTCACGGCCTCGATAGCGCTCGACTCGGTGGAGAAGCCCGTGATGATGATGACCGGCAGATCGCCCTTCAGGCGCTTGGCCTCGCGGATGAGCGCCAGGCCATCCATGCCCGGCATCTTCAGGTCGGCGATAAGCAGGTCGTAGTGTCCCAGGCGCAGCCGTTCGACCCCGGCGCGCCCATCGGGAGCGGTGTCCACGTCGTATTCGGCCAGGGCCAGGGTCTTCGACAGCAACTCCCGGATGCTGGACTCGTCGTCCACCACCAGGATGCGCGGCCGGCCGGCACGCCCCTGCGGCTTGTCGCTGGGCATGACCATCGGGCGATCGCTGCGGGGCCGTTGGGAATCGAGCCAGGCGTCGATGTCGCGCTTGCGAAACCGCCACTGGCGACCGACTCTGACGGCGGGGATCTTGCCCGCCTTGATCAGGCGGTAGACCGTCCGCAGATTGACTTGGAGATACTCCAGTACCTCTTCCGTCGTGAGAAAGATCTCGTCGTTGGGGAAGTTGGTGGCCACTAAGTATCTCTGTGTCCGCTAGTTTACCCGTTTTGCCCTCCGAAGTGAACGAAAACGGCCGCTCGCGGGCCGACTATCCACGGGGGGCCGCCGTCTTAGACAATAAGGCGAGAGAAACCCGGGTGCTCCCGCAAATGGCGTGGACGGACGAAGAGCTCGTGGCCCGATCGGTCGCGGGCGATGCGGATAGCTTCAACCAGCTCATCCTTCGATGGGAACGGCCGATCTATGCCCTGGCTTACCGGGTGATCGGCCGGGAAGAGGACGCCCGGGACGTCGTCCAGGAGACCTTCCTGCGTGCCTTCCGGGCGCTCCCCGGGTTCAAGGGCCAGGCGAAATTCTCGTCGTGGCTCTACCGCATCGCGCTCAATCTCTGTCGCGACTGGATCCGCCGCCAGAAGCGCACGCCCGTCGTGGCGGCGCCCGAGGGGATGGACGTCATCGAGATGGCCGCCGAGCAGGGTCCCGTCGAGTCCATCGAGGACCTGGTCGCCCGGAACCAGTTGAGCGAGACGGTGGCCGTTGCGATGCAGAAGCTGCCGGAGGAACAACGGACGGCGATCATCCTGAAGGAGTACCACGGGCTCACTTTCCAGGAGATCGCGGATCTCCAGGGGTGCCCGTTGAGCACGGTCAAGACACGGTTGTATCAGGGCCTCAGCGTGCTCCGCCGCGACCTCGAATCGCGGGGGATGACGAGGGCGCGCACGGCCGAGAGAGCATCATGAGCGAGACGTTCATCTGCGACGACAAGGACCAGCTCGTCGCCTACCTGTACGACGAACTGGGCGCCGACGAGCGGCGCCGAATCGACGAGCACCTCCGCATCTGCTCGGCGTGCGCGGCCGAAGTGTCCGGGCTCACCCACGTGCGCGAGGAGCTCGCGACCTGGGCGCCCCCGGATGCGGAGCTGGGCTTCACCATTGTCTCTGCGTCGAAACCCGCGGCTGGGCAGGCGGAGGTCATTCGGCCGGCCCGCTGGTGGGCGCCGGCGTCGGTCCCCGCGTGGGCGCGGGCCGCGGCCGCCGTGCTGGTGGTGGCCGCGGGCCTGTCGATCGCGAACCTGCACGTGCGGTACGGCGCAGAGGGGCTGGTGGTGACGACGGGCTGGATGACGCCGTCGGCGGCACCGGTCTCCGTTTCCGTGACGCCCGGCAGGACCACACCCGTGGCGACGCCGTCAGCCGCTGCGGATTGGCGCCCCGCGCTGACCGCGCTGGAGACGACACTGCGCCAGGAAATCCAGGCGGCCCGATCCGGGACCGCCTCGGCCACCGCCCCCGCGGCTCGCGACAACGACCTGACACTCCAGCGCATCGCGCAACTCATCGAGCAGAGCGAGCGGCGGCAGCAGCAGGAGCTGGCGCTGCGCCTCACACAGTTCGGGCGCGACCTCGAAGTGCAGCGGCGGTCAGACCTCGTGCGGATCAACCAGGGATTCGGGCAGTTCGAAGGGCGAGCCGGGGCCGAGATCGCGCGGCAACGGCAGATGCTGGACTACATCATGCGCGTGTCGGCGCCGCCGCCGCAGTGACGGACAGGCCGCAAGACAGGCAGGCACATACGCAGGAGTTGGAGCAATGGTGACGAACGTGGTGGGACGTCTGATGGTGGTGGCGCTGGTCGGCGTGACGCCGGCGTGGGCGCAGGAGACGACGCCAGCGCCGCGGCCGGCGGATCGGTCGGAGTTGCGCCATCAAATCTACGTGATGGAGGGGGCGCTGTCGCGCGCCGTGGAGTTCGGTGCGTCGCGACTGAACCGCGAGCTCCGCACCGTGGCCCCCGAGATGTTCCTGCTGGCTGGCGACGCCCAGGCTCGCGGCGTCTATCTCGAAGGCTACGGCATCTTCTTCGACGTGGCGGTGCCGATGTTGCGCCAGAGCATGATGTGGAGCTTGCGCATGATGCTGCAGCAGGACACCACGAGCACGAAGAACGCGATTGCCGAGCTGCGGCGGTACGTGCAGACGGCCACCGATCCCGCGGAGCGGCGGTCCCTCGAATCGGCCATTGCCCGCCTCGAGGCCCAGGCCTCACCGTTTGGCGTGGTCGGGCGCCCGGCGCCCGGGGCCTCGAACGGACCGGGCGTGCTCGCCTCCGGCGCCGGCGACCCCGTGGCCCCGGCACTGATCCAGCCCGATGCCAAGGTGCCAGGTTCGGCGGCCCCCGCGCCTGCGCCGGCCGACATCCCCTGGCTGATGGACACCAACCGCGTCTACACCGAGGCCGTGCAGCAGGCGCTCATCGACGCGATGATCGACTTCAGCGCGCCGATGAACATCCGCGCCGACGAGTGGCTCACGGTGGCGGCCCGCGACAACGAGCGCCGCGATACGCTGGCGCCGCAGGACCCGTACGAGGAAGTGGTCACGGTGCTGCTCCGGATCCGGGGTTCGGACCTGATGGAGTACCGCACCCGCAAGATCGACAAGGCCGAGGCCCGGAAGCGCGTGAGGGTTGGCGAGTTCTGAGGCCGGGGCGAGGGGAACCAATCGCCGGCGGTGGTGTCATACACTACCAACGCTATGACCGCCATGCGCCCCTCACGCATCGCTCTCGTCCTGGCCGTGGCCGTTGCTTCGGTCGCGGCGACCGGCTGTCGCAAGTCCATCGATCCGGTGGCCGCCCTCGAGCCGGTGGAGGTCGTCACCGGCTGGTTCGATGCCGGCATCGTGGACGGCAAGAACAAGCTCGTGCCGAGCGTCTCCCTCAAGCTGCGAAACAAGGCGTCCGAGCCCGTGCGATCGGTGCAGATCAACGCCATTTTCCGGCGCGTGGGCGAAGTCGAGATGTGGGGCGAGCATTTCGGCTGGGCGGTGCAGCGCGACGAGCTCGCGCCGGGAGAGGCGACCGGCGAGCTGGTGCTGCAGTCGGCGCTCGGATACACCGGCGACCAGCCGCGCCTGCAGATGCTGCAGAACACCCAGTTCGTGGACGCCAAGGTCGAGCTGTTCCTCAAGCAGGGATCGCAGGTCTGGGCCAAGCTCGCGGAGTACCCGATCCAGCGCCAGCTGCTCACGCGGTAATGGCACCCATCTGCGCGACGCAGTAAAGAAACGGCGCGCCCCCGCGTATACTCGCGCGCATGTCTTCCGCCCCGTCCTCGCTCGAGCGCCGTCTCGGCCCTTACGACGCCGCGGCCATCATCGTGTCGAACGTCATCGGCGGGGGCATCCTGTTCACTCCGCCGCAGGTGGCCGCGATGGTGCCCGACCCGTGGTGGTTCCTCGGCACCTGGCTCGCCGGAGGTGCGCTTGCATTCGCGGGGGCGATGGCATACGCGGAACTGGCCGCCCTTCGGCCTCGCGCGGGCGGGGAATACGTCTACCTGCAGGCGGCCTTCGGCCGGCTGGCCGCGTTCCTCACCGGATGGACGTCGTTCGTCGCCGGCTTCGCCGGCGCCATTGCCGCCAGCGCCGTGGTCATGGCCTTCTACCTGGGACGCTTCATCCCGTGGGCCTCGAACGACGCGGCGTACTTCGTTGTGCCGTTGCCGTTCGTGCCACTCACCATCTCGCCCCAGACCATCACCGCGGTGGCCGCCATCTGGTTGATGTCGGTCGTGCACCTGCGTGGCGTGGGGCCGGGCCGAATCGTCAGCAACATCCTCGCGGCGTTGAAGGTATCGGCGCTGCTGTTGTTCATCGTCCTCGGGTTCGCGCTTGGGACGGGATCGCCGGCGAACCTGGGACAGTCGGCCGGGCCGGTGCTGCCCACGACGTGGCTCTTCGCCCTCATCCCGGTCATGTTCACCTACTCGGGCTGGAACGCCGCGGGGTATGTGGCCGAAGAGATTCGCGACCCCGGGCGCAACGTCCCCAAAGCCCTCGCGATCGGGACGCTGGCCGTCATCGGCATCTATTTCTTCCTGAATCTGCTCTATCTCTACGTCTTCCCGGTGGGAGAGCTGGCCGCCGTGCAGGGGAGCGTGCTGGACGTCATCGCCGAGCGGCTGCTCGGAACAGCCGCCGGCAACATCATGGGCGTGGTGTCGATCATCAGCCTGCTGGCCAGCATCAGCGCGATGACGTTTGCCGGCCCGCGCGTCTACTATGCGATGGCGCGCGACGGCCTCTTCTTCGCGCCCGCCGCGACCGTGCATCCCACCTACAAGACGCCGGCGACGTCAATCGTGGCCCAGGCCATGTGGGCGACCCTACTGGTCCTGTCGGGCAGCGCCACGGCCCTCACCACCTACACGGGCTTTGCCGTGGTGCTCTTCGCCGGCCTCGCGGTAGCCGCCCTGTTCGTTCTCCGTGCCAGCGAGCCGAATGCCCCACGCCCGTTCAAGGCGCTCGGCTATCCGCTGGCGCCCGGCATCTTCGCGGTCACGAGCCTGCTGATCGTGGCCAACGCGCTCTGGACCGACCTGGTCGTGCCGCTCACCAGCGGCCAGCCACTTGGCCCCTCCGCGGCGGGCCTGTTCGTCATCGCGGCTGGCCTGCCGCTCTACTGGTGGTTCTCAAGGAATCGCGCGTAGCGTGTCCTTCACCGTCATCGTGCGGTCAGGCTGGACGTGCACGTCCAGGGTGAAGGTCTCGAAGCCGGGCATGCGCACTTCGAGCTTGTGGCCGCCGGGCGCCAGGCGCAGGGACTGGAAGATGCCGTCGAAGTCGTCCACGATGCCGGCGTAGTAGCCGTCCACGAACACCTGCGCGTCGCGCGGCTGCATTTTCAGCCGCACCCCTCCCGTACTGAAGGCGGTTGCGCCACCGAACATCGGATAGGGGCCATAGCCGGCGGTGCTCCACATCAGCGACCACGGCGCGTAGAACATCGGGCTCCAGCCGAAGGCGCCACTCATCCAGAAGGGGTCGTAGTAATAGGGGCGAACGACGTGCACCGGGCTCGGACCCCACCAGCCTGACCCTGGTATCGGACCGCGTGAGGCGCGACCCGGATAACCGCCGCCTCGTCCGCCGCCCTGGCCTCCGCGGGGATTCCCACCAGCCCCGGTCTGTCCACCCCCGCCGCCACTACGCGGCTGCTCGGTAACCTCGGTCTTGCCATCCACGCGACCGACCGCGGATCCCGGCGTGGACGCATCAGGCTTCTGAACGGGCTCGGCGGTCCGAACCGGCGCGTCGGGCTGCCGGGGCACGCGGTTGACGGGCGCGCGGGTTCCCGGGCCCGGTGTTGAAACGACGATGGGTGTTGGCGACTCCGGCTCCTGGGCGTGAGCAAGAGCGGCCGCACCGATCCCAATCGCGGCGAGCAGTGGGACCGCTGCGAGACGTGACGTCATGACGAGTCCTCGAGATGCGAGGGCAGGCGCACTCTGAAGAGTGCAATGGTCCTGCCAGGTACCGCTGTTTGAGAACACTCGATAAACTCAGCCTTCGGCCCAGCCGTGTCACCTGTTGGTCCCGTGGCCTGTCCTCGTGAGAGACTAACGAGACGGGCATGACCTCCACGCCTTCATTCCACGCCACCACAATCCTGGCCGTTCGTCGCGATGACCGCGCGGTGCTGGCCGGCGACGGCCAGGTGACCCTGGGCGACACCGTCGTCAAGCAGGGCGCCCGCAAGATCCGGCGCCTCTACAACGACAAGGTGCTGGCCGGTTTTGCCGGCTCGGCGGCCGATTCGTTCGCGCTGTTCTCGCGGTTCGAGTCGAAGCTCGAACAGTATCGCGGCAACCTGGAACGCTCGGCCGTGGAGCTGGCCAAGGACTGGCGTACCGATCGGGCCTTGCGGCGGCTCGAGGCCATGCTGCTGGTGCTCGACCACCGCTCCATGTTCCTGCTCTCCGGGACCGGCGATCTCATCGAGCCGGACGAGGGCATCGTGGGCATCGGGTCGGGCGGCGCGTACGCGCAGTCGGCGGCCAAGGCCCTGGCCAGGCACACCACGCTCGATGCCCGGGCGATCGCCGAGGCCGCCATGCGCGTGGCCGCCGAGATCTGCATCTACACCAACGGCAACCTCACGCTCGAAGAACTGTGATCCCCCTTCCAGAACGTTCGGCCACGGCCGTCGACACGCTGACGCCCAGGGAAATCGTTGCCGAGCTCGACAAGTACGTCGTCGGGCAGGGTCGCGCCAAGCGGGCGGTCGCCATCGCGCTTCGTAATCGCCTGCGCCGGCAGAAGCTGCCCGCCGAGCTCGCCGAAGACGTGGCGCCGAAGAACATCCTGATGATTGGCCCGACCGGCGTCGGCAAGACCGAGATCGCGCGGCGTCTCGCGAAGCTGGCGCAGTCGCCCTTCATCAAGGTGGAGGCGTCGAAGTTCACCGAGGTCGGCTACGTCGGTCGCGACGTGGAGTCGATGGTGCGCGACCTGGTGGAGCTGGCGGTGGACATGGTCCGCGAGGAGCAGTTGCGCGACGTGAAGGCCCGGGCCGAACAGGCCGCGGAGGAGCGCCTGCTCGACCTGCTGCTGCCGCCGCGGCCCACAGCCCCGGACGAAGACCCGGCCCGCGTGCGCGAGGCGCAACAGCCGACACGGGAGCGCATGCGCGAGCAACTCCGCGACGGGCGCCTCGACGAGCGACAAGTGGAGATCGAGGTCCAGGATCGCAGCTTCCCGTCCCTCGAGATCATCCAGGGCTCGTCCATCGAGGAAGTGGGCCTGAACCTGAAGGAGATGATGCCGGGCTTCTTCCAGGGCCGCTCGAAGCGCAAGCGCGTGCCCGTGTCCGAAGCGAAGGATCGGCTCCGCAAGGACGAAGAGCAGAAGCTCGTGGACATGGACGCCGTGTCGCGCATCGCCGTCAGGCGGGTCGAGGATTCGGGCATCATCTTCGTGGACGAGATCGACAAGGTGGCGGGGCGCGAGGGCTCCCACGGGCCCGATGTGAGCCGTGAGGGCGTCCAGCGCGACATCCTGCCCATTGTCGAGGGCACGACCGTGAACACCAAGCACGGGATGGTGCGCACGGATCACATCCTGTTCATCGCCGCCGGCGCCTTCCACGTCTCGAAGCCGTCGGACCTGATCCCGGAGTTGCAGGGGCGCTTTCCCATCCGCGTGGAACTCGAGGCGCTGGGCCAGGCGGAGTTCGTGCGGATTCTCACCGAGCCGCAGAGCTCGCTCATCAAGCAGTACACGGCGCTGATGGCCACCGAGGGCGTCACCCTCACCTTCGAGGACGAGGCCGTGGCGCTCGTGGCGGAGTTCGCGGCGCTGGTCAACGAGAGCACCGAGAACATCGGGGCGCGCCGCCTCCACACCGTGATGGAACGGCTGCTCGACGAGATCTCGTTCGATGCCCCGGAGCTCACGGGCCGATCGATTACCATTGACGCCGCCTACGTGCGTCGCATGCTCGCGGACATCGTGCGCAACGAAGACCTGTCCCGCTACATTCTGTGAAGACGCCACGCCGGGGACCCCGAGTCCTCCTGTCGCTCGTCGTCTGCGCGGGCCTGGCCGCGGCCTGCGGCAAGAAGGGGCCGCCGCTGGCGCCGCTGGCGCGCGTGCCGTCGCCGCCCGCCAATCTCCAGGCCGCTCGCGCGGGTGACGACGTGTACGTCTGGTTCACGGTGCCGTCCACCAATGTCAGCGGCCAGTCGCCGGCGGATGTGTCGTCCGTCGAGTTGTATGCCGTGACGGCGCCCGAGGCTCCGAGCGGCGAGGACCTGACCGAGGCCGCGGTGAAGGTCGCGTCGTACCCGGTGCAGCCGGTGCTGCCCCCGCCGCCCCCCACGCCAGAGGGGGCGCCCACGCCACCGCCCATCCCCTTGCCCCCGGGGTTTGCCCAGGGGGCCACCGCGGTCGTGCGCGAAACGCTGACGCCGGAGCTGAGAGCCGCCACGGTGCTCCCCGAAAGGAAGCCGGCGTCCGAGCGGGTCGCAGAAGAGCAGGCCGTCGAGCCGCTGCCGGGTCCGCTCGTGGCGCCGGATGCCGCCGGGTCGCTGCGCCGCTTCTACTTCGTCGTATCCGTGGGGCCTCGCGAGCGGAAGAGCGCGCCGTCACAGGTGGTGTCGGTCCCGGTGACCGACGCCAGCGACGCGCCGACGAACCTGCGCGTGGACTACACCGAGACGGGGATGACGCTGGCCTGGAGCGCGCCAGCCAATGCCCGCCCCGCGCCCGCCGAGCCGGAGCCGGGGCTGCTGCCATCGAAGCCGCTCATTGCGCCGCCCGCGCCGACCGGGTACCACGTGTTCGAGGTGCCGAAGGCGGGCGGGCCCGAGCCAGACCCGTATGCCCTCGCGCTTCCGACGCCACTGACGCCACAGCCGCTGGCGGTCACCGAACTCGCCGTGGCCGGGCCGGCAAGATACGGCGAGGAACGCTGTTTCGCGGTGCGCGCCACGGACATGGTTGCAGGCGCGCTGGTGCTCGGCCCCCAGTCCGAGCCCGCGTGCGTGACGCCGGTGGATACCTTCCCGCCGGCGGCGCCGAAACAACTGGCGGCCATCGCGGGCGTGGGCGTGATCAACCTGATCTGGGAGCCGAACGCCGAGACCGATCTCGCCGGATACATCGTCCTGCGCGGCCTGGCGCCCGGTGACACGCTGCAGGCCATCACGCCCTCACCGATGCGCGAGACGACCTACCGTGACGAGGCGGTCACGCCCGGCGTGCGATATACCTATGCGGTGGTGGCGGTGGACACGGCGACGCCGCAGAACGTGAGTGACCAGTCGAACAGGGTGGAAGAAGCCAGCCGGACCCCGTAAGCTTCCCAGGACCTGCGGACCTCAGAACCTCAGCACCCCGGAACTTCAGAACCACGAGACCTCTACTTCTATGGATCGCATCTATCGTGCACGACAGGGTATGGGTGGCCGGTACGTCGTCGAGCGCGACGACACCTTCTACTGGCTGGGCGGGAACATCTTCGGCGACTACTGGCCGGGCAAGGAGATCGCACCCGACGAGAGGCTCGCGTGGCTGTCGCCGGTGCGGCCGGCCATCATCGTGGCCATCGGCCTGAACTACAAGGACCATGCGGCCGAGATGAACAAGAAGCTGCCCGAGGAGCCTCTGGTCTTCCTGAAGCCGCCCTCGTCCGTGATCGGCCCCGACGAGCCCATTCGTGTGCCCGCGTGGGCGGGCCGCGTGGAGCACGAGGCCGAGATGGCCGTCGTGATCGGCCGGACGGCCTCGCGCGTGAGCGCGGCCGACGCGATGCAGCACGTGCTGGGCGTGACCTGCCTGAACGACGTCACCGCGCGCGAGCTGCAGGTGAAGGACGTGCAGTACTCGCGGGCGAAGGGCTTCGACACGTTCGCGCCCATCGGGCCGTGCATCGCGGTGGGGTTGGACCCGTCGAACCTGGCCATCGAGGGCTGGGTGAACGGCGAGCGCCGGCACAACTCGAACACCAACCAGCTGATCTTCCCCGTGCCGTTCCTCGTCGAGCACGTCACGCGCTTCATGACGCTGCAGCCGGGAGACATCATCACCACGGGTACCCCCTCGGGCGTCGGCCCGCTGGCGCCTGGCGACCGCGTGATGGTGAAGGTAACGGGCGTCGGCACCCTCAGCAACCCGTGCGTCGAGGGCTAGGAAGGCACGGCGACACGAAAGCCATGAATCCCATTGACAGACTTCGCGATCTCGAGCGACGCGCCGAAGACGGTGGCGGTGCCGAGCGCCTGAAGAAGCAGCACGATGCCGGCAAGCTCACCGCCCGCGAGCGGATGGAGATGCTCTTCGACCCGGGGACGTTCGAGGAGGTGGACAAGCTCGTCACCCATCGCTGCCGCGACTTCGGGATGGACCAGCAGGTGATACCCGGCGACGGCGTGGTCACCGGCCATGGCCGCGTGAACGGGCGAGTGGCCTATGCCTTCGCGCAGGACTTCACGGTGTTCGGGGGATCGCTGTCGGAGACCAACGCCGCCAAGATCTGCAAGGTGATGGACATGGCCGTGCGAAGCGGGTGCCCCGTGGTCGGCTTGAACGACTCGGGCGGCGCCCGCATCCAGGAGGGCGTCGTCTCGCTCGGCGGCTACGCCGACATCTTCCTCCGCAACACCCTGGCCTCGGGCGTGGTGCCGCAGATCTCTGCGATCATGGGGCCGTGCGCGGGTGGGGCGGTCTACTCGCCCGCCATCACCGACTTCACCGTCATGGTGAAGCAATCGAGCTACATGTTCGTCACGGGCCCCGACGTCATCAAGACCGTGACGCACGAGGACGTCACGAAGGAAGCGCTCGGCGGCGCGATGACGCACAACGAGAAGAGCGGCGTGGCCCACTTCGCGGTCGAGAACGACGAGGAGTGCATCGCGCTCATCCGGGAGCTGCTCTCGTTCATGCCGGGCAACAACCTCGACGACGCGCCCCGCAAGGCCACCGACGATGCGCTTGATCGCGAGGACGAGTCGCTGGACCAACTGGTGCCGGCCTCGCCGAACCAGCCGTACGACATGCTTGACCTGATTCACAGCATCGCGGACGAGGGTTACTTCCTCGAGGTCCACCAGCATTACGCGAAGAACCTCGTGGTGGGCTTCGCGCGGCTCGGCGGGCGCCCGGTGGGCATTGTCGCCAACCAGCCCGCGCACCTGGCCGGCACGCTCGACATCGACGCCTCGGTGAAGGGCGCGCGCTTCGTGCGCTTCTGCGATGCCTTCAACATCCCGCTCGTCACCTTCGAGGACGTGCCCGGATTCCTGCCCGGCACGGTGCAGGAGTACGGCGGTATCATCCGGCACGGCGCGAAGCTGCTCTACGCGTTTGCGGAGGCCACGGTGCCGAAGGTGACCGTGATCACGCGCAAGGCCTACGGCGGCGCCTACTGCGTCATGTCGAGCAAGCACATCCGGACCGATCTCAACTACGCGTGGCCCACGGCGGAAATCGCGGTGATGGGAGCCGAGGGCGCGGTGAACATCCTGCACAAGCGCGAGATCGAGAAGGCGGAGGACCCGGCGGCGATGCGGGCGCAGAAAATCGCCGAGTTTCGCGAGAAGTTCGCCAATCCCTACGTGGCGGCGGAAAAGGGGTTCGTGGACGAGGTGATCCTGCCGCGCACCACCCGGCGGAAGCTCATCCAGGCGCTGGCCACGCTCGAGGGCAAGCGGGACAAGAACCCCCCGAAGAAGCATGGGAACATCCCGCTCTGACGCCTACTCGTAGTGCAGGGCCTCGACGGGGTTGAGGCCGGCGGCGCGGCGGGCAGGGAAAATTCCGAAGACGATGCCGACGGCCGCGGCGAACCCGAACGAGATGAGCACGGCCGACGCCGAGACGACGGTGGTCCAGTTGAGCAGGCGGTTCACCGCCCATGCCCCGCCCACGCCGACCGCGATACCCGCCAGACCGCCGGCCAGCGTCAGCGCCATCGCCTCGATCACGAACTGTCCCAGCACGTCGCGTTGCCGCGCGCCTACGGCCCGGCGCAGGCCGATCTCCCGCGTCCGCTCGGTCACCGACACCAGCATGATGTTCATGATGCCGATGCCGCCCACCAGCAGCGACACGGCGGCAACGCTGGCCAGCAGGTAGGTCATCGTGTTGGTGGTCTGCGTCAGCACCGTGGCCATCTCCTCGGGGGTTCTCAGCATGAAGTCGTCGTCGTCGGTGGGCAGCAGCGCGTGGCGGCGCCTGAGCAACGCACTGATGGCGGCCGACACCTCGGACGACCTCGCGCCCTCGGCGACGAGCACCGAGATGTTCGACACGTGCTGCACACCCTGGATGCGCTTCTGGACCGTGGTGTAGGGCACGAAGACCGCGTCGTCCTGGTCCTGGCCCATCGCCGACTGGCCCTTGCGGCTCATCACGCCAATCACGCGAAACGGCTGGTTGGCGATCCGCACCACCTCGCCCACCGGATCGGTGTTCTCGCCAAACAACTGGTCGCGGACGATGGCGCCGAGGACGGCCACCTTGTCGGCGCGCGACACCGCGGTCTCGGCGAAGAACATCCCCACCTCGACCGTCCACGCGCGCAC
Source organism: Vicinamibacterales bacterium (assembly GCA_036795065.1). Lineage (GTDB taxonomy): Bacteria > Acidobacteriota > Vicinamibacteria > Vicinamibacterales > UBA2999 > VFZN01. The sequence continues at coordinate 13,949 of DAIRFN010000118.1, forward strand.
TTCCGGGAGCGCCTCGCTGACGCCCTGAATCTGCGTCTGCCAGTTGCCCGATGGGGCCACGACCTGCCCGCGGGAGTTCAGCCCGGGGGACACGGCGTTGACGCCGGGCACCTCGTCCAGGATCGCGGCGGCGTCTGCCGCCGTGAGCGTGCGGATGGCACCGCTGCCCATCTGCGCCGGGCCCATGCTGAACGAGCCCGCCATCACGGTGATGACGTTGGTGCCCAGGCTTTGGATCCGCGACGTGATCGACTGCCGGGCGCCGTCGCCGAGCGCCATCATCACGATGACCGCGGCCACGCCGATGATGATGCCCAGCGAGGTGAGCGCCGACCGCATCACGTTGCGACGCAGTGCCTCGAAGGCCACGCCGAGGAC
>DAIRFN010000119.1:0-14270 GCA_036795065.1 Vicinamibacterales bacterium
CCCGTGGAGGCGGTGGCGCGCATCGCGCACGAGCTGGGCGCGATGGTCATCGTGGATGCGGTCACCTCGCTGGGCGGCATGCCTCTCGACGTGGCGGCGTGGAATCTGGACGCCGTCTACAGTTGCAGCCAGAAGGGCCTGGGCGCCCCCTCGGGGCTCGCCCCGGTAGTCTTTGCGCCACGCGCGCTCGAGAAGCGCGTCACCTGCCGCAGTTTCTACTTCGACCTCACGCTGCTCGAGGACTACTGGGTGCGCCGCAAGTATCACCACACCATGTCGTCGTCGCTCGTGTACGCGCTGGGCGAGGCCGTGGCCATGGTCGAGGAGGAAGGGCTGGAGGCGCGCTGGGCGAGACACGAGCAGAATCACCGCGCGTTCGTGGCCGGTGTCACCGCCCTGGGCCTCTCGATGCTGGTGCCCGAGCCAGCGCGACTCTGGACGCTGAACACGGTGCGCGTGCCCGCCGGCGTGGACGAGGCGGCGGTGCGCCGGCACTTGCTGCAGCGGTTCAACATGGAGATTGGCGCGGGGCTGGGGCCCCTGGCCGGCCAGATCTTCCGGATTGGCCTGATGGGGAACGGGTCAACGCCCGCGCACGTGGCCTTGTGCCTGGCCGCGCTCGGCGACGCGCTCGGTCGTCGCCCGCAGCCCTGACCCGGCTCGAGTGTCACCCGGAACGGCCACGTCGCGGTGGCATGCCCGTTGCAATCATGAGGTCCCAGCAGAGGTGCCTATCCATGCGCCTGACCCTCGCCGCTCTCGCTCTCTCTGTCTCGGTCGCCTGTGCCACGAACCCCGTCACCGGCAAGCGCGAGTTCAACCTGATGAGCGAGGCCGAGGAACTGGCTATCGGCCAGCAGGCCGACGCGGAGATCCGCCGGGAGATGGGCGTCTACGACGACCAGGAAGTGCAGCGCTATGTGTCCGATGTGGGCCTGCGCCTCGCGCGGCAGTCGCATCGGCCCAATCTGCCGTGGACCTTCACGGTGGTGGACAGCCCGGCCATCAATGCGTTTGCCGTGCCGGGCGGCTATGTCTACCTGACCCGCGGCATCCTGCCGTACCTGGACGACGAGTCCGAGCTGGCTGGCGTGCTCGGCCACGAGATCGGTCACATCACGGCGCGCCACGCCGCGCAGCAGTACTCGCGACAGGTCGGCGGCGGCATTGGCCTGGTGCTCCTCAGCATCTTCGTGCCGCAGGCCGCTCCCTTCCAGGACCTGTCGTCCATGGGCCTCGGCGTGCTCTTCCTGAAGTACTCGCGTGACGACGAGCTCGAGTCGGATCGGCTGGGCGTCGAGTACGCGGCCTCGGCCGGGTGGGATCCCACGGGTGTGCCGCGCTTCCTCTCCACGCTGAACCGCGTGAGCGAGACCAGCGAGCCGGGCGTGCCCAACTGGCTTTCCACCCATCCCGCTCCGGCGTCGCGCGTCGACGAAGCCCAGCCGGCCGTGGCCAAGGTCGCGGCGGACGCGCCGACCACCCGGAACCGTGACGATTTCCTGCGCGCCATCGAGGGCATCGTCGTGGGCGACAGTCTCGAACAGGGCATCGTGCGAGGGAACGTCTTCCTGCACTCCATGCTCCGCATCGGCATCGAGTTCCCCGAGGGATGGGATGTCCTGAACACCGCCGAGCAGGTGATGGCGCGTGAGCCCGGGACCCAGCACTACATGCTGCTGCAGCAGGTGGAGCAGCCGCGCGGCCGCAGCATCGACGACGTGGCGGCGGATGCGATGCGCCGCGCCGGCTATTCGCGGCTCGACGGCGCGCGCGAGACGCTGGCCGGGCTGGATGCCTACATCGGACTCTATCGCGGATCCATCAGCGGCGTGGGCAAGGTGCGGATGCGCGCGGCGCACGTCGCGGTCGGCCGCCAGGTGTACGTGCTGGCGGGCTTTGCGCCCGAAGCCGAGTTCGATCAGGTGGACCGCGCGATTGCGCCCGCGGTGAGCACGTTCCGGGAACTGAGCGCGCAGGAAGCCGCCGGGGTGCGCCCCAACCGCCTGGCGTATTACCTGGTACGCCAGGGTGACTCGTGGCAGTCCATCGCCCAGCGCGCGGGCCAGGGCATCACCAGCGCCGCGACGCTGGCCATCATGAACGGCGTCGAGGTGAGCGAGCAGCCCCAGCCGGGCGACCGCGTGAAGATCGTCGTGCAGGGCTAGTCCATAATGGCGGGGTGCGTCGCCTTGGGCGCGGCCTGGTGGCCGTCGCGGCTTTCGTCTTTCTCTACCTCGCCTACGTCTACCTGACGCTGCCCGATGTCCGGGTGCTGGCGAAGGAGAACCCGAAGACCACGGCGTTCATGGAGCTGCGGATCGACGAGGCCGAAGACGACGGCCGCACGTTCGCCATCCGGCAGCGCTGGGTTCCGTACGGCCAGATCTCCCAGAACCTGAAGCGCGCGGTGGTCGTCACCGAGGACGCCGCCTTCTTCGATCACGAAGGGATCGATCTCGACGAGATCAAGGCCTCGCTCGAGCGCAACTGGGAAGAGGGGCGTTTCGCGCGCGGCGCCAGCACCATCACGCAGCAACTGGCGAAGAACCTCTACCTGTCGCCCTCGCGAAATCCTGTCCGCAAGCTTCGCGAGCTCTTCATCACGCGCCGCCTCGAAGCAGCGCTCACCAAGCGGCGCATCCTGGAGATCTACCTGAACGTGATCGAGTGGGGCGACGGGGTTTTCGGCTGCGAGGCGGCCGCTCGCGCGTACTTCGGGAAGAGCGCCGCGGGGCTGTCACGCGAGGAGGCGGCGCTGATGGCGGGCGCCATCATCAATCCGCGCGAGCTGAACGTGGCGCGCCCGAACCGTCGCCTGCTGCGCCGCCAGCAGATCGTCCTGCGGCGCATGGGCGACGCGGATTAGCCAGTCGCAGATGGGCCGCAGAGAACGCAAGAGGCCGCAGAGAACGCAGATGAACGCAGAAGGGCCGCAGTCGAACGCAGATGGTGCAGAAGGTGCGAACAGGCCCTTGGGGGGGCTAACGGCGGTGACGCCCTCTACGGCCGACGCTTCGGCTGGTCCTTCTTCTTGTCCTCGTCCTTGTCGCGCCGTCCGAAGATTCGAGACCAGAAGCCGCGCTTCTTCTTTGGTTCCTCCCCGTCGACCTCCGGCGTCTCGGCCTCGACGCGCTCCGCCACCGCGGGCGCCGGCGCCTCCTGCTCGTCCTGTCGACCCGCCGTGCGGCTCTCGGCGGCACCCGGCTGGTCCTTGAGCCAGTCGCCCATCCGCGCGAACAGCGACCGGCCCACGTGCAGGTGGCACGTGTCGGTCGGCTCGGTGCCGCGCACGAAGTACTCGGTCATCAGCATCGACCGCTCGGTCGTGCCGCCACCCTCGAGCGCGACGTGCACCGAGCCACACCCCCCGGCGGGTCGCTTGCCCGAGAGACGGCACACGTTCACGGTGACGATGTTCTTGGGTGTCGCGATCCACGCGGCCTTGGCGCTGGCCGTTGCGGCCTTCATGAACCCGGCCCACATCGGCACGGCCACGTCGCCCGCATAGGCGCTCCCCGGGAGGATGGGCTGCGGCGCGTCGTGGCCCACCCACACGCCACTGACCAGGCTGGGCGTGAAACCGACGAACCAGGCGTCGTGATAGTCGTTGGTCGTGCCCGTCTTGCCGCCCGCCGGCAGGCGGAAGCCCAGTTGCCGCGCCTTCCACGCCGTGCCCGAGTTGATGACGTCGGCCAGCATCGTGGCCATCAGGAACGCGGTCTGTGGCGAGACGGCCTGCTCCGCGTGGGGCTCGGCGGCGTAGAGCACCTGTCCAGCGGCGTCCTCCACCCGGCGCACCAGCACCGGGTGATGCAGCACGCCCGCGCTGGCGAACGCGCCGTAGGCGGCGGTGAGATCCATCAGCGTCACTTCGCCCGAGCCCAGGGCCAGTGAAGGCACTTCGGGCATCGAGCCGATGCCCAGCTTCTGCGCGTACGACACCGCCGAGGGGATGCCGATGGTCTCGATCATCTTGACGGCGGCGCGGTTGCTCGATGTCCGGAGCGCCGTGCGCATGGTGAGCTCGGGCTCGGTGGAGTGGCCGTCCTCGGGAACCCAGGCGCCCGACGGCAGCTCGATGGGTTCGTCCAGCCCCGTGATGAGGCTGGCCGGGGTGTAGCCGGCCTCGAGCGCGGCGGCGTAGACGAAGGGCTTGAACGCGGACCCGGGTTGCCGCTTCGCCTGCGTGGCACGGTTGAAGTGGCTCTCGGCGAAGCTGCGCCCGCCCACCAGCGCGCGGACGTGGCCGGTCGCGGGATCGATGGCGACGAGCGCCGCCTGTAGCGGGCTCGGCTCGGCCGCGGGCGTGCGGCGCCGGGCCTTCAGCGCCGCGGCGCGTCGCTTTTCGAGATCCTTCAGCGAGGCGGCCACCGCCGCGTCGGCCGCCTTCTGCGCCTCCAGATCGATGGTGGTATAGACCTTGAGGCCACCCTCGTAGACGCGCTCGCGGCCGAATCGCTCCACCAATTCCACGCGCACCAGTTCCTTGAAGTACTGGCCGAACGGCTCGTCCTTGCGGAGCGCGTCCTTCAGGTGGACCTCGGCGCCCTTGGCCCGTTCGTAGGTCGGCTTGTCGATGGCGCCGGTGTCGAGCATGGCACGCAGCACGACGTTGCGGCGGGCCACGGCGCGATCGAGATTGACGGTGGGCGCAAGCGTCGAGGGCGATTTCACGAGCCCCGCGATCAGCGCCGCCTCGTCCACGGTGAGGTCGCGCGCCGGCTTGCCGAAGTAGCCCAGCGCGGCCGCTTCCGCGCCGTAGAGGCCCGCGCCGAAATACATCTTGTTCAGGTACAGCTCGAGGATCTGCTCCTTGGTGTACTCGCGCTCGATGCGTGCGGCGAGCAGCGCCTCCTGGATCTTGCGGGTATAGGTCTTCTCGAGCGTCAGGAAACTCTGTCGCGCCAGCTGCTGCGTGAGTGTGCTGCCGCCCTGCGCGCGGCGGCCTTCACGCAGGTTGGCCAGCCCGGCGCCGGCGATGCGGACCAGATCCACGCCGTTGTGATCGAAGAACCGCTGATCCTCCACCGCCACGATGGCCGAGACCAGGTGCGGCGAGATCGCGTCCAGCGCCACGTCGCGCCGCTGCTCCTCGAAGATGGAGAACGCCGGCCGGTCGGCTGCGTCGAAGAGGACTGTGGCCTGGGCCGTGTCGCCCAGGCGGCCCAACTCGTTCCGCGCGGGCACGCCGGACAGCACCGAGTAGAGCGCCCACTGCGACCCGGCAGTGGCCCCAACCTGGACCAGGGCCCCGAGGGCGGCCACGGTCCACAGGAAGCGGCGTGAGTGGATAGAGGAGGAGGGCATGGGGGTACGCCTATCTGTTCCTTCACCTCCAGTCTGAGCAATCGGGGTGCCAGACTCAAGGGCCAGCGCGGCCGGCCGTTTTGGCCGGTTGACCCTCGACGTGCCTAATCTGGCGAAGTTTTTACATACCTGGCCGTATGAAAGGCCGTGGGGGACGGCTCAGCGTGGCCGCCGGGCCCCGATGTACCGACGATTCCAATAGGTTGCAGACAGGTGCTCCACCCTCACGACCCCGCGCTCGCTCGGTGCGTGGACGAACTGGTCGCCGCCAATCGCGATGCCCACGTGCGACGCGCCGGGTGCCACCGTGGTGAAGAAGACCAGATCGCCAGGCTGTAGCCGTCCCCGATCCACATTGCGGCCCACCCGGAACTGCTGCCGCGTCTCGCGCGGCATCGTCATGCCGTGCTGCCCGAACACGTACTGAACGAAGCCGCTGCAGTCGAATCCCGTGGGGGTGGTGCCGCCGTTCCGGTAGGGGGCGCCGCGCAGGGACAGGGCCGTGCTGCTGAGCGCATAGCCATCCACCTCGTCGGCGGTGGCCGGCCGGCCCGGCGCGGGCGGGGCACCGGGAGGCGACGCGGGGTCACCAGGCACGGAAGCTGGATCACCCGGCGCCGGGACCGGGTCGGCCGGGCGCCGGCGGGCCGTTCCTCCCGCCCCCGGGAAGGGTTGCGGCACAGCTCCGGTGGATGCGCAGGCCGAGAGCGTGGCCGCCACAAGTGCCGCCAGCGCCGCCCGTCGCCACGTCGACCTGCACGCCATGCACACTGCTTCTCGTATCGGCCCCGCATCGGCAAGCATGCAGCCAGGGGCCCTGAAACGATGTAACTACCTATTTACCATCACTTTACGCGATTTGGTCGCTTGACAGATACGCGCGAATCCGGTCAAAATGCCCCGGTAAGAAGACATATGGAGCAGACGCTCCTGCTCAACGCGACGTTCGAACCCCTCAAGGTGGTTCACTGGCAGAAAGCGGTCACGCTCTGGTGCCAGGGCAAGGTCGAGATCATCGCGCATCACGACCGCGAAATCCGCGCGGTGTCATTCTCGTTCAAGATGCCGTCGGTGATCCGCCTGCTACGCTACGTACGCATCAAGCAGCGGTTCGACTACGTGCCGTTCTCACGCGCCAACATCTACGCGCGGGACGAGTTCAAGTGCCAGTATTGCGCTCGCACCTTCCCAACGCCCGAGCTCACCTTCGACCACGTGGTCCCGGTGTCGCAAGGTGGTCGCAAGGACTGGGAGAACATCGTCACCTGCTGCGTCGGGTGCAATCGCCGCAAGGGTGGCCGCACGCCCCACGAGGCCGCGATGTCGCTGGTGCGCCCGCCTCGTCGCCCGAATGCGGCGCCGGCCATCCGCATCACCATCGGGTTGCGACAGGCGCCCGAGAGCTGGCGCGACTATCTCTACTGGAACCTCGAGCTCGACGAGACCTGATCACGTGCCCGCCCTTCGAAGCCTCGAGCCCATCCGCGTGGTGCATGGCGGCCGGCTCTGGGTGCATGGCGACGGCTTCCCCACCCCGGCGGCCTCCGCAGACGACGTGACCATCGGCGGCGTGCCGGCCCGCATTTCCTTTGCAGCGCCGAATCGCGTGGCCGTGGTGGTGCCGGACGGTGTCGAAGGCGGCGAGGTCCCCGTCAAGGTGTCGTGGACTCCGGGCGCCACGCTCTATGCTCGCATCGGCCGCGTGCGCGCCAGGGGCCTTCACCAGGTCGACAACCCGGTCGTGGATGCCCACGGGAACGTCTATGTCACCTACTCCGGCTCGCGTGGGCAGCAGGCCACGGTGTCGGTCTTCCGCGTGACGCCCGACGGCGCGCGCGAGCCGTTCGTGCACGGGCTCGTCAACGCCACGTCGATGGCCATCGGGCCGGACCAGAAACTCTATGTGTCGAGCCGGTTCGAGGGCCGCGTCTACCGCGTGCACGAGGACGGGCAGTACGAAGTGATGGGGTCGGACCTGGGCATCGCGACCGGCCTGGCCTTTGCGCCCGATGGCAACTTGTACGTAGGCGACCGCTCGGGCACGATCTTCCGCATCGACAACCTGGGGCGCACCGAGACCGTGGCCACGATGTCCGGAAGCATGGCGGCCTTTCACCTGGCGTGGGGGCCCGACGGGTGGTTGTATGTCTCGGCGCCCACGCTCTCCACCTACGACATCATGCGCCGCGTGCACCCGGATGGGCGCGTCGAGCCGCTCGAGTGGTCGTTTGGCCGCCCCCAGGGCGTGGCCTTCGACGCGTCGGGCACACTCCACGTGGTGGAGGCGCTGGCGGGTGCGAGCGGGGTGTATGCGCTCAGGCCCGAGCGCCCGCGCGAGCTGATCGTCTCGGGGCCGGGGCTGGTCGGCCTCGCCTTCGCGCCCGACGGCGCACTCGTCGTCTCATCGAACGACACCCTCTACGGCTTCGACGCGGGCTGACGGCCAGAGAGACCACGGTTTCTTTCCCACCTCGAACCTCGAACTCGTGACTTTGAACTAAAATGGTCGTTTGGGGTGTCCGCCAGGGCACCCGCAGTACCCATGCCGCACGACTGGATCTCCGTCCGGGGCGCCCGCGTCCATAACCTGAAGGACATCGCCGTCGATATCCCCAGGGACAAGCTCGTCGTCATCACGGGGTTGTCGGGCTCCGGGAAGTCGTCGCTGGCCTTCGATACGTTGTACGCGGAAGGCCAGCGCCGTTATGTCGAGTCGCTGTCCGCCTACGCGCGGCAGTTCCTCGAGCAGATGGAAAAGCCCGACGTGGACCTCATCGAGGGCCTGTCGCCGGCCATCTCCATCGAACAGAAGACCACGGGATCGAACCCGCGCTCGACCGTTGGCACCGTCACCGAAATCTACGACTACCTGCGGTTGCTCTTCGCCAATATCGGGGTGCCGCACTGCCCGAACTGCGGGCGCGAGATCACCTCGCAGTCCATCGAGCGCATCGTGGACCTGGTGATGACCTCGCCCCAGGACACGCGCATCACCGTCATGGCGCCCATCGTCCGGGGCCGCAAGGGCGAGTTCAAGAAGGAGTTGCAGGCGCTGGCGGCGCGCGGGTTCACCAAGGCGCGCATCGACGGCCAGCTGCGCTCGCTCGACGAGGACATCGGCCTCGACCGGCGCCGCAATCACAACATCGACGTCATCGTGGACCGCCTCATCGTGCGCAGCGGCATCGAGCGCCGCCTGGCGGCCTCGGTGGACGTCGCGCTCCAACTGGCCGACGACGTGGTGACCATCCAGTCACTGGACCAGGGCGACCGTCTCTACTCGCGCAAGCTGGCGTGCGTGGTCTGCGGGATCAGCGTGCCCGAGATGTCGCCGCGGGCGTTCTCCTTCAACTCGCCGCACGGCGCCTGTCCATCGTGCCAGGGCCTGGGCGCCACCTGGGACTTCGACCCGCGCCGCATCGTGCCGGACGACTCGAAGTCGCTGGCCCAGGGCGCCATCGCCCCGTGGGCGCGCGGCGACGCGGCGCTGGTGGGTGAGGCCATCGCCAGGATTGGCCGTCACTGGGGCATCGATCCGGCCACCGCGTTCGCGAAGCTCTCGAAGAAGCAGCGCGACCTGCTGCTGTTCGGCCCCGCGGCCGGCTCGCGAGGCGCGGAAGACGAGGTGCCGAAGAAGGCGGCGAAGCGTCCGGCTGCGGCGAAGAAGAAGGCCAGCGAGCCCGACCCGTTCGGCCGCGATTTCGAGGGTGTCATTCCGAACCTGCGGCGGCGCTTCGACGAAGGCTCGTGGGCCGTGCAGGAGGAACTGGATCCGTACCGCGCACTCACCTTCTGCGCGGCGTGCCAGGGCCGCCGCCTGAGGCCGGAGAGCCTGGGTGTGACGATCAAGGGCCGCACGATTGCCGAGTACGTGGACCTGCCAATCTCGGAGGCGCTCGGGGTGTTCGAGGGCTTCGAGCTACGCGACCGCGAGGCCCTCATCGCCACGCGCATCCTCAAGGAGATCCAGGACCGCCTGCGCTTCTTGAACGACGTCGGTGTCGGCTACCTCACGCTCGGCCGCTCGGCCGCCACGCTCTCGGGCGGAGAGGGCCAGCGCATCCGGCTCGCCACGCAGATCGGATCGAATCTGACGGGTGTGCTCTACGTGCTGGACGAGCCCTCCATCGGACTGCACCAGCGTGACAACCGGAAACTGCTCTCCACGCTGTCGCGGCTGCGCGACATGGGGAACACGGTGGTCGTCGTCGAGCACGACGAAGACACCATCCGCATGGCCGACTACGTGATCGATCTGGGCCCCGGCGCCGGTGACCTCGGCGGCGAGGTGATCTTCCAGGGCACGCCCGACGTGCTGGCGCAGAACGGCAATGGCTCGCTGACGGGCGCGTACCTGAGCGGGCACCGCCAGATCGAGCCGCCCGCGAAGCGACGCACGGGCAAGCAGGGCGAGCTGGTCATCCGCGGCGCGCGCGCCAACAACCTGAAGGACATCGACGTGAAGATCCCGCTCGGGCGGTTGGTCGCGGTGACCGGCGTCTCCGGGTCGGGCAAGAGCACGCTGGTCAACGACATCCTCTACAAGTCGCTGGCGCGGCAGCTCTACAAGGCGGCCGACGAGCCCGGCCTCCACGCGCGCATCGAGGGCACGAACCACGTCGACAAGGTGATCGAGATCGATCAGTCGCCGATCGGGCGCACGCCGCGCTCGAACCCCGCCACCTATACCGGCCTCTTCACCTTCATCCGCGAGCTGTTCGCGATGGTGCCCGAGGCGCGGGCGCGCGGTTTCAAGCCGGGACGCTTCTCGTTCAACGTGAAGGGCGGGCGGTGCGAGGCGTGCCAGGGCGACGGCGTCATCGCCATCGAAATGCACTTCCTGCCCAACGTCTACGTCACCTGCGAGCAGTGCAAGGGGCGGCGCTACAACCGCGAGACGCTGGACGTGAAGTACCGCGGCAAGTCCATCGCCGAGGTGCTCGACCTCACCGTCGATCACGCGCTGCCGCTGCTCGAGAACTTCCCGCCGATTGCCACCAAGCTGCGCACCCTGCAGAGCGTGGGGCTGGGCTACATCGAGCTGGGCCAGTCGGCGACGACGCTGTCGGGCGGCGAAGCGCAGCGCGTGAAGCTGTCGCGCGAGCTGTCGAAGCGCGGCACCGGCCGCACGCTCTACATCCTGGACGAGCCGACCACGGGGCTGCACTTCGAGGACGTGAGGAAGCTCCTCGACGTGCTGATGCGGCTGGTGGACCAGGGCAACACCATCGTCGTCATCGAGCACAACCTGGACGTCATCAAGTCGGCCGACTGGGTCATCGACCTCGGGCCGGAGGGGGGCGAGGGCGGCGGCCGCATTGTCGCGCAGGGGACGCCCGAGCAGGTGGCGAAGGTGGAGGGCTCGGCGACGGGGCAGTTCCTGGCGGAGGTTCTCAGGGACTGAGAGTCTCGGTTCTGGGCGGCGAGTGTGGCTGAATTGCCACAGCTGACCCACAAAACCGTGTGGCCTGGTTTACACAGTTGCGCGCGGCCATGACCTGGTCAGGTCTTGATAAGTGATTGGAATTCAACAAGTTGTCGTGCAAATGAACTCGCGAGTGTAACGGGCACCGGGTTTGCTTCACTACCAGGCGTCGCACGTAGCGACACCAGAGGCGAATGGACGTTCAACAAACCATCAAGCGTCAGATTTCCTGTGCCGGCATCGGACTCCACTCCGGCCAGAAGGTGACGCTCACGCTGAAGCCCGCGGCTGTGGACACCGGCATCCGGTTCCGCCGCACCGACCTGGGCATCGAGATTCCGGCGACCGTGGCGAACGTGTCCGCCGTGCAGTACGCGACCGTGCTGGGACGGGAGGGCGCGACGGTGGAGACCGTCGAGCACCTGCTGGCCGCGCTGGTCGCCGCCGGCATCGACAACGTGGTGGTGGAGCTCAGCCAGCGCGAAGTGCCCATCATGGACGGCAGCAGCGCGCCCTTCCTCTTCCTGCTGCAGGAGGCGGGCGTGAAGAAGCTGGGCGCCGCGCGGAAGTACATGAAGGTGCTGAAGCCGCTGCAGATTGCGAGTGGCGACAAGCGCATCGCGGTCTACCCGTCGGATCACTTCAAGGTCAGCTACACCATCAGCTTCGATCACCCGCTGCTCAAGCACCAGACGCGGACCGAGCGCATCACCGAGCAGACCTTCGCGGATCACATCGCGTCCGCGCGGACCTTCGGCTTCCTGAAGGAAGTGGAATGGCTGCGCCAGCAGGGCCTGGCCCTCGGCGGATCGCTCGAGAACGCCATCGTCATCGGCGACACGGGGGTGTTGAACGCCCTGCGCTTCGAAGACGAGTTCGTGCGCCACAAGATCCTGGACGTCGTGGGCGACCTCGCGCTGGTGGGTTATCCCGTCCTGGGCCACGTGGTGGCGCACCGCGCCGGACACGCGCTGCACACCGAACTGGGCCGCGCCATCCTCGCGGACCAGGACGCGTGGTGCCTGGTCGAGGGCCCGGAACTGGCGCCCGAGGCCGCCGCCCTGGGGGTGCCCGCCACCGCCCGCGCACACTAGAGCTTCATTCTTCTGGCCTCCAACGCTGGGCCGCGGACAACCGCGGCCCTTTTTTTTGGATCAGGAACCAGGAACCAGGAGTCAGGAGTCAGGAATGGGGAATCGCCAAGCGGCGCCGACTCCCGACTCCCGACTCCCGACGTAGTACTATCCGCCCATGCCACGCGCGCTTCCGCTGTTGCTTGCCGTCTTCGCTGCTGTCGCTACCGGGCATGCGCAGCCCGCCGCCGATGCCGCGCTCGTCGCCAGGGCCCGCGCCATTCACGAGCGCGTCATCGCGCTCGACACGCACAACGACATCAACCCCCGCGACTTCACCAGGGAGCGTAACTACACCCAGCGCCTGGACAACCAGGTGAACCTGCCGAAGATGGTCGAGGGCGGCCTCGACGCGTCGTTCTTCATCGTTTACGTTGGGCAGGGGCCGCTCACCGCCGAGGGCTACGACCGCGCCTATGCGCAGGCCATCGAGAAGTTCGACGCCATCCACCGCCTGACGAAGGAGATTGCGCCCGACACGATCGAGCTGGCGCTGACGGCCGCCGACGTGCGGCGCATCGCGGCCAGCGGAAAGAAGGTCGCGCTCATCGGCGTGGAGAACGCCTACCCGGTCGGCACGGACCTCTCGCGCATCAAGGCCTTCTCCGATCGGGGCGCCCGCTACATGTCGCTCGCGCACAACGGCCACAGCCAGTTCGCCGACTCGAACACGGGCGAGCGTGATGGCAAGTGGCTGCACAACGGCCTCAGCGAGAGCGGACGGCAGGCGATCATCGAGATGAACCGGTGGGGCATCATGGTCGATGTCTCGCACCCCTCGAAGCAGGCCAACCTGCAGGCCATCGAGCTGTCGCGCGCGCCGGTTATCGCGTCGCACTCGGCCGCGCGCGCCGTCGCGGACCACAGCCGCAACATGGACGACGAGCAGCTGATGGCGCTGAAGAGGAACGGCGGCGTCATCCAGACCGTGGCGTTCGACGGCTACGTGAAGATCAAGCCGCCCGACTCGCCCGAGCGAGCGGCGGCCATCGCGGCCGTGCGCAAGGAGTTCGGCATGACCGGCGGCGGCCCCGGCGGTGGCGGTGGCGGCGGGCAGGCCGGGATGACAGACGCTCGCCGCGCCGAATTTCGCGCCCGCATGGCGGAGGTCGACAAGAAATTCCCGCCGCCACCGATGGCCACGGTTTCGGACTTCGTGGATCACATCGACTACCTGGTGAAGAAGATTGGCATCGACCACGTCGGTATCTCGTCCGACTTCGACGGCGGGGGCGGTGTGCAGGGGTGGAACGGCTCGGACGAGACGTTCAACGTGACGCTCGAACTGGTGCGCCGCGGCTACAGCGAAGAACAGATCGGGAAGATCTGGAGCGGCAACCTGTTGCGGGTGATGGATGAGGTCCAGCGGATTGCCGCGGACATCCAGGCGGGCCGCAAGTAGACGGGCGTCCGTCTGTCGCTGGTTCCTGCCTTTTGCCTTCTGCCTCTTGCCTTTTCTCTGTAGACTGTGCCGCCATGAAGGCGCCCGTGACCCTCGCGTTTCTCATCCTCCTGTGCGGCGGTGTGGCGGCCCAGCAGCCGGCGCCGCAACCCAAGGGCGCGATGCCGGCGCTCGGGCGGCCGACCGAAAGCACCGACGAGGTGCCGCTGCTCGACTTCGAGGGCTACTTCCCTGGCACCTGGGACTTCGAGTGGACGGTGCCCGACAGCCCGATTGGTCCGGCGGGGCCCGTCAGCGGCACCACCGTCATCCGGTCGCTGGGCAACTCGGTGTACGAAGCCGATTCGAAGGCCGAGGGCCCGGACGGCCCGTTCACGATCAAGGAACGGATCGAGTACCAGAAAGAGAAGAAGATGCTCACCCGGCAGGTGACCGACAGCCGGGGCTTCAGCTACAAGTCCACCGCCACCGTTGGCGGCGACCTCGGGGGCATCTACTACATCCTCTACGAGAGCGAGCCCTTCACCGCCGGCGGCAAGACCGTCCGGATGAAGGAGACGGTGCGCCTGCTCTCGCCGTTCAACTACCGCGTCGCGATGAGCGTCTCGGTGGACGGCGGGAACTACACCAACTACGGCAACCCGTGGTGGCGCAAGCAGGTGAAGTAGGGCATTCGCAGCGCCGGGTGTTCAGCCACGGCGACCACACACGGAGACACACACCATGCGCCGAGCGCTTCTGCTGACCGTCGTCTTCTTCGCGGGTTGGGCTCTCTCTGCGCGCGCGCAGGGCGACGGCGGCTACCGCGTCGTCCCGAACTGGCCGGCGCTCCCCGCCGGCATGTACTTCGGCCTGAAGGACGCGCCGCCGCCCCCGGCCGAACGAGAGGCGCAGGCGGCCGCGCGCCGCGCCATGGGCGGACAGCGCGCCGCGACGAGCGGCAGCGGAGGGCCCACCAACCAGCCCGGCATCTCGGGCCTGGCCATCGATCCGCAGGATC
>DAIRFN010000120.1:0-14183 GCA_036795065.1 Vicinamibacterales bacterium
CACACCAGTCCACCGGTGATGAACGCGGCCGCGCCGAACGGGACCAGCAATCCCCCGCGCACGCGCATACGATACAGGGCTTCGGGTTCTGGGGTTCTGAGGTTCTGAGGTTCTCGGGTCCCCACGTTGAACTTTGAACTCTTGAACTTTGAACTCCCGGTTCCCGACTCCCGACTCCCGACACGATCAGATGCGCCACGTCACGAACGGCTCCGTCTTCCTCTCGCGACTTCATGATCTGGGTGTGCCGGGCCGAGTCGTGCCTTGGGACGACGTGCTGCACGAGGGCCCCGTGCCGGCGGGGCTGTCGTGGGAAGAGCTGCGGCGCGTGCGGGCGGAGTTCCTGGCCATCAACTGGGGCGATGTGACCGGCATCGAGCGGTCGCTTGCCGCGCGCGACGCCGCGCTGGTCGAGGCCATGGCTGACGACGAGATCGTGCTGTGGTTCGAGCACGACCTCTACGACCAGCTGCACGTGCTGCAGGTGCTGGATCTGTTGCAGGCGGTTCGCCCCGGACAGCCGGGTGCGGCAGCCACCGGCGCGCGCGTCACGGCCATCCTCGCGGACGACTACCTGGCGGCGCAGTCGGACGAGACGCTCGCGGCCTGGTTCGCGGCACGTCAGCCTGTGAGCCGCGGGCAGTGGGCGGCGGCGGCCGAGGCCTGGGCCTGTTTCCGCGCACCGGATCCCATGCGGCTCAGCGCGTTCGACCATCCCGGTGCGTGGCCTTCCTTGAGAGCAGCGCTTCGCCGTCACCTGCAGCAGTTCCCGTCGGTGTGGAACGGGCTGTCGCGAACCGAACGGCAGACGCTCGCCGCCGTGGCCCCCGGCCCGCTTGCGGTGCGCGACGCCTTCCGCGCCGCGAACCACGCCGTGGAAGAGGCGATCTTCATGGGCGATGCCGGATGGTGGTCGCACATCCGACCGCTGCTCACCTCGCCCCATCCCCTGCTGCGCGTCGTGGGCGAGGCGCCGGCGGACATGAATCACGCGGACTGGTGGCGCGACGACCAATCCGCGCCGCGCCTGGCGCTGACCGACCCTGGCTCGCGCGTGATGGCGGGCGAGGCCGATCACGTCGCGCTCAACGGCATCGACCGCTGGCTGGGCGGTGTCCACCTGGTGGCCGCGCCAGCCTCCACGGAGTCGGGGCCCGACTCCATCTGGCGGTGGAACGACGCCCGCGGCACCGTCGAGCAGCGCTAGCACCCGAGAACCCGAGAACCTGAGAACCCGAGAACCTTTACAATCTTTCCTACCTTGTCCACGTCTTACACAGCCAAAGACATCACGGTACTCGAGGGCCTCGAGCCCGTTCGCAAGCGCCCTGGCATGTACATCGGCGGCGTGGGCGCCACCGGCCTCCATCACCTGGTCTGGGAGGTCCTGGACAACTCCATAGACGAGGCGATGAACGGGCATGCCTCGAACATCCGCGTCACGTTGCACAAGGACGGCTCGTCCCTCACCATCGAAGACGATGGTCGCGGCATCCCGGTGGACGTGCACCCGAAGACGAAGAAGAGCGCGCTCGAGGTGATCTTCACGGTGCTCCACGCGGGCGGGAAGTTCGAGGCCGGCAACTACAAGACGGCCGGCGGCCTCCACGGTGTGGGCGCCAGCGTCGTAAACGCGCTTTCGCGCGAGCTGGTCGCCACGGTCCGCCGCGACGGCGCGCAGTGGGAGATGAGCTTCAAGCAGGGCAGGCCCACCGGGGCCCTGAAGAAGACCGGCCCGGCGCGCGGCAGCGGGACCACTGTGTTCTTCCGCCCCGACCCGACCATCTTCCCGAAGGTGGAGTTCGAGGGGCAGATCATCCGCGACCGGCTCGAGATCGCCAGCTATCTGCACCGCGGCGTCAAGGTCACCTTCGAGGACGAGCCGGGCGGCCGCAAGGATGTGTTCCAGCACGCCGAGGGGCTGGTCGATTACCTCAGGAAGATCGTCGCGGAGCGGCAGGCGAAGCCGGTGCACGAAGCGCCGTTCGTGCTGGAGAAAGAGAACGGCGTGAAGCTGGAGTACGTGGTGCAGTGGACCGAGTCCACCGACGAGCACCTGCGCAGCTACGTCAACGGCATTCCCACCGGGTCCGGCGGCACCCACGAGAACGGGCTGCGCGCCGGCGTGGGCAAGGCCGTCCGCAACTACATCGACACGCACAACCTCTCGCCCAAGGGCGTGACGCTCACGGCCGACGACATTCGCGAGGGCATGACCGGCATCCTGTCGGTGTTCGTCCAGGAGCCGCAGTTCCAGGGCCAGACCAAGGACCGGCTGAACAACCCCGAGGTGCTGTCCGCCGTGGACGGGCTCGTCCGCCCCGCGCTGGAGCACTGGTTGAACAACAACCAGTCGATGGCCGAGGCCATCGTCGCGCGCATCATCCTGGCGGCCCGCGCGCGCGAGGCCAGTCGCGCGGCGCAGCAGGAGGTGGTACGGAAAGGTCCCACGGCCGGACGGGTGAACCTGCCCGGCAAGCTCTCGGATTGCACGCACCCCGGCTCCATCACCAGCGAGATCTTCATCGTGGAGGGCGATTCGGCGGGCGGGTCGGCCAAGCAGGGCCGCGACCGCGCCAGGCAGGCCATCCTCCCGCTGCGCGGCAAGGTGCTGAACACCGAGGGTGTGTCGACGGCCAAGGTGCTCGAGAACAAGGAACTGTCGGATCTCGTGACGGCGCTCGGCTGCGGTGTCGGGAAGAACTTCGACATCACCCGGATGCGTTACGGCAAGGTGATCCTGCTGGCCGATGCCGACTCCGACGGCCACCACATCTCGACGCTGCTCCTCACCTTCCTGTACCGCCACCTGCCCCACCTGATCACAGCCGGGAAGGTGTACCTGGCGCAGCCGCCCCTCTATCGCATCGACATCGGCAAGGAGACGTTCTGGGCGCTGGACGATGCGCAGAAGGACCAGATCGTGAAGCACAAGTCGGGCCGCGCGACGCCGGAAATCACCCGGTTCAAGGGCCTGGGCGAGATGATGCCGAAGGTGCTGTGGGAGACCACCCTCAACCCCCGCACGCGCCGGTTGCTGAAGGTGCAGATTGCCGACCAGCTCGTGACGGACCGTGTGATCAACGAGCTGATGGGGAAGGACGCGTCCGCGCGCTTCCGCTTCATCATGGACCGCGCTGAGGACGCGGGAGAGATCGACGTATAGGGTAGAATTCTAGGTCCGTCTCGAACACGAGCCCCAGCCCTCTATGGCCGACCCGGCGTCGCCCGCGCAGAAGAAGCCCACTCCGTTCGACCGCTCGCTCGTGGAAGGTCCCATTGGCCCCGCCGTCTGGAGGCTGGCCTGGCCCACTATGCTCCAGAACGTGATTGCCGGGCTGCAGGGGGTGGTCGACCACATCCTCGTCGGCAACCTGATCGGCTACACCGCGAACGCCGCCATCGGCATCAGTTGGCAGATCTTCCTCGTCGTCATCGTCTTCATGGCGTCGCTGTTCACGGGCCAGGCCGTGCTGGTGGCGCGCTTCGTCGGTGCGTGCGAGGAAGACAAGGTGAACCGTACCGTCTACCAGGCGTTCCTGACGGCTGTGGCCATGTTCGGCCTGCTGCTGGCGCCCTTCGGTTACTTCGCCGCGCCCTACCTGCTCGACCTGGTGAACCCCGCGCCCGAGGTGAAGGCACAGGCGCTGCCGTTCCTGCGCATCAACTTCCTGTTCAGCATCGGCATGATGCTGTTCTTCATGCTGAGCACCGCGCTTCGGGCCGCCGGCGACGCGCGCACGCCCCTGCGGCTGGGCGTGACGATGACCGTGCTGAACCTGGTCCTGAACCTCATCCTGGTGCCGAAGCTGGGGACCACGGGATCCGCGCTGGGGACCGTCATTGCCTCCAATACAGTGAGCTTCGTGGCGCTCTACCTGCTCTTCAAGGGCAAGCTCGTGGTGCGGTTCTCGCGCCATATGGATTTCAAGCCCGACTGGGCGATCATCCGATCGCTGTTCCGGTTCGGCCTTCCGACCGGCGTCCAGGGCATTGCGATGAACATCGCCGGCGTGATGCTGCTGCGCTTCATCGGGTCGCTCGAGCACAGCGCGGCCGCTCAGGCCGCGTACACCATCGGGTATGCCGAGCTGTTCTCGCTGATCACGTGGACGTCGGTGGGGTTGATGGGCGCGGCGGCCACGGTGGCGGGCCAGAACCTCGGCGCGGGGCAGCCGGAGCGTGCCATCCAGGGCGTGCACACGGCCTCGCGGATCGGCCTGTGGGTCGCCGGGGGCGTGGGGCTCGCGTTTGTGACCGTTCCGCACTTCCTCCTCGGTCTCTTCGGCGCCACCGAGGCCGAAGTGGCGCGCCTGGGCGAGCAGCTGCTGCAGTACCTGGCCGTCTCGGGCTTCTTCATCACGGTGGCGCTCACCTACACGGGTGGCCTGCAGGGCACGGGCGACACGCGAAGCCCGCTCTTCATCACGCTGGCCTCGCAGATTGCCGTGCCCATCGGCATGTGCACGGCCATCCAAGCCTCGCGGCCGCTGGTGGCCACGGACATCTGGCTCGCCATCGTGCTGGGCCATTTCGCGAGGTGCGTGCTCACCGTGCTCCGTTTCCGCCAGGGCCGCTGGCGACATATCAAGGTGGAGATCGAGGGCGCGCGGGCGTAGCACTGAACCTTTGTGCGTTGAACTCACAGTATTCATCGAAGGATTCCAGCCATGATTGACGTCCTTGCCGCTCGCCGCCGGGTTCCCCCGCCGCAGAACGATCCCAACCTGTCCTACCGTCCGGGCTCGCCCGAGCGCGCGGAGTTGAAGGCGCGCCTCGCGGCCATGTCGGGCGAGCCGATCGACATCCCCATCATCATCGGCGGGAAGGAGATCCGCACCGGAAATACCGGTACGGTGGTGATGCCGCACAAGCACGGGCACGTGCTGGCCACGTGGCACAAGGCCTCGACCGATCACGTGACGCAGGCCATCGACGCCTCGCTCGAAGCCCGCAGGGAGTGGGCGAGCTGGCCCTTCGAGGACCGGGCCGCCATCTTCCTGCGTGCGGCCGAGATGCTCACCACCACGTGGCGCCAGACGCTGAACGCGGCCACGATGCTGGGCCAGTCGAAGACGGCGTACCAGGCCGAGATCGATGCAGCGTCAGAGCTCGTGGACTTCTGGCGCTTCAACCCCTACTTCGCCCAGGAGTTGCTCGCCGAGCAGCCGCTCAGCTCGCACGGGTTCTGGAACCAGATCGAGTACCGGCCGCTGGAGGGCTTCGTCTACGCCATCACGCCATTCAACTTCACGGCCATCGGCGGCAATCTCCCCGGCGCGCCGGCGCTGATGGGCTGCACGGTGGTCTGGAAGCCGGCCGCCACGGCGCTGCTGGCCAACTACTACACCTACAAGCTGCTCGAGGCCGCGGGCCTGCCGCCGGGCGTCATCAATTTCGTGCCGGGCGATCCGGTCGAGATTTCGAATTCGGTACTGGATCACCCCGAGCTGGGCGGGGTGCACTTCACCGGCAGCTCCGGTGTCTTCAACAGCATCTGGCAGCGCATCGGTGCGAACCTGGGCAAGTACCGCGGGTACCCGCGGATCGTCGGCGAGACGGGCGGCAAGGACTTCATCGTCATGCACCCTTCCGCCGATCCGCAGGAGGTGGCGGTGGCCGGCGTCCGCGGCGCCTTCGAGTTCCAGGGCCAGAAGTGCTCAGCCGCCAGCCGGATCTACGTGCCGCGCTCGCACTGGAACAGCGTGCGCGACCGGATGATCGGCATGATGCAGGAGATCCGCATGGGCGACGTGCGCGACTTCCGCAACTTCATGAGCGCGGTCATCGACCAGAAGGCGTTCACCAAGATCAGCGGCTACATCGACGACGCGAAGAAGAACGCGCGCGTGCTGCAGGGCGGAGGCTGCCACGGTGGGGAAGGCTACTTCATCGAGCCCACCCTGGTGGAAACCGCCGACCCTGGCTATCGGCTGCTGTGCGAGGAGATCTTCGGGCCCGTCCTCACCGTGCACGTCTACGACGATGCGAAGTGGAGCGAGACCCTGAAGGTGGTGGACCAGACCTCGCCCTACGCGCTCACGGGATCGGTCTTCGCGCGCGACCGCGCGGCGGTGCGCGAGGCGTCGAACACGTTGCGGAACGCCGCCGGTAACTTCTACATCAACGACAAGCCCACGGGCGCCGTGGTGGCCCAGCAGCCGTTCGGCGGCGCCCGGGCGAGCGGCACCAACGACAAGGCCGGGTCGAAGATGAACCTGATGCGCTGGGTCAGCGCGCGGACGATCAAGGAGACCTTCGCCCCGCCGACCGAGTACACCTACCCGTTCATGGCCGAAGAGTAGCTGTCTGCGGGAACACGAAGAACACGAAGGGCACGAAGAAGAACACACGAAGTCTGGTATTTTCAGAGGGCCTTTGGCCAGAGATTCCTTCGTGCGTCCTCCGTGTCGTCGTGTCCTTCGTGTTCGCGTGACTACCAGCGGAACAATCGCGTGACTTTCACCACGAGCGAGCGGTTCTCGAGCGGGGGGAAGCCGCTCACCGCGGTGTTGCGGCCGTCGCTGTAGACCACGAACAGTTCGCTGCCCGGCTCGTACTCCCAGCGGAAGCGCGCGTTGGTGGTGGCCTGGTCGGTGGCCGAGGTGTACTGCAGCAGCGCCGACACGAACATCCGCGGGGTCAACGTGTAGGTGACGCGCGCGCTGACCAGGTGCGAGTCGCCGTCGCCCCACGGCGTGTCGAAATAGTTGAGTGACACCGTCGGCTCCACCAGGAACTGCGGTCCCATCTCCACCCGCCCGCGCCACGTCACTTCGTTCAGCGTCCCATCGTAGAAGCCGCCGTGCGTCACCGTGAGCGTGCCCGAGACGGGCCGCTGCGGCGAGAAGGTGTACATCGCCCGCCCCTGCCGGAACTCGTACGCGCCCGCCGGCACCACCACGCCCGGCGTCACCTGGAACGGGGCGACCAGCGACTCGAACTGGTTGGTGTACTCGAACGCCCACTGGTCGCTGCTCGTCAGCTCCATGCGCACCGCGCCCTGGATCTCGCGCGTTTCGGGATGGCCGCTCGGGCTCTCGAAGTAGTCGAGGCTGCCCTCGTAGAAGACCTTGCGCACGCCCTTCCAGTTCTTCGGCCGCGGGCTGTAGCGCGCGGACCCATACGTGCGGCGGAACGCGGAACGCCGCAGGAACCCGACCTCGGGATTGAAGCCGCGGCCGACGTACAGGTGGTCCACCTGGAACCCGCTGTTGTCGGCGTTCCAGTTGAACTGACCCCGATAGCTCTGCGCGTCGTCGTTGGCCCCGGCCGCGGCGCTGTTCACGTCCTCGGTGCCCGACCAGTAGCTGTTGATGGACAGGTTGTTGTGCGGATGGATCGCGGCATCCACGCCGTACGCGTAGTTCTCCTCGCCTCGCAGGGCCGGGCCGCGCCGGGTCGCGATGGCGCCGATGCGGCTGCGGCTGAGGATGTCCTTGTTGACGCGGAACACCGAGAAATCGGTGCCGGGCGCGAGCTCGGCGTCGACCTCCTCGGTGCGCATGTGCACGGCCCCGACCTGGAAGCCGTTGCCGCGCCCCAGCAGGCGAGACCCCGCGAGGATAGGCACGACCTGGCCGCCCTGCAGCCCGATGCGGCGGCTGAAGAAGACCACCGGGGTGTTGTTGGTGGGGTTGCTCTGCGTGGCCGAGGGAATGCCGCCGCCGCCCTGGTTCGAACCGGCGCCGGCGAAATTGAAGACGTCCTGCCCCTCGAGGAAGAAGTCCCGCTTCTCCGGGAAGAGCACGCTGAAGCGCGTGAGGTTCACCTGTGCCTCATCGTCCTCCACCTGCGCGAAGTCGGTGTTGTAGGTGAAGTCGGCCACGACCGACTGGGTGATGCCCCACTTCGCATCCACGCCGAAGTTCGCGTCGCCGTCGTTCGAGATGGGCGGGGTGGCGCGGTTGTTGGTGGTCGTCGAGCCCAGCGCGTAGGGCTTGATGTCGAGATTGCGCATCCGGGTCGGCGGCTGGATGCCGACGAGCGGCCCCGCGGACGATACCTTCGACAGCCCGCGCCGGCCCCAGGCCAGCGGTACAGGCGACAGATACGATACTTCGTTGCGCCAGCGGACCATCCGGCGGAAGTTCACGCCCCACTCGGTCGCACCCTCCTTGAAACGCATCGAGCGGAACGGAATCTGGAACTCGACGCCCCATCCGCCATCGAAGTCCGCCGCCCGCACGTTCCACAGCCCGTTCCAGTTGTTGCTGGGCTGCTCGTTGGTCACCTGCCAGTCGAACATCCCGCCCTGCGCGTTGGACGAGAAGCCGAAGGCGTTGCGGCCATCCTTGAACGTGTCGAAGAGCACGGCAAAGTGGTCGTTGTTGTACATGTTGTTGGCGTCGCGCCGCATGTCGCTGGTCACTCGCCGCGACGCGTCGGTTTCCCACAGCCGCGCGGCGACGTAGACATTGGCGTCGTCGAAGAACACCCAGACCTCGGTCTTCTCGGTGGAGGGCTGGCCCTCAAAGGGCTCCTGCTGCACGAATTCGCCGAAGGGCCTCACGTCGCGGTAAGGAGCCTCGTCCAGCACGCCGTCCACGATGATCGGTGAGGGCGCGCGGAGGGTCCGAACGGTCGCCAGGCCGCTCGCGTCCCGGACGATGACCTCGGGCAACTCCGGCGCTTGCGCCATCGCGGGTACCGGGCAGAGAAGCATCACGCCCAGGGCGAGCCCGAGCCGGGCGAAGCGTGCGCCGTGGACCATGTCTACCGGTGGGGGTGAAGCGTGAACGTCACTGCGAGACTCGAAGCCTGTGTCGATTGAGGAATCGGACGCTCTAGGGTACTACGGCCCTCACCATGTGGCAGGACTGGTGTGAGCCGCGCGGGCGGACCTGTCGGGGCTGCTGGGCTTACAGATCTGACGTCTGAATGGCCATTATTGGCACACAATCAATCCCCATAGTTGTTTTAGAGTTCAAACAAGTCCTTATTTGTCATATGGTTTGCAGATACTGGCACGGCGGATCGCGTCTTGCGTTTGCCGGGTCGCTAGAACTTCACACATGAGATCCGAACGCGGGTTTTCGCTTGTCGAACTGCTGATTGTCGTGGCGGTAATCAGCACCCTGGCCGCTGTGGGCATTGGTGTCACGACCACGGTCGTGCGCATGACCCGGGGCGAGACGGGCGCCCAGCAGCTCGATGGCTTCCTGAAGCGTCACCGGGAGATGGCCGTTGCGCGCCGGAGGGACATCGAGATCCGGTTCCTGCCGCCCAACCAGGTCCAGAGCGCCGAGCGCGCGGTTCCCGATCCGCCGGCCCCCACTCCGGCGCCGACCGTGCTCGAAACCCTCAGATTCGAGGGCTCCATCGAGTACCGGCTGTTCGCGGGATTGCCCGACACGCCCAACCTGTTCGGCAACGGCGCCGCCGTTGCTCTCGGTGGTGCGGCGCCGGTGATGTTCTCCAGCGAGGGCGCGCTCATCGATGCGGTGGGCAACCCGGTGAATGCCACGGTGTCGCTCGGCATCGATGGGGATCCGCTCTCGGCGACGGCAGTCACAGTGCTCGGCGCCACCGCGACCATCGAGCGGTGGAGATGGGACGGCATGAGGTGGCTCAAGTGAGCACGCATCCATCGACTCTGACATCGGCGAAAGGCTTCTCGCTGCTCGAAGCGCTCGTCGCCATGATCATCCTCACCGTGGGGCTGCTGGCGCTGGCGCAGGTCCTCTATTTCGGGCTGAATATCGCGTCCACATCGACGCCGAACCTGGTGGCGCGCGCAAAGGCCCGGGAGGCCATCGAGAGCGTCCATACCGCGCGGGACACGCACACCATCCTGTGGGCGCAGATTCGCAACGTCGGCGTCCCTGCCGGCTGCCCGGTGGGGACGACCGGCGTCGGCGGCGGGGCGTTCCAGGACGGCGAAGTCGACATGCTGGCGCCCGGACCGGACGGCCTGGTCAACACCGGCGACGACAGCGGGTTGGAGGCGACACCCGGGCCGGACAATGAGCTGGGGACCGCCGACGACGTGCCGCTCGTCGGGTTCTCCCGCCAGATCGAGATCTGCGACGTGGACGGCAACGCCGACCTGCGGCAGATCATCGTGACGATTCGCTACGACGGATCCAACGCCATCGGCGAACGTCGCCGCCAGTATCGCCTCACAACGCTCATCTCGAGGTTCTCGTGACCAGGGGCTCTCGTTCGAACCAGTCGGGCTTCACGCTGCTGGAGCTGCTCATCACCATGACGATCATGCTCGTCGTGCTGGCTGGCACGACGCGCATCATGAGCGATGCGATGAGCAGCAACGTCGCCGCCAAGGGAATGCTCGACATGAACGCCCACCTGCGCGCGGCGATGGACCTGGTCCAGCGGGACATGCTCCAGGTGGGGCAGGGGCTGCCCGTCGGGCGGCGCATCGGCATCCCGAATGGCAATGGGGCGACGCCGATCGGTCGTCCCGGGCCCGGGCCGACCGACGGTTGCCCCGGTGTGGGTGCGTTCCCGCTCGACACATCGCTGCCGGCCATCAGCGTGGGAGCAGGTCTCGGGCCCGCCATCAGCGGCGAGTGCACCGACGTCGTCACGATCCTTGCGGCTGACAACCTCTTCGGGCCCGTCTCGCTCGCGTCGATTGGCGCCGACGGCTCCACGGCGCGCATTCACAACTCGGTGAACATCTCGGACGATCCCGACGTGGACTCCGACAACGTACGGAGCGGCGACCTGCTGATGCTGACGAAGGGGAACATGAGCGTGCTGGTCCAGGTGACCAGCGTCGTGGGGCAGGATCTGACGTTCGGCGGCGGCAGCGATGATCCGCTCGGGCTCAACCAACTCGATCCCGGACTCGACATGCTCGGGACCATCAACCAGTTGAAGGCCAGCGCGCCGGCCGATCCGGATGCCCCCGTGGTGGTCGGGGGCGTTCAGCAGCGGGCGCCGACCCAGGCGACGCGGATTCGCATGGTCACCTACTTCGTGGATACCGACGCCGATCCGGCCGTGCCCCGCCTGGTGCGGGTGGTCGGTGGGGCGCAGCCCAACGCGGTCGGACTTGGCGTGCAGGCCTTCCGCCTCACCTACGACATCGCCGACCAGCTGAACAACCCGACGGGGGTGCGCATGGACGACGACGACCTCGCCGGCGGTGGTGCGTGCAGTCCCGATCCGTGCTCCGAGAACCAGATCAGGAAGGTCAACATCGTGCTGTCCATGACGGCGAACGACAGCCGGCGGAACAGTCTGGTGGACCATGGAAACCAGGCACAGAACGCCCTGTACACGCAGGTGAGCCTGCGCAGCATGGCCTTCGTGGACCGATACCGATGAGGAGAAGTGCGATGACGCGACCAAGCGACGAGCGCGGCGCCGCGCTGATTGCCGCGCTCCTGGTGATGGTGCTGATGTCCGCCATGGTGGCGGGACTGCTGGCGATGATCAATGCCGACCAGGCCGCGAGCGGCATCGAGCGCGACCAGACGCAGGCGTATGCCGCGGCCCATGCGGGAGTCGAGAAGCTGACCTCCGATCTCGGGCAGATCTTTGCGGGGAACTTCAGTCCGACCGGCGGGCAGCTCGCGGGGCTGACGGATCCGGCAATGGAACCCGATCTGAACGGCATCGACTTCCTGCGGCCGAACGGCACCTCGGGCTACCGCATCGCCTTCACGGACACGAACGGCGACGGCAACCCCGACGTGGCCGATCCGAACGGCACGCCGATCGGCGCCGGGCCCTACCAGGGCCTCGTGGGCCTGATCACGCCGTACCAGGTCGAGGTCACCGCGCGCACGGCCGGCAACGCCGAGGTGCGCATGCGGCGGACCATGCAGACCATCGCGATTCCGGTCTTCCAGTTCGGCTTGTTCTCGGAGAACGACCTCAGCTTCTTCGCCGGCCCCAACTTCGCATTCGGCGGAAAGGTGCACACTAACCAGCACCTGTTCCTCAAGCAGGACAACGGCGGCACGCTGACCCTGCAGGACCGCGTGACCGCCGTGGGCGAGGTCGTTCGGAACCGCCTGGCCAACGGCGTGGTGTCGCACAACGGCACAGTCCGCATCGCGCGCGCGCCGGGATGTCCGGCGGCGCCGGCGGCGGCCAACGCGGCGTGTTTCACCCTGGCCAACAACCAGGGCAGCGTGACCGACACGGTGGGATCGGCACTGAACGAGCCGACGTGGACGAACGTGTCGGTGGGTACGGCCAATGGATGGCTCCGGAACGGGCGCACCGGCGCCCGCCGGCTCGACCTGCCCATCGTCAGTGACGGCGCCACGCCGGTGGATCTCATCCGCCGGCCGCCCGTCGGCGAAGCCGTGAACAGCGCGGTGGCTCGCCAGCGCTTCTACCACATGGCCACCCTGCGCATCCTGCTGTCGGACCAGCCCGACGACATCACCGTCCTGCCGGGCGTCGTGGCGACGGCGGGCGTGTCGCCTGCGCGGCTCGCGGGCGTGTTCGTGCCCGACGCGATCACAGGCGCCGCGGTTGGTCCCCAGGCATTCGCGGCGTCGACGGGCCTCGCGGACCTCGGGTTCCGCACCCAGGCCGGCGTGCCCAGCCTCGACGGGTACATCCTCATCAACATGCAGGACCGGGATGGGAACTGGACCGATGTGACGCGCGAGGTGCTCAGCCTCGGGTTCTCGGCGCGGCGGCTGTCGAGCGGCACCCTCGACACGCCGAACTGGAACAACAACTGCGTGGATCCCCATCCCAACGCCATCATTCGTCTGCAGCGGGTCCGAGACACGGTGACCAACGCCCAGGGCGGGTGCAACGGCGCGATGGCGGCGCCGGGCCCGGGCGACTTCTGGCCCACCGTCCTCTACGACGCTCGCGAGGGCATGTTGCGCGACGATCAGGGCGCACGCCCCGTCGCGGCGGCGCCTCTTCCTCCCGGCGTGGCGAATGGCCAGGCCCGGCTCTACTGGGGCGGCGTGATGCACTACGTCGAGCTCGACGTGAACAACCTGCGCCGCTGGCTGCGCGGCGACATCGGCACCAGCGGCAGCGCCGGCTGCGTCGACGGCGGCGGCGGCGGCAACTGCCCGATGGATATCACGGGGTTTGTCGTCCATTTCTCGGATCGTCGCACCAACCGCAACCTGGGCGGCGACGGCGCGGCTGAGACGGTCTACGGGGCCAACGGCTTTCAGTACGTGGACGACCAGGAGACTGGCGAGTTCGGGTACGAAGACAACATCAACCCGGCGAGCGCTTCGAGCCAGGCCAACGGGGTGCTGGACGGCCCGTTCGTGGACGCCGACGGCGTGGACCGGTGGGCGGAAGACGTCAACCAGAACGACGTGCTCGAGACCTACGGCGGCACGCCGCGACTGCTGCCGCCGGACGCCGGGGCGGGCACGAACACGATGCTCGCAGTCGCCGCGCCCAGGACGCCCGCTGGCGGCGTGTACGACCTTCATACGACACCGGTCGACCGTAACGTCGCGCGTGTGAACCGCGCCTTCTTCTTCCGCCGCGCGCTCAAGCTGGTGAACGGCGGCCGCGGAAACCTTCCGGCCAATGGCACCCAAGGGTTGACCGTCGCGTCGGAGAACCCGGTGTACATTCAGGGCAACTTCAACGCGTGCACCAACGCCGTCCCGAGCCAGGGGAACAACTTCGCGCCCGGATGCACTGGAGGGGTTGGATTCGGTGCCACGCCTGGCGTGGACCACGTGTCAGCGGCGGTCATCGCCGATGCGGTCACGTTCCTGTCGAACGCCTGGAACGACATCCGGTCGTTCCGGCAGCCGCACAACTCGACCGTGGGCGGCCTGACCACCGCGGACGCGCGCCAGGCGGCAACCACCTGGTATCGCCTCGCGATGATCGCCGGCAAGGGCCTCAATTTCGCCCGGCCGACCAGCAACGCCAACGACCACACCGACTTCGGCACCGACGGCGGCGCCCACAACTTCATCCGCTACATCGAGAACTGGGGCGGACAGGGGCTCAACTACCGAGGCTCGCTCATCAGCTTCTACTCCAGCCGACAGGCGGTCGGCACCTACAAATGCTGCGACATCGTTTACGGCCCGCCGGGCCGCGGCTATGTCTTCGACACCGACTTCCTGACACCGGTCCTGCTGCCGCCCCGGACCCCGATGTTCCGGGACATCAACACGCTGACGTTCCGCCAGATCCTGCGACCGACCCAGTAGCGGGCGGCCCGCCCTAAAGCCGGGGCGCGCCCGTGCCGAAAGACC
>DAIRFN010000385.1:0-4067 GCA_036795065.1 Vicinamibacterales bacterium
GATCGGGATCCCGCTCTTCGCGTGCGTCCGCCAGTCGATCGTCACGCCGCGCCGCGCGGCCTGGTCGACGACGATGATGTTGGCGATGCTGCCGACGATCAGCAGGTTGCCGGCCAGCGTCGAGGCGAGCGCCAGCACCGGTCCGGCCAGCTCGTGCGATGCCACCGGCAGCAGCAACATCACCGCGGGCACGTTCGAGACCAGGTTCGAGAGCACGGTCGTCACGCCGAACAGGACGCCTGGATGGGCAAGGTCGAGGTGGGCCATCCGGAACGCCATGAAGACGCCGCCCAGCACGCCCGACTGCGCGACGGCGGCGTTCACGATGAAGAGGCCGGCGAAGAGCACCAGCAGGTGCCAGTCCACCAGGCCCAGCATTTCTCGCGAGGCCATCTGGCTGGAGACCAGGAGCGCGCCGGCCGCCGACAGCGCCACCACCTCGCGAGGCCAGCCCGTGAACAGGAATGCGGCCATCACGGCCGCCACGACGAGCAGCCCCTTCATCGTCTGCCAGCGGTCGTAGCGTGGTGCCAGCACCTCTGGCACCGGCATCGCCCGATGCCATCGTGCTTGCCACACGCGATCGATGACGGCCCAGACGACCGCGAGCCCGGCCAGCGCGGGCACGCCGCCATCCCAGAGGTAGCGGGCGAACGAGAGGTCCAGCACCTCTCCGATCAGCATGTTCTGGGGATTGCCGATGAGCGTGGCGGCTGAGCCCACGTTCGAGGCGCACGCCAGGGCGATGAGATAGGGCGCGGGATTCAATCCGCGGCGCGCGCACACCTCGACGAGCACCGGGGCCATCGCGAGACAGACGATGTCGTTGGCCAGCACCGCGGACAACATGCCGGCGGTGACGATGACCAGTGCGAGCAGGCCGCGAGGAGTGTGCTCCGAGGCGCCGAGGCGGCGGGTGACGGCGGTGTAGAACCCTCCCAGCCGGAACTGCGCCGAGACCACCATCAGCCCCAGCAGCAGCGCCATCGTCGGCACGTCGATGGCCGCCCATGCCTCATCGAGCGTCAGCCGCTCGGTGGCGACGAGGACAATCGCGCCGAGCAGCGCAATGCCCGTTCGATCCAGCTTCAGCCCGGGCAGCTCCCCGAGCATCATGCCGAGGTAAACGACGGCGAAGACACCTACGACGACGTAGTCCACAAAGAAACCACGACGACCCGAAGGACGCGAAGCCTCACGAAGCCAACTCCCAGGACCTCAAGACCCAAGGACCCAAGGCCAAGACCTCAAGACCCAAGACCCAGCGCCCTCAGTATCTCCAGCTCTTCAGGTCCGCCCCGGGTGGCGCCGTCTTCTCCATCCGCTCCACCGCCTTGGGGATGAACATCTGGTGATAGCGGAGGCGCGACAGCGCGTTGGGCCGCGTCGGGTCGCCGTTCCAGCAGTGTTCCGCGCGATCGCCGTACGCCACCTCGCCGTTGTAGTAAGGCTTCGTCGTGGACTCGAGGAACTGCTCCGCCAGGTAGACCGCGTTGTTCAGGTAGTAGTTGTCCATGTCGCCGACATAGAGGTGGAGCTTGCCTTCGAGCCTGGCGCCGAGGCCCTTCTCCCAGTCGCGCTTCAGGATGTGCACGAGGTCGTAGTTCTCGCGCCAGTACTCCGCGACCTTCTCGTCGATGACACCGGTGCGCCTGTTCCAGATGGGCGCGGGATAGCCGTCGCGCCCGACGGGTGAGTAGGTGGCCTGCCATACGTCCCACTGCTGGCCCGACCGCGTCCTCGAGCCCAGCACCGCCTCGAGCCGGTTCATCTCCTCGAGCGTCGCGTCCACATGACCCAGGTAGTTGCGATGGCCGGGACGCGGGGTCCTCTTCCAGTCGCCCTCGACATAGTACGCGTTCCCGTCCTCGTAGAGGTTCACGACGGTGTAAGCGCGGAAGTCGATCGGGTCGGGGCAGGCAATGTAAGCCCCATTGAAATCGTCCGGGTAGAAGACCTGCGCCGCCATGGCCTCCCATCCCCCGGTGGACCCGCCGTACATGAAGCGCGCCCACCCCTGCCCGATGCCGCGGTACTTCTTCTCGATGTAGGGCAGCAGCTCCTTGACGATGGCATCACCCCAGGGGCCGGCGTTGGCCGAGTTCACCGCGTAGCTGTCGTCGTAGAAGGGGGTCGCGTGCTGGATCTCGATGACGATGGCACGCGGGAAGCCCGGGCCGGTCCAGTCCTTGTAGAACTGGTGCGCGTACTGCTGCTGGATGCGGTTGTAGCCTGCCAGGTTGAAGCGCGCGGCGAAGTCGGGCTTGAGGGTCGGATCCGGCGGCTCGGGACGGAAGCCGGTGAAGGTGTACGGGAAGTGCCCGTGATAGATGAAGAGGGGATAGCGCGCCTCGGGATGCGTGTCCCACCCCTCGGGCAAGAGCACGTTGGCGCCCAGGTGCATCGGGCGTCCCCAGAACTTCGTCAGCAGCGCGCTCTGGATGCGCTCGTGCTTGACGTACCTGGTGTCGGCCGGGGGCGCGATGGGCGGAATCACCTTGTCGAGGGTGATCGTGACGGCCGCGCCATTGGGATCCACGCGGACCTCAACCGGGGTGCTGTACAGGTTGCCCGGCGCCAGCGCCCACTGCTGGCCCTCGCCGCGGTCCATCGGCAGCTTCACGGTGAAGCCGTCGGCGCGCGTGAAGGTCTCGTACTTGTGCAGCAGCGCCTGCACCGTGTAGGTGCCGGGCGGGATGTTGGAAATGCTGTTGAGCGGGAAGCCGGGGACGGCCGCGTCGATGACGACCGACGTCCGGCCCCGCCAGCCCTCGACGTCCACGCCGAAGATCTGCTGCGCGTCGGCGCCGGTCCCGACCTGGAATCTGGGCTCGCCTCGCCGGCCGTCTTTCGCCAGCATGAGGAGCAGCCGGCCATCCTCCGTGGCCGCATGGCCCGCCGGGAGATCCACGAAGAAGAGCAGCGATC
The DNA here is from genome assembly GCA_036795065.1 of Vicinamibacterales bacterium. Taxonomy (GTDB): domain Bacteria; phylum Acidobacteriota; class Vicinamibacteria; order Vicinamibacterales; family UBA2999; genus VFZN01. Next base: position 2,929 of record DAIRFN010000385.1, read on the forward strand.
CGGTCTGCGCCGCGGGCGCGTCCATCCAGACGGCTGTGGACGCGAGAGCCGATGCCAGGAGAAACATTCGAGCGCGTTGCATGCGGCGGAGTGTAGCATTCGGGAGTGCAGAGTGCAGAGTGCGGGATGCTGAGTGCGAGTGCGGAGTGCAGGGTGCGGAGTGCGAGTGCAGAGCGCGTGCCGGGTGCTGAGTGCCGCGCCTGACGGCGTGGTGCCTGGCGCTGGTCGCGGCGCTGGGGCTGCTGATAGCGGGCCTCGGGGCGCAGGAGTTCCCCCAGCCGGCGGGCAGGGTCAGCGACTTCGCCACGCTGCTGACGCCCGACCAGCGGCAGGCGATCGAGACGATGCTCGAAGATCTCGAGCGCGACACGACCGCGCAGGTGGCGCTGGTGACCGTGCGCGACCTGGGCGGCCGGTCCGTCGAGGAGTACGCGAATCACCTCTTCAATGAGTGGGGCGTCGGCCAGAAGGGCAAGGACAACGGCGTCCTCATCCTCGTCGCGCTCAGGGATCGCGAGATGCGCATCGAGGTGGGGTACGGGCTCGAGGGCATCCTGCCCGACGGACTGGCGGGCGAGGTGATCCGCGAGGTGTTCACGCCGCGCTTCCAGAACGAGCAGTACGCCGAAGGCCTGGCCGAGGGGACCGCACGCGTGGCCGACATCGTCCGGCGCAACGAGACGCTCAACGCCGAGCAACTGGCGGCCATCGATGCGGCCGCGCACGAGGCGAGCACCTCGTGGGGCGTGGCCGCGATGCTGAGCCTGTTCGTCGGCATCGGCGCCTTCACCTTCGGCACCGCCGCCGGCGCCAGGGCGATCTCGCAGCTGCTCTTCGGGCTGGTCTTCACCGGCGTCGCCTTGTTCATGGGCATGATGGGCGCTCCGCGGCTCGCGGTCGTGCTGCTGTTCCTCTTCGCAGCGGGTGTCGCCGCGCTCGGATTCGTCCTCGGGCGACGCCCGTCGTGGCGGAAGAGCATCCGCGGGACCGGCAAAGGCGCCGGTGCGTCGGGATGGGTGATCGGCGGAGGCGGCGGGTCGGGCTCGTCGCGCAGCAGCGGGGGCGGATCGAGCTTCGGCGGCGGGCGTTCCGGCGGCGGGGGCGCGAGCGGGCGGTGGTGATGGTGGCGGGAGTCGGCG
>DAIRFN010000011.1:0-36863 GCA_036795065.1 Vicinamibacterales bacterium
GAGAGGCCGGCGGGCGCGCCGCTGGCGTGCACGACAATGTCGGCGTCACGGGTGGCCGCTGCGGGCTCCGCGAAGGGCACGCCCAGCGCGCGCGCCACGGCCGCCCGGCGGGGGTTGATGTCCACCAGTTCCACCGCACACCCGGGTATGCGGCACACTAGCCACGCCACGAGGCAGCCGACGGTGCCGGCGCCAATCACCGTCACGCGGTCGCCCACGTGCGGGCGGGCGTCCCACACGCCGTTGATGGCCGTCTCGAGGTTGGCCGCCAGCACGGCCCGCGCCGGCGGCACGCCGTCGGGCAGCGGATGCGCGGCCGCCGCGGGGACCACGTACCGGGTCTGGTGGGGATAGAGGACAAACACGAAGCGGCCCTGCAGATCGTCGGGGCCCTGCTCGACACGCCCGACGTTGCAGTAGCCGTATTTGACAGGCGCGGGGAAGTCGCCGGCCTGAAAGGGCGCGCGCATGCGTGCCCATTCGCTGGGGGGGACGTGGCCGCCGAAGACGAGCGCCTCGGTGCCGCGGCTGACGGCGCCAAACGCCGCCTGCACCACGATGTCGTCCGGCGACGGCGCGGGCAGGGGCTCGTCGCGGATCTCGCCGCGTCCGGGTGCGGCCACCCAGAACGCGCGGGCCATGTCGGGCATGCGCCTCCATTCTGGTTCCGTCTCCCGCCAGTTACAATGGCCGCGCTTCCTTCCGCGCCCATGACGACACGCCGGTGGCGACTTCCCGACGCGCCTCTGCGCACCAGCGTGGTGGTCGCGGCCGGCCTCGGCCTGCTGGGCGTGATGCTGCTCGGGCTCGCAATCGGGCCGCTCCTCCACGCCAGCGGGCGCTACCCTTTCGTCGCGACCGCGGTCTTCGCGGCGATGGCCGCGCTGGTGGTCGGCGCCATCGCGGCCGGTCACCCGTTCCCGCTTTTTGGTTCCGCCAATCACGTGACCATGCTCCGCGCGGCGCTCGTGGCCCTCGTGGCGGGCCTGGCTGAGGAGAGGCCCGCGACGTTGATGGCCTGGTTCGTGGTGGCCCTGACCGCGATGCTGGCGGCGCTGGACGGGGTGGACGGCTGGCTGGCGCGCCGCACGCGGATGGCGAGCCCCTTCGGCGCGCGGTTCGATACGGAGGTGGACGCCTTCTTCATCCTCCTGCTGTCGCTGCTGGTCTGGCGCTTCGACAAGGCCGGTGCCTGGGTGCTGGGCTGTGGGCTCATGCGCTACGCGTTCGTCGCGTCCGGATGGGTGCTGCCGTGGATGGCAGGCCCACTGACGCCGACGTACCGAGGGAAGTTCGTGGCCGTGCTGCAGGTCGTGGGGCTCGCCGTCGCGCTGGCGCCCGTCGTGCCGTCGCCTTTCAGCGATGCGGTAGCAGGCGTGACACTGGCCGCGCTGACGTGGTCGTTCGGGGTGGACGTGCGGAGGCTCCATTCCGCGGGTTGAGACGTGCGGACGGGAGCCGCAGATCAGCCGCAAACTGCGCAGATGACCTGAGCCGCAGATCACGCAGATGGCGCAGATGCTGCTAACCGAGGGGTGACCGGCGCCGGCCGCGGGAGCGGCCGGTCTGGGGAGGCGTGGGGTGCTGGAGACAAGCCCTCGGGAGACAGTGGTCGGGCTTGCCTCCAGCCACCCCACGCCTCCCCGAGCGCGGCTTCGCCGCGCCGCCGGTCGCCGTCAATCGGACCTCACAGTTGCCGCGCGGTGACACGCCAGTCTGTGAGATGCGTTCCTGCGAGGTCTATGGGACCCCTGACCACAAAAGAATCCGCGCTATCTGCGGCATCTGCGGCCCATCCTCCTATCGGAACGCCGCCAGCAGCGTCGGCGCCAGCGCGTGCATCGAGCCGAGCGCGGGGCGCCGGGGATTGAGGCCGTCGGTGAACCCCGAGGCGCGCAGGCGATCCAGCACGACGCCCGGGCTGGCGATGACGTGCACGGGCACGTCGTGCGGCGCGCCCTTGCCGCTCACGGCCGCCAGCGGCTGGTGATCGCCGATCAGGATCATCACCATGCGGTCGCCCGCGTGCTCGCGCACGTAGCCGGCAAAGGTCGCGAGCTCGTACCCCAGCGCTTTCTCGTAGCTGGGCGACAGGTTCGTGAGGTCGGGCGTGTCCGCCATCGCGCGGTCCACATCGGCCGCGTCGAACGCGTCGGGGCCCAGCAGCTTCGACCAGTCGGGCTGGTACGGCGCCACGGGGCCAAACGGCGCGTGCGTCGTGCTGGTGGGGAATACCGCGAACACCGGCGCGCGAGGCGCCCCGGCCAGTTCCGCGGCGTCGAACTTTGCCAGGGTGTACTGATCCGGGATGCTCCACCAGCCGAATTTCGGGCCCTGGTAGTCCAGATCGTTGCGGCCGTAGATGAAGTCGAAGCCGTAGAACGCGCCCTCGGGCCAGGCCTGGCGCATGCCCGGCATCAGGCCAATGCTGCGATAACCCTGTCGCGCGAACGCCTTCGGCAGCGTGTCGCGGGATGACGCCATCACCGCGACGTACGCGTACTGATCGCGCACGTCCACGCCGGTCAGCAGGCTCAGGTGCGCCAGCCACGACGATCCCCCGAAAGTGGGCGAGTCCACGTAGGCCGACACCACCTCGCGGCCGGCCTCGCGGATGGCCGCGCCGAGCTCGGCGCGGCTGGGTGCGAGGGATTCGGCCATCGCCTGGTTGTCGTAGGTCACGGCCCCGTACGACTCGACGAACGCCAGCAGCACGTCCGCGCCGTCCAGCCCGGCGAGCGGTGTATCCAGGTCGGGACTCGCGCCCAGTGTCGGCGCCGCGCGGTTGGGGCCGGCCATCGCCACCACGTAGCGGGCCTGCCGCACGTAGGCGCGCGAGACGGGATCGGCAAACGCCACCGGCGCCTCCATGCGCTCCGCGCGCGCGCTCGCCGCAAAGAGCGCGATGACCACCAGCGCCAGCGCGCCCAGGGCCCGGCGCGGCCCGCGATGCCCCACGGCGGAGGCCACCTGCGCCCAGGCCAGGCGTGCCGCCAGGCCAGCCGCCGCCACCGCCAGCAGGAAACCCGTGACGGCCGAGGCCGTCATCCACAGCGGCACGTCGCGGATCAGCATCGCCCACACGTTGCCGAGATGCGGCGAGTCCCAGTACAGGTTGAACTCGCGCCCGTAGAGGCCCGGCGCGGTGACGTCGAGGTAGTGCCCGAAGACGAGCATGACCCAGAGGGTGGGCAGCACGCCTCGCGCCAGCCCGCCCGCCCAGCGGTGGGCCACGGTGAGCAGCAGCACCGCGGCCGCCAACTCCACCGACAGCGCGCTCTCCCAACGGATCGTCGCCGTCGGCCACACGTTGGCAAACGTCAGCGACGCGTTCAGCAGGACGAGGGACGCGGCCAGCGCGGGCCAGGTAGTCCAGGGTCGCACGATGGAACGCCTCGGGTCGCTGGCTACACCGACGAGAGCAGGTGGCCCAGCTTGTCTTTCTTGGTCTTGAGGTAGTGCTGCGTGGCGGCCGTGGCCATGATCTCGAGCGGCAAGCGCTCGTTCACGGCAAAGCCCTCGCTGGTGAGCCCCTCGAACTTCTTCGGGTTGTTGCTCATCAGGCGGACCGAGGTCACGCCCAGGTCGCGCAGCATCTCGAGTGCCGCGCGGTAGTCGCGCATGTCGGCCGGGAAGCCCAGCCGCTCGTTGGCCTCCACCGTGTCCGCGCCCTGGTCCTGCAGCGCGTAGGCGCGGATCTTGTTGGCCAGGCCGATGCCGCGGCCTTCCTGGTTGAGGTAGATGAGGACGCCGCGGCCTTCGTCCGCGATGCGCTTGAGCGCGGCGTGGAGCTGCGGCCCGCAGTCGCACCGCGCCGAGTGGAAGATGTCGCCCGTGACGCACGACGAGTGGACGCGGGCCAGCACGTTCTTCCCGTCGCCCAGCACGCCCCGCACCAGCGCCACGTGCGTCTCCGCTGCCCGTGGGCTCTCGTAGACGTGGATGTCGAACTCGCCGTACTCAGTGGGCAGCCGCGAGGTGGCCACGCGGCGGACGGGTTCCCGGCGATGGAAGACGTTCACGAGCGCGGCGGCGCGCCCACGAATCGAACGTAGAAAGGAAGGCATCAATCCGGCCCGTAGGCCGATTCCTTCATCGTACGGGCTGAGCGCGCAGGGTGTCAACGTCCGGCCCAAGGCGTCAGAACCGGAACAGCCGGTTCACCTTCACCACGAACGCCCGGTTTCGGAGGCCCGGATAACCGCTGGTGGTCGTGTCGCGCTCGTCCGTGTAGACGGCGAAGATCTCGCTGCCGGGCCGGTACTCCCAGCGGAAGCGGAAGTTGCTGCTGAAGGTCCGATCGATGGAGTTGTACTGCACGAGCGCGCTCAGGAACCGAAGGGCCGAGAAGGCGTAGTCGAACCGGGCCCGGAGCAGCGTGCTGGTGAAGTCGCCGACCGGCAGCGTGACGCGGTTGAGGGTCAGCGAGGGCTCTACCGAGAACTGCTTCAGGATGGCCAGGCGGGCGCCGCTCAGCGTCAGCGACCGGATGTCGCCGTCGTAGAACTGTCCGGCCTGCACCGCCACCGTGCCGGACGCGCGCCGCTGCTGGCCGAACGCGTAGCTGGTCGTGACGTTGTTGAACGGGTACTCCCCGACCGGGATGATCACGCCGGGCGACACCGCGAACGGGCGGACCAGCAGCTCGTAGTTCGACGCGAGGTCCAGGGTGAACTGGTCGCTCGACTGGAACTCGGTGAGGAACCGGACGGCGTTCCTGCTCGACTCCACGTCGCGCGCGCGGTTGACGACGTACTCGGTGGCGCCCTCGAAGAGGTAGCGCCGCACCACTGTGCTGTTCCGCATCCGCGGGCTGAAACGGGCCGAGCCGAACGCGCGCCCGAAGCCGCGCCGCTGGACGAAGCCGATCTCGGGGTAGTAGTTGGTCCCGACGTCGAGGTAGTCGAGCCGGGCGCCATAGCGGTCGCCCCCGTACTCCATCCGGGCCTGGTAGCTGTCTTCGTCGCCCTGGCGGTTCGGCGACTCGCTGCGCGCGTAGTAGGCGTTGGCCGTCAGGTTCTGGAAGAACGAGAATGCGGCATCCACGCCGTAGGCCTGGTTCGCGCCCGCGGCGGTCGGGGAATGCGACCGGTTGGTGAAGATCGCGCCGATGTTGCTGCGGCGCAGGATGTCACGCCGCACGCGCATCACCGTGAAGTTGGTACGCGGCGTGCAGTTGCCGTACGGCGGCGCGCAGGCATCCGCGTCGACGTTCGCCGTCGACTCGTAGCCGGTCTCCATGTTCATCACGCCGACGGCGGTCTTGCCCATCGTCCCGGTCACGCGCCCGCCGGCGATGATGGGCACCTCGCGGCCGTTGTTGAGCCCGATGCGCCGCGTGAAGAAGAGCTGCGGTGCGTTGTTCGCGATGCTGGTCTGCCCGCTGAAGCCCGCCTGCCCTGACGCCCGCGCGAACTCGAAGGTGCCGCGCCCTTCGAGGAAGAAGTCGCGCTTCTCAGGGAACACCACCGGAAACCGCGTGAGGTTCACCTGCTGCTCGTCGACCTCGACCTGCGCGAAGTCGGTGTTGATGGTGAGGTCGGCCGTCATGTTGGCATTGATGCCGTACTTCGCGTCGAGGCCGGCCGTGGCCGACAGATCGTTGCTCACCGGGGGCCGGCGCACCTGGTCGGTGGTGAGCTCCGAGATGGCGTAGGGCTTCAGCTCCACGTTCTTGCTGGCCGGCGGCAGGTCGAGGCCCACCAGCGTGGCCGCCGCCGAGGCGCGGAAGATGCTGGTGACGCCGCCCGTGGCCGCCGGCACGAAGGTGAGGTGCGTCCACTCGTTCTTGCGGCGGATGGAGCGGCGGATCTGCAGGCCCCACTCCTGGTCGTCGCCCGACACGTAGCGAATGGACTTGAAGGGGATGGCCATCTCCACGGTCCATCCACCGTCGAAGCGGCCCGTGCGCACGAACCACACGGGGTTCCAGTCCGCGTTCGGGTTGCCCTCGTTGGTCACCACCTGGTCGGCGCGCGCACCGAGCGGGTTGGTGTAGAAGTTGAACCCGTTCCGGCGATCGTGGAAGGTGTCGAGCAGCGCACCGAACATGTCGTTCTGGCGCAGCTGGCTCGTGTCGCGCCTCAGCTCGTTGGCCGTCCACTCGTCCGCGGAGGCCGAGTCCCAGCACCTGCACGACAGGTAGAAGTTGTTCTCGTCGTACGTGATCCACGCCTCGGTCTTCTCCGTGGCGGGCTCGCCCTCGTTGGGCACTGTCTGGATGAAGTCGCTGATCGACTTCACCTCGGCGTACACCGGCTCGTCCAGCAGCCCGTCGATGGTGAGCGGCGCCGCCAGCTTCGTCGCGCGGACGACGACGCGGCCGTTATCGCCGCGGACGATCACCTCGGGCGCTTCGGGTGCCGGCGGATCCGGCGCGCCGGGCAGGTTGAACTGGCGCGGCGCCTGACGCGCGGTGCCGCGCGCGGCCGGGGCCTGCCTTCCGCCGGCCGCCGCCACGGTGGGCACGAGTGCACCGACGATCAGGGCGGCGGCAAGCGCACGGGTACCGACGACGAGCTTCACTACGGGCATTCCTTGCGTGGGGTCCCTGAGACGCGCGAGTGAGGCTCACCCGCGCACGGAGCTGTCGCTCGAAGGATAGCTGGAAACGCCCGAGCTGCGCCACTCAAACACGCACTCGCGGTGTCTCCGAATGTCATGCGCGACGACGCCGCGCACGCCGCCATCGGTGGAAGAATGGAGGCATGCCCGGCCTGTTCGATCCTCTCACGCTCCGCGGCCTCACCCTCTGCAATCGCATCGTCGTGTCGCCGATGTGCCAGTACTCGAGCGAGGATGGCCTGCCGAATGCCTGGCACATGGTCCACCTTGGTTCGCGGGCGGTGGGCGGCGCGGCGCTGGTCCTTACCGAGGCTACGGCCGTCACGCCCGAGGGGCGCATCAGCCCGCAGGATCTCGGCATCTGGAGCGACACGCACGCCGAGAAGCTGGCGCCCATCGTCTGGTTCATCCGCCAGCAGCGCCGCGCGGCCGGCACGCAGCTGGCGCACGCCGGACGCAAGGGCAGCACGCGGCGGCCGTGGGAAGGCCAGGGCGCCGTCGCAACGTCGAACGGCGGCTGGCAGCCCGTCGGCCCCGGTGTCGAGCCGTTTGCGCCCAACTATCCGGTGCCCCGCGCGCTCGATGCGGATGGGATTCGCGCCGTGGTCGCCGCGTTCCAGGAGGCGGCCATCCGCGCGCGCGAGATCGGGATGGAGGTGGTCGAGATCCACGCCGCGCACGGCTACCTGCTGCACGAGTTCCTCTCGCCGCTCAGCAACACGCGGACCGACGAGTATGGCGGATCGTTCGAGAACCGGACGCGCCTGTGCCTCGACGTGGTGGACGCCGTCCGGGCCGTCTGGCCGGACGACCTCCCGATCTTCGTGCGCGTGTCGGCGACCGACTGGATACCGGGCGGGTGGGACATCGAGCAGACGGTGGAACTGGCGCGGCGCCTGCGCTCGCACGGCGTGGACCTGGTGGATTGCTCGTCGGGCGGCAACGCCTCGGGGGCGACCATCCCGCTCGGCCCCGGCTACCAGGTGCCGTTTGCCGAGCGCATCCGTCGCGATGCCGGTATCGCCACCGGCGCCGTCGGCCTCATCACCACCGCCACGCAGGCCAACGCCATCGTGTCGGAGGGCCGCGCCGACTGCGTGCTGCTGGCGCGCGAGCTGCTGCGCGATCCCTACTGGCCGATGCACGCGGCGCGGCAGCTCGGCCAGACCATGGACTGGCCGCCGCAGTACCTGCGCGCGGCGCCCACCGACGCCATTCCGCGCTAGACTCGGCGCACCGTGCGCACGTTCTGGCAGAACCTCCGCGAGTTCTTCCGGCTGCTCTACGCCGACCCACCCGGGTGTCGAGGCGCATGCTTCTCACTTCGTCCTAATCCTGCCTGAGCCAGAAGCCGATATCGCACGTGGGTGATATCGGTCTTGTCCAGGCATACCACTGCACGCATCTTCACCGCCGTCGTGACGGGTGTGGCCCTGCTGGCCGGGGTCGCAGCCGCCTCGGCCCGAGCGGCCGACGACGAGGTGTCGGGGGTGGTGCGCGTTGGAGGGCGGTCCCAGAAGGACGTGGTGGTCTGGCTCGAGGGTGTGACGGCCACGCCGCCGCCGGCACAGGACGTGGTGCTGGATCAGCGCAACCTGCAGTTCCTCCCGCACGTGCTGGCCGTTCGCGCCGGCACGCGGGTGCGGATGCCCAACAGCGACCGCGTGTTCCACAACGTGTTCTCGTTCCACGACGGGAAGCGCTTCGACCTGGGGCTCTACCCGGTGGGCACCACCAAGGCGGTCACGTTCGACCGACCCGGCCTCAGCCGGATCTTCTGCAACATCCACCCGAACATGGCGGCGTACGTGCTGGCCGTGGACTCGGCGCACGTGACCGTGTCCGACCGCGACGGCCGCTTCGCCATCGCGGGCGTGCCGCCGGGCACCTACACGTGGCACGCGTGGCGCCCCGGCAACCACACCGCGACCGGGAGGATGACCGTCGAGCGTGGTCGCCCGGTGGAGATCGGGTGGCCCTGATGCGCGGCCTGGCGGCGCTGACGGCGTGCTGGCTGCACGCGGGAGTGGCCAGCGGTCAGTCCCTGGGCGTCGAGGTCACGCAGAGCGTCGGCACCTCGTCTGAATCGATCTCGGCGGCCGGCACGCAGATCCGCGTGCTGGGCGAGGCCCTGCCGGGCCTCCGGTGGAACGTCGAGGGCGCGTGGGCCACGCGCTCGCGTGACGAGTCGGACGTCTTTGGCACGGCCTATCCGTACGACGGGAGCCTGGAGCTCATCGAGGCGTTCGGCGAGTACCACTTCGCCTCGGGCCGCGGCCTCCGGGCCATCAAGGGCGGGCGCTACCGCACACCCTTCGGCATCTCCTCGGCCAGCGATCACGCCTACATCGGGTTCCTCCGTCCGCCCCTGATCCGCTACGGCGAGTACTTCGCGCTCTCGAGCGGATACCTGGAGCACGGCCTCGACATCGTCGTGGGCGTGCCCCGGTTGTCGGTGGAAGCCAGCGTGGGTGTGCCCGCCGATGTGGGCCCCGCCATTCGACGCCCGGGCGTGAACACGGTTTTGCGGGCCGAAGGCATGGCCGGCGCCCTCATCCTCGGCGCCAGCTTCGTCGACACCACGCCGTACATGCCCGAGCGGTTCGCCAGGGGCCGGTCGCGCTTCGGCGGTGTGGACGCGCGCTGGATGAAGGGCGGCGTGCTCGTCCGGGGCGAGTGGCTGGGCGGCCAGCCGTTCGACGGCACCTCGACGACCGGCGGCTATGCCGACCTCATCGTCCACCGCCCCGTCATGGGGCCGGTGACGGCGCTCGTCAGGGCTGAACGCCTGGCCTATGACGCGGCGCCGCCACGCGCGCTGTATTCCCATCGCTACAGCGCGGGAGCGCGCATTCGCCTCTGGAAGACGGTGGCCGCGTCGGTGGGCATCGCGCACCAGGCGGGCCAGATCACCCAGCGCCGCCGCACCGCGTTCGACGTCGGGCTGACCGGATCGTTCCGCCAGGACTACCGGGCCCACCCATGAGCGCGTTTCGACCGGTCCGCTCGGCGCTGCCGTGGCACCGACGCCTCGAGGCGCGGGTGATCGTGGCCGTGGCCGTGCTGGTGGCGGGTGCGCTCGGCGCGCTGCTGCTCATCACGATCCAGATGGTGTCGTCGCAATCGCGAGATCGAGCCGCCGTGGAACTGGAGTCGGCCCGGGCCGCCTTCTACAGCCTGCTGGAGAACCGCGCGGCAGCGGGCATCGCCGTCGCCGAACTGGTGACCCAGCTGCCGGTGTTTCGCGCGCACCTCACCGACCGGCAGCTGGCCGCGGATCGGCCCACCATCGAGTCGATGGCCGACACGTACCGCCAGCAACTCGACGCGCAGTTCGTGGTCGTCACCAACGCGGATGGGGACTGGCTGGCCAGTCCCGGCTGGGTCGCGCACGAGGCGCCTCCGGCCCCCGAGCTGCTGCAGGCCATCGCGTCGGCCCGGAGCGGCACGCCGCAAAGCGTCATCGCCAGCCAGGCCGGCGAGCTGTTCCTGGTGGCCACGGCCCCCGCGCGGTTCGCCAGCGAGGTGCTTGGCACGCTCAGCGTCGGCTACCAGCTGACCGACGATTTGGCGCGGCAGCTGGCACGGCTGGCCCAGTGCGAGGTGATTCTCCTGGCGGGCGATCGCATCGCGGCAACCAGCCTCCCCGATCGCTCGCACCCGGACGTGGCCCCCCTGGTGGCCGAAGCGCTGGCGGTCCCGGTGGGCGTGCTGCCCGACCTGCGCCGTGTCGGCGAGGAGCAGTTCTTCGGCGGCACGTTCTCGCTGCGGCCAGCGGCCCTCAGCCCCAGCTCCGGACGCCTGCTCCTGCTGGCCGACTGGCAGCCCACGCGGCTGTTCGTGGATCGGCTGCGCGACCGCTTCCTGACGGGCGGGCTCATCGTGTTCGGCCTGGCGCTGGCGGGCGGGCTGGTCTTCAGCCGCCGTGTCAGCCGCCCGTTGCGCGACATCGCCACCGCGGCCTCGGACATCGCCGGCGGCAACCTGGCGCTGCAGCTGCCCGTGCGAGGCAGCGCCGAGGCGGTGACGGTGGCCACGGCGTTCAACGAGATGAGCGCCAGCCTGCGCGCGGCGCACGATCGCCTGGTGCACGACGCGATTCACGATCCGCTCACCCACCTGCCCAACCGCGTGCTGTTCATGGAGCGACTCGACCGCGCGATGACGCGGCGCGTGCGGCACCCCGATTACCGCTTCGCGGTGCTCTTCATCGACCTCGATCGCTTCAAGCACGTGAACGACAGCCTCGGGCACACCGCGGGCGACCAGCTGCTGGTGGCGTTCTCCGAGCGGCTCGGCACCACCGTTCGTCGCGAGGACATCGTGACACGCCTCAAGCCGGACGAGGCGGCCAATCCCGAGTCGAACACGCTGGCGCGGTTCGGCGGCGACGAGTTCGTGGTGCTGCTCGACGACATCCGCGAGCCCATCGACGCGGTGCGCGTGGCCGAGCGCGTGCAGACGGCGGCGGCGCAGCCCCTGCAACTGGGCGCGCAGGAGGTGTTCGCCAGCCCCAGCATCGGCCTGGCGGTCAGCTCGCCGCACTACCGCTCGAGCGATGAACTCATGCGCGACGCCGACCTCGCGATGCACCGGGCCAAGGCCGCCGGCGGCAACTGCTACGCCGTGTTCGACGCGGCCATGCACCAGGCGGCGGTGGAGCGCCTGCGGCTCGAAACCGAGCTGCGCCGCGCGGTCGAGCGTCGCGAGTTCTGCCTCTGGTACCAACCCATCGTTTCGCTGTCAGACCGCCGCGTGGCGGGCTTTGAGGCCCTGGTGCGCTGGCAGCATCCGGAGCGCGGCCTGCTGCTGCCGGACAGGTTCCTGCGCGTGGCCGAGGAACTGGGTGTCATCGCCCACATCGACGACTGGGCACTGGGCGAAGCGTGCCGGCAGGGCCAGGCGTGGCGCCGCGCGCACCCCGGCGCCAGGCCACCGACGATGAGCGTGAACCTGTCGGCGAAGGCGCTGGGCTCGAACAACCTCGTGGCGCGGGTGGCCGAAGTGCTCGATCGCACGGGCTTCCCGGCCGACGCGCTGCGGCTCGAGGTGACCGAGAGCACCGCCATCGCCGATGCGGACCGCGTGCGGATCGTCCTGCAGGACCTGCGCGCCCTGGGCGCTCGCGTCAGCCTGGACGACTTCGGGACGGGGTACTGCTCGCTCAGCTACCTGCAGCAGTTCCCCGTGGACACGCTCAAGATCGACCGCTCGTTCGTGGCGCGCATCGGGGGCGCCGGCGACGGGGAAGGCGAGATCATCAGGTTGATCGTGAGCCTGGCCCACACGCTGGGCCTGGAGGTGGTCGCCGAAGGCACGGAGACGAGGGCGCAAGTGGAGTACCTGGCCGCGCTCGGGTGCGGATACGGGCAGGGCTACTACTTCGCGCGGCCCCTGGGCGCCGCAGAGGTCCGGATGGCCTGAGCCTGACAGAGTGAGAAGGGAAAAGTGAGAAGTAAGTCGTAGGCCCGGGCTCTTGCCGCTGTCTTCAGTCTTTACTTCTCACTTCTCACTTCTCACTTCTCACTTCCAACCTCTCACTTCCCCAGAGTGAACCGCTGCACCCTTCGCCCCGTGGACGCCTCACCCACGTAGAGGTTCCCCTTCGAGTCCACGCTCATGCCGTGGGGGCGGAGGAACTGTCCCAGCTGCCGCCCGCCGCGGCCGAACTCGCCGACGACGTCCATGTCGGAGCGGCGCAGCGTCCACACCTTGTGGTTCGTCCCGTCAGCCAGGTACAGCCACTGCTGCCCGGGATCCGGCGAGAGGACGATGACGAACGACGAGCCAGAGGCCAGCGTGGCGGGGGCGATGATCGTCTCGCTGAGGAACTTGCCCTGCTGGTCGAACACCTGGATGCGGTTGCCACGCCGATCGGCCACGTAGATCTTCCCGTCCTTCGATCCCGTCAGGCCGTGCACGGTGGAGAACTGCTTCGGCAGCGCGCCGCTGGTCATGCTCTTCGGGTCGAACTTCTCGGTGTCGTCGGGGCGATTGCCGTAGGCGCCCCAGTGACGCTTGTAGGCTCCGGTCGCGCCATCGAAGACGATGACGCGGCGGTTGCGGTAGCCGTCGGCGATGAACACCTCGTTGGTCTTTGGGTCGACCCAGATGCCGGCCGGCCCTCCCAGCAGCGTCGTATCGTTGCTGCCGGCGTTCTTGTCGTACTGGCCGATGGTCAGCAGCAGCTTGCCGTCGCGCGTGAACTTCTGCACGCGGTGGTGCATGTAGGTGCCAATCCAGACGAAGTCGTTGTGATCCACGAAGATGCCGTGGGGATTGCGCGGCCAGCTCGACGTGTCGTCCACCGAGCCCTGGCCCCAGCCCTGCACGAGCTTGCCCTGCGGGTCGAGCTCGAGGACCGGCGGCGCGGGCCGGCAGCAGGTGGCAATGGGCGGGTGCTGCATCTCGGAGGTCTCCTCCTCGGTGAGCGTCTCGGGCAGGTGCGTGATCCACACGTGGTCTTTCGCATCCACGAAGACGCCGGTCACCGCTCCGAGAATCCAGTGGTTCGGCAGCTCCTGCGGCCAGGAGGGGTCGATGGCAAATCGGGGCGCGCCCGCTGGCCGCTGCTCGCGCCCGGTCTCGGCCGAGCTGCTCCCGCCTGTGATCATCGGCACAACGAACAGCAGGGCGACGGCGGCCGCCTTCACGCGTCTTCTCATGGCGTCATTGTGCCATCATCTGCCCCATGACGCGCCTCCAGCCGCCGTACGCCACCGCTGTTGTGATCATGGTGGGGTTCGTCCTCGTGCCCGCCATCGCCGTCGCTCAGACCAAGCCCTTCGAGCCGGTGCCGGGCCAGGCGGGCAAGGACGTGGTCTGGGTCCCCACGCCGCCGGAGCTGGTGGCGACGATGCTCGACATGGCCCAGGTGACCGCGAGCGATTTCGTGATGGACCTGGGCTCGGGCGATGGCCGCAACGTGATTGCCGCCGCCGAGCGCGGCGCGCGTGCCGTGGGCGTCGAGTACAACCCCGAGATGGTGGCACTGTCGCGCCGGAACGCGGAGAAGGCGGGGGTGGCCGACCGCGCCACGTTCATCGAGGGCGACATGTTCACCGCCGACGTCTCGAAGGCGACGGTGCTGGCGTTGTTCCTGCTGCCGAGCAATCTCAACAAGCTCAAGGACACGTTCCTGGCGCTCCGACCGGGCACGCGCATCGTGCTCAACACGTTCGGCGTCGAGGGCTGGGAGGCGGACGCCACCGAGACGGTGCAAGGCAACTGCGACAGCTGGTGCACCGCGCTGCTGGTGATCGTGCCGGCGAAGGTGGGCGGCGCCTGGCAGATGTCCGATGGCGATCTGGTGCTCGAGCAGGCGTTCCAGAAAGTCACGGGCACGCTGACGACGCGGGACGGTGCGGCAATGCTCGCCGGGGGACGGCTGCGCGGTGAGGCCATCGAGTTCATGGCGAACGGCACGCGTTATACCGGCCGCGTGCAGGGCGACCGGATGGAGGGCACCGCGGTCACCGCGAGTGGCGCGACGCAGGCGTGGAGGGCGCAGCGACGGCAGTAGCGAGCGACGGGCAGGCAGCCCGCGCCGAAGGCGCGCCTGCCTACAGCGTGAGATTCAGCCATACGAACGCGACGTGCGCGTGCGTGCGATCGACCTCGGGGGCCTTCGACGTGGTCCACATGTAACCGAACTCGACGCCGGTCTTCGGGTTCAGCTGCCTGAGGACGCCGGCAAAGAGGCGGTTCTGATCCACGCCCTGCCAGGGGCCCGACTCGGTGTCATCGAAGGTGACGAAGAGCTCATCCCAGGTGGCGAGCGACCACGACCGGCTGTCGTTCAGTGGACGGACGAAGCGGCCCATCGTCCGCAGGCGATGTGAGCTGTCCAACCAGCCGTTCTGGAAGCGCTGCTCGAGCCGCAGTCGCAGGGACGGTGTCCACTGTCCCGCGGCGGGGAAGGTGGCCGACAGCTGCTGCCAGATACGGTGCTCGTGCGTGGTGCCCGGGCCCGGCGGCTTGGCG
The DNA here is from genome assembly GCA_036795065.1 of Vicinamibacterales bacterium. Lineage (GTDB taxonomy): Bacteria > Acidobacteriota > Vicinamibacteria > Vicinamibacterales > UBA2999 > VFZN01. Next base: position 14,548 of record DAIRFN010000011.1, read on the forward strand.
ACCCACGCATAGCCGCCCCACAACGTGGCGCGGTCGTGCACCTGACGGCCGATGGCCGTGCGCGTGATGATTTGATACGAGTCCGAGATGTCCTCGTACCACCGTGGCTGTTCCTCGAGGTGGAGGCGCCAGTTCTCGGACAGCCGCACGGTGGCGAGCACCTGCACCCAGAACTGCGTGTCCACCGAATCCTGCGCGACCGACGCGGCGGGCAGCGCCAGCACCATCAACCATCCCCACACGATCGCCTTGTGCATGCCTCGCTAGTATGACCCGGAGGGCGCCGTGATATATCTCCCGCCATGCCGCTCATCTCCCTCGAGACGTTGCCCATTCGCGAGATCTTCCCGGGACTGCGTGCCCGACTCATCCACACCGACCGCGTGACGCACTCGTGGGTGGACATCGACCAGGGCGCGTCGTTCCCCGAGCACCACCATCCGCACGAGCAGATTGTCAGCGTCATCGACGGCCAGCTCGAGATCACCGTGTCGGGCGAGACCCACGTGCTCTCGCCGGGCACGGTGTTCGTCATCCCGCCGCACGCCCCGCACGCCGGCCGCGCGCTGACGCCGTGTCGGGTGCTCGATACCTTCGCGCCGGTCAGGGAAGACTATCGGTGAGAACGTGTCGGGAGGGGAGAAGAACCTCACGGGAGGAGACACGGCCCCGTCGGGAGAGGACCAGGGCCCAAGACCCAAGACCCAAGACCCAAGACCCCAGACCCAAGACCCAAGACCCCAGACCCCAGACCCCGTGTCGTATACTCGCCATTCTGTTGGTCCTGTAAGGAGGCGCGTGTGCGTGCACGGATGATCGTTGCGTCGATTCTCGTGGTGGGCGTGGGCAGCCTCGCGATGGGGCAGGCGCCCGGCAAGTCGCGGCTGAACCCGGTCATCGGGCTGCTGGAGCAGAAGAAGCCGGTCTTCGGGCTCTACGCGCCGTCGAACCGGCGCTTCCCGGGCGGGCCGCCGGGGGCGGGCGCACCGGCGAAGTCGCAGGCCGAGCTGGCGAAGGACGCCCTTGGGTACGCGAACAGCGACTTCGTGTTCGACGGCAGCATGGAAGGCAATTTCGATCGCGGCTACCAGACGTTTGCCGAGTTCGTGAAGGAGGCGGGGCAGATCGGCATCTTTACGAAGAGCCCCACGCACCGGCTGCACCATCCGCTGATCGTGAAGGCGCCCGAGATTGCTCCCGACCCGGTGAAGGTCGGCGAGCAGATTGGCCAGCAGCTGAACCTGGGCGTCAGCGGCGTGATGTTCGTGTCGGTGGAGAGCGCGGACGAGGTGCGGCAGGGACTGGCCGCGATGCGCTTCAAGTCGAAGGGCGGCACGCGCAGCGAGGACGTGGGCGGCGCGCCCGCGCTCTGGGGCCTCAGCGAGGCCGAGTACAAGGCGAAGGCCGATGTCTGGCCTCTCAATCCCGACGGCGAGCTCATCAACTGGACCATCGTCGAAAGCAAGGCCGGACTGGCCAAGGTGCGCGAGATTGCCGCGGTGAAGGGCATCGGCGTGCTGTGGCCCGGCGCCGGCACGCTGCGGCAGCTCTTCACCACGACCGACGCGAGCGGCCAGCGCACGCTGGACGAGGCCGCGTGGGAAGCCGCCATCCAGCAGGTGCTCTCGGCGTGCAAGGAGTTCAACGTGCCCTGCGGCTACCCGGCCAGTGCCGCCGACATCGAGCTGCGCATGAAGCAGGGCTTCAGCGTGTTCGTGATGAACTGGGGCGACGCCGGTTTCAAGGCCATTGACGTGGGGAGGAAGGCGGCCGGGAGGTAACCTCGCGCAACACGCCGGCCAGGATCGCCACGCCTTCGCGGATCTCGTGCTCGGTGAGGCACGCATAGCCCAGCATGAGGCCCGCGCGACGTGGCGGCCGCAGGTAGTACGGCGACACCGGGTACACCCCGACACCCCGTTCGAGCGCCATCCTCAGCACTGTCTCGAGCTCGGCGTCGGCCAGCCCGCGCGGCCACAGCACCACGTGCAGCCCCGCGTTCTCGCCCGACACGCTCACCTCGTCGCCCAGCGTCTCGTGGATCGCCGCCAGCAGCGCCGCCCTCCGCGCCGCATTCCGCAATCGAGATCGCCGGAGGTGCCGCTCGAAGTGTCCGCCGGTGATGAAGTCGGTGAGCACCTCCTGCTCGAAGGTGGGGGTCTGGCCGTCGGTCAGGAACTTGAGCGCGGCAATCGGCCCGATCAGGGGCGTCGGGACCACGAGGTAGCCGATGCGCAGCGAGGGGTAGAGGACCTTGGAGAACGTGCCCACGTAGAGGACACGCTCGGCGAGGTCGAGGCCCTGGACCGCTTCGACGGGGCTGCCCTCGTAGCGGAACTCGCTGTCGTAGTCGTCTTCCACCACGTGTGCCCCGACCGTGTCGGCCCACCGCAGCAGCGCGAGCCGGCGCGCCAGCGGCAGGATGCCCCCAAGCGGAAACTGGTGAGACGGCGTGACGTACGCGAGCCGCACCGGGCCGCGGCGTGGCAGGCGCGAGACATCGATGCCGCTGGCATCCACGGGCACGGCCAGCGGCCTGGCTCCAGCCGCGACAAACGCCTGGCGCGCGGCCTGGTAGCCGGGCTCCTCGACCACGACGCGGTCCCCCGGATCGACCAACAGCCGCGCGATCAGGTCGAAGGCCTGCTGGGCGCCGTTGACGATCACCACGCGATCCGCGCTGGCATTCACGCCGCGGGCGCGCCTCACGTAGCCGGCCACCGCGTCGCGCAGCGGTCCAAAGCCGAGCGAGCGCCCGTACCCCAGCGTCCTGACCGACAGCGAGGCGGCTCGTCGAGCCATCAGGCGCGTCCAGAGCGCCTGCGGGAAGTCCGCCACGGCCGGTAACCCGTATCGGAAATCGCACGCCAGGCCAGCGCGCCTCGGGGTGCCCGGCGCCGGCAGGGGCGCCACCGCCCTGACGCGCTCGGCATGGGCCGAAAACGACACGCGCGGCCGGCTCTGACCGGCATCAACACGCGAGCGCGGGCGCCGGGGCGCCAGGGCCGTGTCGGGCAGTGCGCGTGACACGAACGTCCCGGATCCCTTGCGCGCCTCCACGTAGCCTTCCGCCATGAGGCGCTCGAACGCGAGCACAACCACATTGCGCGACAAGCCGAGATCGGCAGAGAGCACGCGCGTGGAGGGCAGGCGGGCGCCGGGCGCCAGGCGGCCCTCGAGAATGGCGCGCCGGAGGCCCCGATACAACCGTTCGATGAAAGGGCCGTCGCCGTCGAGTGTGACGAGCATGTGAGGTGGTATCCGCTGTGAAAGTGGCCCCAGCCAACTCGAGGGAAGTGGTCCCTCCAGTCCGCCATTGTGAGGCTTAGGCTTGGCCCGGGGCAATTGGGCCCCGGGAGGACTTGCCATGACTTACCCCACGCTCTGTCGATCGCTCACGGCCGCGCTTGCCTTCGCGGCCCTGGCCGGGCCCGCTGCCGCTGATGACCAGGCCATCGCATCCGCCTGCAAGCCCGTCCACGCGGACCTCGTCGAAGCGCGCGCCACAACCGGCTGCAAGCCGGGTCATTCGTTCTGCTTCCTCGGTGAGGTGGACGGCAACCACGGCCTCCGCGGCACGACGTACTTCAGGGGAGACAGCGCGGGGACCGCGCCTCCTGCGTCGCCGTCGTTCCTTCCGTACAGCGGCGTGTTCGAGTTCACGACCGCGGGCGGCGTGCTCGTGATGCGCGAGACCGGGCTCACCAACCAGTCGCAGGGAACCCCTGAGAGCGGCGCGATTACCGCGTACCAGCAAATCGTCTCTGGCACCGGCGAGTATGCCGGCGCGACCGGCTACTTCTTCGTCAGCGGCTTCAACCGCGACGGGCGCATCGTCACGAAGGTGACGGGCGAGATCTGCACACCCTAGGAGGGGCAGGACGAGGGGCCGCGGTCCCGCCGAACGCGGTCCTCGATCCCCGGCCTCCATGCTCGCCGGCCCTTCAATTCTCGCTCGGGGGGCGGCCTCGGCCCGCCTTCACGACCGCGCGGCGCTTCTTCGTGGCAAGCCGCTGCTCCTTCGCGCCTCTGCCCACCTTCGTCGCCTTGCGACGCACGGGGACGACGGTCGCGCGCTGGATGAGCGCGACGAGGCGTGCGCGGGCGGCGTCGCGGTTCTGCGCCTGCCGCCGATGCTCGCGGCTGTCGATGAGCAGCACCCCGTCCGCGGTGAGCCGCTTGCCAGCCAGCGCGACGAGCCGCTGCTTCACCTCCGCTGGCAGGGACGAACGTTCGACGTCGAAGCGCAACTCGACGGCGGTCGCCACCTTGTTCACGTTCTGACCACCCGGCCCCGAGGCTCGGACGAAGCGTTCGTCTATTTCGCTGTCGTCCAGGAACAGCGTCGGCGTAATCTCGATCATGGCCCATCCACATCATAGGGTAGGACCATGACCTCAGGGATCAGGCGCGTGCTCGTCGCCCTCGTAGGTGGCGCGCTCGTCGGGGCCGGTGTGCTGGGCGTGGCGGCTACGCGGTGGCGCACGGCCACCGACGGCATGCGCGTGCGCCTCAGGGGCACCGAGGGTCCGCAGCTCGTGGCCACCTTCAGCGAACGCGAGCTCGACGCCGTGCCCGCGCCGGTCGCGCGCTACTTCCGGGCAGCCCTGGAAGACGGCCAGCCCATCGTCACCCACGCACGCATCACCTGGGCTGGCGAGTTCAATTCGGGCCAACCCGGCGCCAACTCGTGGGCGCCGTTCACTGCCGTGCAGGATTTCGCACCAGCCGCTCCGGGCATGGTGTGGGACGCGCGCATCCGCATGGCGCCTGGCGTCACCGTGCGAGTGCGTGACGGCTTCGTGGACGGCGTGGGCTCCATGTACGGCGCCGTCATGGGGCTCGTCACCGTGGTGGACAAGTCCGGCACGCCCGAGATGGCCACCGCATCGCTGCAACGCTACCTGGCCGAGGCTGCCTGGCTGCCCACGGCGCTTCTGCCCAGCCAGGGTGTCTCGTGGACCGCCATCGATGACTCCCGCGCGCTCGCCACCATCACCGGAGGGTCCACGACGACGTCGGTGGAGTTCCGTTTCGGGGCGGATGGCCTTGTAGAATCGATCTTCGTGCCCGACCGTCTCTTCGACGATGGGAAGAACCCGCCGTCGGTCCATCCGTGGCAGGGCCGCAACCTGCGCTACGTGTCGATGCACGGCATGATGGTCCCCGACGACTCCGTCGTCGAGTGGCTGCTGCCGCAGGGAGCTTACGCATACTGGCGTGGCAGGCCCACTGCCATCGAATACGAATATGCCACCCGCTAGATCCGGATTCGCCGTTCGGCGCGTGGTTGCCGGGGTCGTGACACTCGGCGCGGTCGTGGGCCTGGGATACCTCGCGCGAACCTGGTTCCGATTCGGCCGTGTGCCCAGCCGTCCCGCGGACCCGCTGCTCGAACCCTTCATGCCCGTGTGCGAGGTGGCCGAGCGGCACGAAGTGCGCGTGGCAGCGCCCGCCGACATCACGTTCGCGGCGGCGCTCGAGATGGACCTCCGACGCTCGGACGTCGTGCAGGCCATCTTCAAGGGCCGCGAGTGGTTGATGGGCGCCCACGCGGCGCCGGCGACCGCACGACCAGGCACCTTCATCGAGGAAATGCGTGGCATCGGCTGGGGCGTGCTGGCCGAGGAGCCGGGCCGGGCGTTGGTCATGGGTGCGGTCACCCAGCCCTGGCTGGCCGACGTGACGTTCCGCAGCCTGGCGCCGGATGGGTTCGCGGCGTTCGACGAGCCCGGCTACGTGAAGATCGTCTGGACGCTGGTTGTCGAGCCGCGCGGCCCCGCCGCCTCGCTCTTCCGCACCGACACCCTCGTCGTCACGACCGACGCCGAGGCCCGCCGGCGGTTCCGGCGCTACTGGACGGTCTTCTCCGCCGGCATCCTCCTCATCCGGCATCGTGCGCTCGCCCTGGTCAAGGCGGACGCCGAGCGGCGATACGCCGTGTCCGCCCGCGCCGTCAGCCTTTCGGCTCCTTGAGCATCGCCAGCAGCATGCGCGCCGCGACGGGCGCATCCACCGCGTGCGGCACGTTCGCCGGCATGCGGACGATGGTCCCGGGCACGGCCCTGACGGGGGTGCCGCCGATGGTGAGCGTCAGCTCGCCGTCGAGCACCAGCACCAGCGCGTCGAAGGGCGTGGCGTGCTCGCTCAGCCCCTGCCCCTGGTCGAAGGCGAAGAGCGTGAGGTTGCCGCCGCCGGTCTTCGCGAGAATGCGGCTGGCGATGCCCTGCTCGGTGGGAGTGATGAGGCTGGCAAGCGACAGGGCCTCAGCGGCCGGGATGTTTGACACGAAATCCTCCTTCGTAGATGACGGGCGCGCCGCTCCTCATGGCGCCGGGCCTGGGCAGGTTGTGCTCGATGAGCGGCACCTGGGGATCTGGCACGAATCCCGCCGCATCCATCTCCGCCAGCAGCTCGGCAGCGGTGAGGAAGCACTGCGGGCCGCCGGAGAAATCTGTGAAGACGAACGGCTCGCCTGCGACGGGTGTCGCCTCCGGCGACAGCGTGTGCCGGGAGAAGGTGAACACGAAACAGAGCGCGCCCGGCCTGGCCACCCGCGCCGCCTCTCGCACGCCGGCGCGGAAGACCGTCGTCGAAGGCGCGAGGTTCCAGATGCCATGCGCCACGATCAGGTCGGCCGATCGGCTGCGGACCGGGAGCGCCTCCATGGGGGCCAGGGCCACCAGGAGCGCCCCGTCTCCGGGCTCCGCGCGCGCCCGTTCGGCGGCGGCGACCAGCATGGGCCAGGAGAGGTCGGTGCCGACGACCTTCCATCCCATGCGCGCGAGCGGCACGGCGTTGCGTCCCGCGCCGCAGCCGATGTCCACGGCGACCCCAGGCCCCATCCGCCTCAACTGGTCGGCGGCGACGCGCAGCAGCCGATCGTTGGGGGGCGACTTGACGAATCCCGCGACGGTCCCCGGCTGGCTCCACGACGATCCTGCGAGTGGATCCATCCGCACATCGTGCCACTGTCCGGCCCCGGCGGCTATGACGGCCGTCAGACCGACGGGGAGGGCGCCGACTTTCCGGCATTGGGCAGCCCGAGGGCACAGGTTGCGTCACCTGCTCGGCCTTTCGGCCCGTAACTTGTCGGCCGCCTTTTTGCACGCAGTGTCCGGCAAGGACCGCCATGGACGTCATTCCTCTCCCCCCCAGCCCCTGGGACATCAGCCCTGATGACTTCCCCCGACACGGGAGCGACGCCGACCGGCTTCGATTCCTCGTCCGCTATGCGTTGCTGGCGCCCTCGACCCGCAATACCCAGCCCTGGCGGTTTCGCGTCGCCGACGGCAACGTGGAGCTCCACCTCGACCTCGAGCGCTGGCAGCGGGTGGCGGACGCCGATCAGCGGGAGATGTTCATCAGCCTCGGGTGCGCGCTCGAGAACCTCCTGATTGCCGCGACGCACTTCGGGTACCACACCGCCGCCGACTACCTGTCGGGAGTGGATGACGACACGCCGGTCGTGCGCGTCCGGTTCGAGCCGGGCGGGCTGGCCGGGAAGACCCCGGACCCCCGCTTCGACGCTCTGACGCGGCGTCGCACGAACCACGGCGTCTACGACGGTACGCCGGTGCCTCGCGAGGAGCTGGGACTGCTGTGCGAGTCGTGCACCGAGCCGGGCCTGCGGCTGCACTGGATCACCGACGACGAGGGCCGCGCGAAGGTGGATGCCCTGGTGATGCGTGCCGACGCGATCCTGCTGTCGAGCCCGGAGTATCGGCACGAGCTGGGGGAGATCATCGGCACCGGCGCGTTCGGCACGCCGTGGCTGCTCGCCACGCTGGGCCGCTTCGCCGTTTCGCACCTGATGCCGGTTTCGAGCTTCTCGAAGGCGGACCACAAGGCGCTGATGAGCTCGCCCGCGTTGGGCGTCATCTGCGCGCCGGCCGGCACCAGGCTGGCGCAGGTGCGCGTGGGGCAGGTCCTCGAGCGGCTCTACCTCGCCGCCACCCTCCGTGGTCTCGCCCTGCAGCCGGTGAGCCAGATTCTGCAACTGGACGAGACCCGCGACGGTCTCTCGGCGTTGCTGCCGGAACACTTCGGCGTGCCCCTCCAGCCCTTCCGGCTGGGCCACGCGGCGGGGCCGCGCGCGCACACGCCGCGCCGATCGCTCGATGAAGTCCTGCGGTGAAGCTCCGGTATCATCCGTGGACCGCGCCGACCTCATGACGCAGCGAGCGACACCCCCACCGCCGACCACGTCGGACACTCCGGTGAGGGAGAGCGGGGTTCATGTCCGAAGCGCCCCCCTCCGCGGCGCCACGGCCGCGCTGCGGGTGCTGGCGGTTTGCGCGGCCATCGCCGCCCTGCACTTCGCGGCGCCGGTGCTGCTGCCGGTCGTCCTTTCGCTCCTGCTGTTCTACGCGCTCAACCCAATCGTGAGCCTCTTGACACGGTGGTACGTGCCCCGACCGCTGGCGGCGGTACTGGTGGTGGTCGCGCTGGTCACCGGCGTGGGCGCGGGGGCCGTGGCCCTGTACCCCCAGGTGGACGCGGTGGTGGCCAAGATCCCTGACGGGGCGGCCAAGCTGCGGGCGACGTTCCGGCGCGCGCGGGGCGGGGCGCCCGACTCGGCGCTCGAGCGCGTGCAGGCGGCCGCGAAGGCCATCGACTCGGCGGCGGCGGAGGCGACGGGGCCGGCGGAGCGGCGCCCGGGGGTGACGCGTGTGGAGATCGAGCAGCCCATCCGCGTATCGGACTGGCTGGTCACCGGCGGCATCGGGGCCATCGGGATGATCGGGCAGCTGGTGACGATCCTCTTCCTGACGATCTTTCTCCTGAACGAGGACGACTCGTTCAAGCGGAAGCTCGTGCGGCAGATGGAAACGCGCGGCACCAAGCGGGTGACCGTCAGCATCCTCAACGACATCGCGCGCCGCATCCAGAGCTTCCTCTGGGTGCAGCTGATCACCTCGTCGCTCGTAGCGGTGGCAACGTGGCTCGTGCTCTGGTGGCTCGGCGTCGAGCAGCCGGCCGCGTGGGGGCTGTTCGCCGGGTTGATGAACCTGGTGCCCTACTTCGGCGCGCTGGTCGTGGCGGTGGTGCTGGCTGCCGTGGGCTTCCTCCAGTTCGGCACCCTCGAAGGGGCGGCCATGGTGGCGGGCGCGTCGCTGGTGATCACGACCATCGAGGGCATGTTCATCACCCCCCACTTCATCAGCCGCGCGGCGTCACTGAACCACGTGGCCATCTTCCTGGCCATCGCCTTCTGGAGCTGGGCGTGGGGTGTGCCGGGCATGCTGCTGGCGGTGCCGCTGCTGATGGCCATCAAGGCCGTGTGCGATCACGTGGATGGGTTCAAGGGCTTCGGCGAGTTCCTCGGCGAGTGAGCCCGCGCCGTCGGCGCCCCGATCACGTATGATCAATGGTTTCGGAGCACCCACGTGGCCAACATCCTCCAGAGCCTTCCCGCCGGCGAGAAAGTCGGCATCGCGTTTTCCGGCGGCCTCGACACCAGCGCCGCCCTGCACTGGATGCGCGCGAAGGGCGCCATCCCCTACGCCTATACGGCCAACCTCGGGCAGCCCGACGAGAAGGATTACGACGACATCCCGAAGAAGGCCATGACATACGGCGCGGAGAAGGCGCGCCTGGTCGAGTGCCGCCCGCAGCTCGTGGCCGAGGGCCTGGCGGCCATCCAGTGCGGCGCGTTCCACGTCTCCACGGCCGGCGCCACCTATTTCAACACCACGCCGCTCGGCCGCGCCGTCACCGGCACCATGCTCGTCGTTGCGATGCGCGACGAGGACGTGAACATCTGGGGTGACGGCAGCACGTTCAAGGGCAATGACATCGAGCGGTTCTACCGCTACGGCCTGCTGGCCAACCCCAATCTCCGCATCTACAAGCCGTGGCTCGACCAGCGGTTCATCGACGAGCTGGGCGGCCGCAAGGAGATGTCGGAGTACATGATCGCCCACGGCTTCGAGTACAAGATGAGCGTCGAGAAGGCGTACTCCACCGACTCGAACATCCTGGGCGCCACGCACGAGGCCAAGGACCTGGAGTTCCTCGACAAGAGCATCTCCATCGTCCAGCCCATCATGGGCGTGGCCTTCTGGCGCGACGATGTGGCGGTGAAGCCCGAGACGGTGACGGTGCGCTACGAGGAAGGCCACCCGGTGGCGCTCAACGGCCACACCTTCAGCGACGCGCTGTCGATGTTCACCGAGGCCAACGTCATCGGCGGCCGCCATGGCCTCGGCATGTGCGACCAGATCGAGAACCGCATCATCGAGGCGAAGAGCCGCGGCATCTACGAGGCGCCGGGCATGGCGCTGCTCCACATCGCCTACGAGCGCCTGGTGACGGGCATTCACAACGAGGACACCATCGAGCAGTACCGCTCCAACGGGCGCCGTCTCGGCAAGCTGCTGTACCAGGGCCGGTGGTTCGACCCGCAATCGATGATGCTGCGCGAAACGGCCCAGCGCTGGGTGGCGCGCGCCGTGACGGGCGAGGTGACGCTCGAGCTCCGTCGTGGCAACGACTACTCGCTGCTCGACACCACGAGCCCGAATCTCACCTACAAGCCGGAACGGCTGACGATGGAAAAGGGCGAGGCGTTCTTCACGCCTCAGGATCGCATCGGGCAGCTGACGATGCGGAACCTGGATATCATCGACACGCGCGACAAGCTCCGGATCTACTCGGAGACGGGCCTGATCGGATCGGGCGCGGCCGGGGTTCCGCTGTTGGAAGGGGAGAAGGAGTAGGGTTGCCGATGGGTGATCTTGGTCGGGCGCTGATGCTGTTCGGAGGCGCGCTGATCGTGGTGGGCGCGCTCCTGTCGCTCGGGGGCAGGATTCCCTGGCTGGGGCGCCTGCCCGGCGACATCGTCATCGAGCGCGAGAACTTCCGGTTCTACTTCCCGCTGGCCACCGCCATCCTCATCAGCATCGTCCTGTCGATCATCGCGGCGCTCTTCCGGCGATAGGCCTGTAGGGAAACAGGAAGAACACGAAGGACACGAACCCCTTCGTGTCCCTCGTGTTCCCGGGACAGCTAGGTGATGGAGGCCCAGCGATTCCGGTCCGCCCAGATTGCGAACATCACGCTGGCGCCCTGCAGGTTGGCGAACAGGGTCCGGCCGTCGGGGCTGAAGCAGGCGCCCGCCCATTCGCTGCCGGTCTGACCCGGATACATGTTCTCGGCCAGGCGATAGATCTGGTTGCCGCTCCGGCGCAGCAGGTGCAGGTACTCGGCGCCGCTGCCATCTTCGCAGATGATCAGGTTGTTCCCGCTGGGCGACACGCAGACGTTGTCTGGCGCGCCCATCGCAGCCACGTCCGTCGACTCGAACAGGAGCGCGAGCTCCTGCACGTCATTGTTCTTGAGGTGCAGCTCGAAGATCTGCCCGAGGCCGGCGTTGCCGCCGTTCGAGCACGCGAAGAAGACGCGGTTGCGGGTGTACCAGGCGCCCTCACCGCGCGAGAACGTGGCGCCGCCCTTTGCGAGTCCCTGCTGGTAGGTATAGAGCGCGTTGGTCCGATAGACGGCTTCGTTGCTCGGATCGTCGATATCCACCCAGGTCACGGGGAGCTTCACCTTGGTCTGCTGGTTCGTGCGCGTGTCGTACTGAGGCATCCCCTCGATGGCCAGCATCTGCACGCGGCCGGGACGGGTGAGGTCGCCGGGCACGCTGGGCACGAAGCGGAACGTGCCGCAGGGGCCGCGGTCCGACGTGATGTAGACGATGCTGGTCTTCGGGTCGACGACGGCGGCCTCTGGATAGTGCAGGCCCATGTGGGCCAGGGGCTGCGCGGGCGTTTCCACCGACGCCGCCGCCGGCACCTCGAAGATGTAGCCGTGCTGGCGGCCGAGCGTGGCCGAGGGGCCGAGGTTGCTCTCCTCGCAGGTGAGCCACGTGCCCCAGGGGGTGATGCCGCCCGCGCAGTTCCGCACGTGACCGCTCGAGCTGACGAAGCTCTCGGTCAGCAGGCGCGTGGCCGGGTCGAGGGTCAGGGTCGTCGTGCCGCCGCCGGCCTGCGCGTCGTAAGGCTGGCTGCCGATCGGCGTGCCGGCGCCGCGCTCGTGATTGCAGACGAGGCGCACCATGCCGTTGTAGTCGAACGCGCCCATGCCGTCCGCATTGCTCGGGAACGGCCGGCCGTCCGTCATGATGTTGCCGTTGCGAATCAGCACGTTGTACTTGAAGCCCTCGGGCAATGCGAGCAGGACTTCGCCCGTGTTCGCCGCAGCCGTGGGCTGCAGGGGGCCAAACCCCGGGATCGTGCCTCCATACTGCGGCACGTCGGCGCGCACGCCGCCCAGTTCGGTGAAGCCGAGTCCGATGGCCCCGCCCACGGCGGCGCCCAGCTGGATGAAATTGCGACGGGAAACGGTGGTGTTCTTCATGCCTTCTCCTGAGTGACGATGCCGGCCCGCGATGCGACGCATCTGGTGCCGTGCCCGGGAGTGTGGCTGCCGCCCGTGACAGACCGACAACGACGGCGACATCGACGTGTAAAAGGTGCCCCCGGCGAGGCCTCACCGGAGCGACGGTGCCGCGAAGGCGGGCGTGTTCCCGTGGACGTGATGCCGTCGTCGCCGCTTTGGCACGCGGCCGTCACAGGCGCGGGATACCATCGGATCGATGCCGGGATACGGCCCGTTCCTCCTGTGCGACTTCCACGTGCACACACGCTGGAGCGACGGCCGTCTCACCATCCGCGAGGTGGTTGATCTCTACGGTCAGACCGGCAAGTTCGACGTGATCGCCATCACCGATCACATCCTGATGAAGAAGGACCTGCTCGCCCGGATCGGGCGGCTGGCGACGCTCGGCACGCGCTCGTTCGGGGTGAAGGAGCCGTGCTTCGACGAGTACCTGGACGAGATCCGTGAAGAGGGCGAGCGGGCGCTGAGGAAGTACAACCTGCTGGTCATCCCCGGCGCCGAGGTGACGCAGAACAACATCAACGGCAAGGGGAAGAAGAACGCCCACATCATCGCGCTGGACATCAAGCGCTACATCAGCGCGGATCAGCCGGCGGTGGAGATCCTGCGCGAGATCCGCCGCCAGGACGCGCTCAGCATCGCGTGCCATCCCCATCACCGCACCACACGGCGCATCGAGATCAGCACCTGCTACCTGTGGGACAACCGCGGCGCGCTGGCGCACCTGGTGGACGTGTGGGAGGCCGCCAACCGCGACGACCTGTTCTCGGTGACGAGCTTGAAGCACTTCCCCTACATCGCCAACAGCGACTTCCACAAGGCCAAGCATCTCTACTCGTGGAAGACGCTCATCCGGGCCGAGAAGAACTGGCCGGCGATCCGGCGGGCGCTCTGCGACAACGTGGACGTGGCCATCACGCTGTTCAGGCCGGGGGCATGGCAGGCCGCCTGACCGCCCGGGGCTCCGGCGCGCTGCCACGGCCCCGCATCAGCGTCATCGTCTGCGCGCACAACGAGGAGGCGCTGCTTCCCGGATGCCTGCATTCGCTGCTCGCCCAGCTGCGCCGGCCGGACGAGGTGCTCGTGATCAACAACGCCAGCACCGACGCCACGGGCGCGGTCGCCGCCGCGGTGCCAGGCATTCGCGTCGTCGACGAGCCGCGCAAGGGCCTGGTCGTGGCCCGGGAGCGCGGGCGGCTCGAGGCGCGTGGCGACCTGCTGGTGTACGTGGATGCCGACTGCCGTGCGCCCCTCGAGTGGCTCAGGCAGGTCGAGGAGTGCTTCGCCGGTACGCCTGGCCTGATCGCGATGTCCGGCACGTACCGCTTCTATGACTGGGACTGGTGGGGGCGCCTGTTGATTCGCGTGTACGACCTGACCGTCGCGCCCGCGACACACGCGCTGGTCAAGCACGTGCTCCGCATCGGCGTGGTGTTCTACGGCGGCAACTTCGCCGTGCGTCGAGAGGCGCTCGAACAGATCGGGGGCTTCGACACGCGCATCGAGTTCCACGGCGAGGACACCAACGTGGGGCGACGCCTGTTCCAGGTCGGCCGCGTGGACCTTCGCCCGCGGTGCTTCCTCTACACCTCGGCCCGCCGCTACAACGCCATGGGGAAGGTCGCCGTCTTCCGTCTCTACGTGCGGAACTTCCTCTCGGAAATTCTCCACCACCGGCCGCAGGACGTCGCGCACCAGGATGTCAGGGAGGTATGACGGTCGTCATAGGCAGGCCGCAGGGGCGGGCCTACGCTACGACTTGCGCGGGTGTGCATGGCCGATATGCCCTCACCTCACGGACGACCGCTGGCGCTCGACGAGCTCTGTGACTACGCCGCTGCTCGCCGGCATCACGAGCTCAGGCTCGACGTGCGGCGGGTCGCCGACCTGTTGAGAAAGCTCTCGGACGACGGCCCGCCTGCGCCGCAGGTCATCGAACAGTACGAGGACCTCGCCATCTTCCTCGAGCTGCACCTCGCCAAGGAAGAGAACATCCTGTTCCCCGCGCTGGTGGCGTTGGCCGAGGCCGCGCGGGCCGGCCAGCCCCGGCCGCCGCTGCCGTTCCCCAGCGTCCTCAATCCTGTGCGCCTGCTCGAGGTCGAGCACGCCCGCCTGCACGATCTGCTCGACCGCCTGCGCGCCGTGACCGCCGGACTCGCGCTGCCGGCGGATGCGGGCGAGCCCTGGCGGCGCGCCTACGAGGCCCTCGCCTCGCTGGATGCGGCGCTGGCGGAACACGTGCGGTTCGAAAACGAGGTGCTGTTCCCACAGGCCCTCGAAGTGGAGCGACAGCTGGGCTGAGGAAGGCACAAGGCGCCTTTTCTGCCTTCCTCACATATGATTCCCTCCGTGTCGAGCCAGCCCACAGAAGAGGTCCTGCGTCGCGTCCCGTTGTTTCGTCGATTGTCTCCGGCCGATCGGGCCCGGATCGGCGAGTGCGCGCGGCTGCGTCACTTCCCGCGCGGCGAGGAGATCTTCCGGGAAGGCGATCCCGGTGACGCCTTCCTCGTCATCGTCGAGGGCCGCGTGAAGATCTACAAGTCGACGGCGTCGGGGAAGCAGATCATCCTGGAGATTTTCAGCGCCGGCGATCCACTGGGCGCGGTGGCCGTCTACGAGGGCGCCCCGTTCCCCGCCTCGGCCCTCGCGCTCGAGGACACCACTTGCGTCCGCGTGGAGACCAGGGACTTCTACCGGCTGCTCGAGCAGCACCCGGCGCTCGTGCGCGGGCTGCTGTCGGGGCTCACCATCCGGATCGCCGAGCTCACGCGTCGCCTCGCCGAGCTCACCGGCGGGCGGGTGGAGACCCGCTTCGCGCGCCTGTTCCTGAAGCTCGCCGAGCGGATGGGGCGCGACGAACAGGGCGGAACCTTCGTCCCCATGCCCCTGCACCGCCAGGAGCTCGCGGATCTCACGGGCACGACCATCGAGACCTGCATTCGCATCATGTCGCGATGGGAGAGAGAGAACGTGGTGCACACCGGCAAGGACGGGTTCGTCATCCTCGACCGGGCCGAAATAGAGGCCGTCGCCGCGTCCTGACCCCGCGGCGACGGCGCGTCTATTGAGCGACTGGCGATTGCAGATTGAGCGATTTATCGGTTGATTGATGATTGGGGTATTGAGCGATTCATTGTTGATTGAGTGATTGAGTGATTGAGTGATTGAGTGATTGGGGAATGGGGGGATTGGGGGGATTGGGGGATTCGACGATCCCGGACCCCAAGACCCAAGACCCAAGACCCAAGACCCTAAAGATCCGCCCGAGCCAGCCGCCGCGCCGCAATCCATGCCGGCACGGCCGTCCACAGTAGCAGCGACGTCGCGACCAGGGCCGCCACCGCGCGCTCGCCACCGGCGAAGCGCAGCAGCGCCAGCGACGCGCTGCCGAAGGCCGACGTGCCCTCGATGGCCAGGTAGGCGCCCGTACGCCCAGCGTCTACCGGGTTGAGCAGGGCCGCGGTCATCAGCACGCGCGAGGCCGCGCCCGACTTCAGCAGCGACGCCACGCCGAGCGCCGCCAGGTCGAACAGGATGACCGCCACGAACCAGACGACCAGCGACATCGCCAGCGCGCGCGCGCGGCGGCCGGGCGCGCCGCTCGCCAGCGCCGCCGCGATGGCCAGGAAGACGGCGGTGAGCGCCATCGACAGCCCCACGACGACGAGGAACTGCGAGGCGCCGGTCGGTCCGCTGTAATACTGCACGGTCAATCCCGCCACGCCGAAGCCGAGCAGCTCGGCTGCAACCAGCGCCAGGAAGAGTCCGATTACCCGCCCCGAGAGGATGGCCCAGCGCGGCACCGGCTGCGCGTACAGCAGTTCGGCGGCGCCGCGATCCGGCGAGAGCGTCAGGGATCCGAAGATCAGCGCCGCCAGAGGCACGATCAGCAGGACCAGCTGCACCAGCGACACCGCCGTCCGCGCGAAGTCCTGCAGGCCGTAGCCGCCCGTGAGCACGTAGCCCGAGGCGGCCACCAGCAGCGCGAGCCCTGCGAAAACCACCGCGAACCAGTGGAGCCAGCGCGACCGGGCCGCCAGCAGCAGCTCGTGTCGCGCGCAGAGCCAGACCAGTCCCATCATGGGCGTCCCCCCGTGAGCAGCATCGATGTGTCGTAAGGCCGTCCGCCGCGCGTGGACGGATCGCGGTCGCGCTCCTCGACCGTGCGATGCGCCACGAGGCCCGATCCCATGGGCGTCTGCAGGCCCGGCACCTCGGTGAGCACGGCATCCTCGAGCCTCAGCCATTCACTGGTCAGATGATCCGCCACGAAGATGGCCGTGCCTGCCGGTGGCGGAGTGCCCTCGAGCGAGCTCTGCAGGCAGCCGAGATCGTCGAAGAGCCGAGGCTCCTCGCCAGGCGCCAGCAGCTGGGCGGCGGTGTTGCGCGTCGAGATCACCATGCGGCAGTGCGCGCAAGTGTCGTTGACGACGTCGATGGCCACGGGCGCGGGCGGCCCTCCCGCACAGGCCGCGCCCACCACGGCCAGCAGGACGAATGTGCCGAGCCTCGTCACGACGCGCCCCCCACGATGGAACGGTAGAACTCGTCCAGCCGGCCCTCCTCGGCGCTCAAGCCCTCGATGACCCCACCGGCCGCGCGGATGGCGTCCAGCGCCTCGAGGCGGACGCTCGCTGGCCCGGGGACCAGCAGATCGTCGGCCAGCCAACTGGCCTCGGGCGCGAGGGTGCGCACGCGCTCCAGCAGTGCCGGGCCTCGCTCGGCCAGGCGCACGCGCATGACGCCGCGGTCCGACAGCCGCGCGGCCAGCTCACTCGACGTGAGTGTCGCCGCCAGCCGGCCCTCGATGAGGATCAGGATGAGATCCGCGAGACGCTCCACGTCACCCAGCTGGTGCGAGCTGAAGAACACCGTGCGGCCCGCGCGCCGGCGCGCTTCGACGAGCTCGTAGAAGGCCGACAACCCATCGGGATCGAGCGCGGCCGTCGGCTCGTCGAGCAGCAGCACCTCGGCGTCGGGCAGCATGGCCACGGCCAGGCCCAGGCGCTGTGTCATGCCGCCGGAGTAGGTGCCGACCGCGCGGCTGCCAGCGCCGTTGAGCGACGCGAACTTCATCACCCGATCGGTCGCGTCACCCGGCACGCCCCGCATCCGCCGATAGAACTCCACCACCTCGCGCCCGGTCAGCGCGTCGGGAAACGAGACGCGCTGCGGCAGGAACGAGCAGACGCGCCGGGCCACGGCCTCGGTGGCGGGCAGCCCCTCCGGGCCAAGGCGCACGTCGCCAGAGGTGGGCCGTACCAGCCCGGCCGCGGCCTTGATCGACGTCGTCTTCCCCGACCCGTTCGGTCCGAGCAGCGCGACGACGCTGCCGGCGGGCACGTCCACCGTCAGCGCGTCGACGGCGGTGTGGCGGCCGTAGACCTTGGTGAAGCGCGTGTAGCGGATCACGCGGCACCTCCGTGCGCCTGCGCGCGCCTGGCGAGCGGCGACCGCCCGCCGGCCAGCAGCACCAGCGCGCCGGCCATCACCATCGCCGCCGGCCAGAAGGGCGCGGCGGGAGGCGGGGCCGTGGGTGCGCTCTCGGCCGTCACCTGCGGAACATCCGGCAGGCGCGGCATCCGCGCGAGCGGCCGTTCGTCCACCACGGGCACGGCGTCCAGCACCGGGAACGCCCGCTCGGCGGCGCCCAGTGCCCGCGCCGCCAGTCCCTGGGCGAACAGATCCGCCGCCGTCAGGTTGCCGCGCAGGTGATCGAACACGTTCGACAGGCGGTAGGGCCGCTCGGCGATGCCGTCGCCGTCGAGGTCGGGCTCGCCGTGGTCCGACCAGTAGTTGCCCGCGAACCGCGTGTCGGTGCGGCGTCCCACGAGCGACAGCGGCGTGAGGTTGCCGACAAACGCGTTGTCTGCGAACACGTTGCCGCCGCTCGAGTCGTAGATCACGAGCGCCACGTCGGACATCGCGACGATATTGCGCCTGAACGTGTTGCGATAGGAGCCTTCGATGAAGATCCCGCGCGCGTTGTCGGCGATGAGGTTGTCCTCGGCGACGAGATCGTCACAGGCTTTCAGCAGCAGGCCGACCGACGCGAAACCCCGGTTCCTGATGAAGCGGTTGCGCCGGAACGTGATGCGCACCGAATACATCAGCGCCGCGCCTGCTGCCCCCGTCTCGAACGAGTTGTCCTCGAACAGGTTGTCGTCCGAGAACATGTAGTGCAGGCCGTAGCGCAGCTCGCGCGCGCGGTTCCCCCGCACGATGCCGTTCGACGACGACTGGATGTACATGCCGTCGCGCGTGCCCACGATCTGGTTGCCGGTCAGGCGATACCGCTGGCTGTTCCACACGTGGATCCCGCTCCCCACTTCACCGGGCGGCCGATCGGGGATGCCGACGATGGTGCTCCCCTCCACCACCGCATCGTCCGACTCGCGGAGGTAGATGCCGAAGAGCGCGTCACGAACGTGACAGTGACGGATGGTCACGCGGGAGGCGGCCACGTGGATGCCGGCGGTGTCGCGCCCCAGGTCGCCGCCGCGCCGTCCGTCGATGTCGAAGCCTTCGATGGTGACGCCGCTCGCGCGGACGCGCACCACGCTGCCACTGCCCGATCCGAGCAGGACGGGCCGGCCCTCGCCGATCAGCGTGATGGGCTTGTCGATGAAGAGGTCGCCCTGGTAGCGGCCGCTGGCGACGACGATGCGGTCGCCGGGGCGCGCACCGTCGATCAGCGCCTGGAGGGGTGAGGCCTTGCCGGGGTCCGGCCGTCCTTCGAGCGTGCCCGTGGAAGGCGGCAGCGCGTCGTCGCCGACCTGGGCTCGCGCCGGCGCGGCAAGCAGGGCGGTGTGCAGCAGGACGGTCGCGACAATCAGCCTGGCGATGATCACGACCCCGCCGGGCCGGCGATGGCGTCGCGCGGCGCGGCCCTCCGTGCCTGCCACCACGTCCAGGCGAGCGCGGCCAGCAGCAGCACGATGGTCCCGGCCATCGCGTAGGAGGCGGCCCGGGGGTACGAGTAGACCTCGAAGTTGGCGATCTGCTGGCCGCCGAACATCGGCGGCATGAAGGGCGGCACCTGCACGGCGGCGGTCGGTGAAAGGTCGTGGCCATAGCGATAGAGCTTGTAGCCGAACGACCAGAGCGAGAACGCGCCGAAATAGACGAAGAGCATGGTGACGTCCACGAGCGCGGCCACGGTGGCGTGGACGACGGCGCGCAGCATCAGGAGGCCGAGCGCGCCGATGACGAATGGCATCCACTGGAACTCGGTGAACTCCTCGTTCACCAGGTCGCGCATGCCGATGTAGTGGTTGAGGACGTTGATTTCCTTGATGTCCTGCCCGTTATTCCCGCCGACCAGCGTGTACGAGTAGATGTCGAGCCGCAGCCCGTCCGGGTACTGCGGCGCGAACATCGTCAGGTTCCAGAGGGGGAGGAAGTAGGTGGCCAGCAGCAGCGCCGCCGCAACCAGCACCATGAGGCGCGTCCGGACGTCGATCGTCTGATCGAGAAACCGGTTCGTCCGCGCGAGTCGCTGCATGATGGCCACCTCAGGGGTTCCCGACTCCCGCTACGTTACTTCACCACCATATACCCCTGCATCTCCTGGTGGAGGGCGGAGCAGAAGTTGGTGCAGTAGAAGGCGAAGACGCCGGACTTCTTCGCCGTGAAGGTGACGGTCTTGGTCTCGCCCGGGTCGATGACAAGGTTGATGTTGTAGTCGAGCAGGCCGAAGCCGTGCAACTCGTCGGTCGTCTGCTCGATGTTGGTGACGGCCACGGTCACCTGGTCGCCCGCCGCCACCTCGAAGTCCGTGGGCGTCAGCGTCGAGCGCACAGCCACCATCTTCACCGTCACGCGGTTCCCCTGGCGGGTCACTCCGGCCTGGTTGATGTCCCACACGGCCAGCGGGTGCTTGTTCTCTTCCTTCGGGTACACCTCGATGGGCTTCACCTTGTCGGCCTTGATGATCTGCGCGTAGTGCGGCTCGGGCTCGGTGAACGCGTCGTAGAGGAGCTTCATCTTCTCCTCGGTGATGTCCAGCAGCTGTGACGACTCGGGCTGCGAGGGGCCCACCGACAGGTGACGGCCGTGCGACAGCTTGTTGAGGCCGACCAGGTAGTTGCCGTCCGGGCTCACCGTGTCGCCCTCGGCCGCGGCCAGGTGGCCGATGGAGTAGGACATCGGGGCCTTGTCCACCACTTCCCACGTGCCGAGCTTCCACTTGGCGATGGCCGAGTCCACGAACAGCGAGGTGTAGGCCCAGTCGTCGGTGCCGAACTGCGTGTGCAGCGGGCCTAGGCCAACCGGCACCTCGGCGTCCTTGATCGACTCGTACTTGAGGACGGGGATGCCGTCCTCTTCGCCCGTGAAGTCCTTGTTCTTGATGGCCGTCTGGACCTTCTCGAAGTTGAAGACGGTCGTCACGCCTTGCAGCTTGCCCGACCCGACGATCCAGTTGCCGTTCGGGGCCACGTCCACGCCGTGGGGCGACTTGCCGCACGGCATCAGGAACACGAGCCCCGGCACCTTCTGGGGATCGATCACCCGGACGCCGTCGATCATGTCGCCCGCACCGGAGGCGACGGCCCTTTCGACGGCGCGCCAGTCCACGGCGGCGATGTAGTCGCGATCGCGCTGCGACGCCGTGACCTC
Organism: Vicinamibacterales bacterium; assembly: GCA_036795065.1. Taxonomy (GTDB): domain Bacteria; phylum Acidobacteriota; class Vicinamibacteria; order Vicinamibacterales; family UBA2999; genus VFZN01. The sequence continues at coordinate 35,572 of DAIRFN010000011.1, forward strand.
GAGCTTCCCGGTGGCGCGCTCGGTGTTGTAGGAGGTGAAGAACATCCAGCCGTCAGAGGCGTTCTTGCCGGCGTCGCCCAGGTCGTAGTCGAACGGCGGCATCAGCAGCTGCCACGCGAGCGACATCTCGCCGCTGGCCGGGTCGATCTTGATGCCGGCGATGATGCCCTTGTACTCGGTCGCGTACCGGTCCACGCCGACCGGGCGGTTCGGCACCGGGCGCGAGAACCGCGTGGCCATCATGGCGTACTCCGAGTTCGGCGTGACGAAGGACGAGGCGTGGTTGCCGTGCAGGTTCGGGATCGGGCCGAGGATCTGCTTGGTCTTGAAGTCCCTGAGGTCGATGCGGGCGATCCGTCCGTTCATCTCGTTGATGAAGAGCCAGCGGCCGTCGTAGTCGCCCTTGGTCTCGGAGAGCGCCGGGTGGTGCGCGTCGCCCCAGGTGAGCTCGCCCAGCATCTTCTTGCTGTCGTCATCGAAGCCGTAGCCCGTGGCGGGATAGGGCGTGAAGACCGGGATCGTCGAGAGGTGCCGCATCGAGGGCAGGCCGTAGACGTAGATCTGGCCCGAGTGACCGCCCGACGAGAACATGTAGTACTGGTCGAGGTCGCCGGGGGCCACGTAGGTCGCCTGCGCGGCCACGGCGAGGTCGGACTGGACGGCGGCGCCGCCTGCCCGCGACGCGGGCCGGCTCGGCGTGCACTGGGTGGCCGCGGCGGCCGCCGCGGCGAGGATGAGCACTCTGGCCCATGCGTGCAAGCGCTGACTCTCCATGATGATGGCCTCCTAGTGACTGACTGCGGGCGCGGTCCCGGCCGCGCGCTGCCGCTGGTACTCGGCGAACGCCTCGCGAAGCTTCTCGACTGCCGTCTTCTTCTGCTCCGGCGTCAGGATGATCTGGCGCGACAGCACCACGCTCATCGTCCCGGTCGGATTGGCGAGGAACGCATCCACGGTCATGCCGAACCGGCTCTGCGTGTCCTCGACAGCCGTGGACAGGTCGGGCCCGATCTGCGCCGGGCTCTTCACGCCCAGCGCCGACACCGAGTGGCACACGAAGCAGCCGGTGTCCACGAACCAGCGCCCCGGCCCGGTCTTCATCGCCTCTTCGGCCGCCAGCTCCTCGGCGCTGCGCGGGTCGGTGCGTGGCGCGCCCGCCAGGTAGCGCGCGGGCACGTCGTGCCGGCGCCACGACAGCACCAGCATCGACAGCGCCTGCGCCTGCTCGGTGGTGAAGTTGAAGTTCGGCATCACCGTGCCTTCGGCCAGGGCGCGCGGGTCCCTGAAATGCG
>DAIRFN010000121.1:0-14062 GCA_036795065.1 Vicinamibacterales bacterium
AACCCGCGACAGCCGGATCCACAATCCGGAGCTCTACCACTGAGCTACACTCACCGTCCGGGAGGCGAATCCTGATTCTAGCATGATCCCTTTTCTCGCCGCCGGTGCGCGGTTCCCGCCGCCCAGTCGGGCCCTCCGCGAGCCGAACGGCCTGCTCGCGGCCGGTGGCGATCTCTCCATTCGCACGCTGGTCGATGCGTACGCGCACGGCATTTTTCCCTGGTTCAGCGAGGGCGATCCCATCCTGTGGTGGTGCCCCGACCCGCGGATGGTCCTGCCGACCGCGGAGATGCACCTCTCGCGCTCGCTCCGTCGCCGGCTCCGGCGCCGGGACTTCCGCGTCAGTCTCGATGAGGCCTTCCCGGACGTGCTGCGGTGCTGCGCCGAGCCGCGCGAGCAGGGCGGTGGCACGTGGCTGGTGCCCGCGATGCAGGCGGCCTATTCCGCGATGCACGACGCGGGGCTCGCGCACTCGGTCGAGGTGTGGATGGACGGTGGCCTCGCCGGCGGGCTCTACGGCGTGTGCCTGGGCCGCATGTTCTTCGGCGAGTCGATGTTCTCGCGCCGGACGGACGGATCGAAGATCGCCATCGCCTACCTGGCGACGCAGCTGGCGTCGTGGGGCATGCCGCTCATCGACTGCCAGATGGCGACCGGGCACCTGGAGTCGCTGGGCGCCCGCGAGGTGCCGCGGCGCCTGTTCCTGACGTGGGTGGCGGAACTGTGCGCCCAGCCGGGTCCGGCCGTCTGGCGGGTCGATCCCGACCTGGATCCGGCCCTCACCCTGCGCGATACCTCACCGTCGGCTACAAGTTCATGACGGCGTGGGTCTTGCGGTTTCGCTCACGCCTCGCGTGCCAACAGCGCACCGTCTCCGATAGACTGCCGCGGAGCTCCTCACCATGACACTCTCGACCATCGGCCAGATCTCGATGAACGCGCACGACATCACGCGGGCGACCGATTTCTACCGCGACGCGCTCGGCCTGAGGTTCCTCTTCTCGGCCGGCACGATGTCGTTCTTCGACTGCGGCGGCACGCGGCTGATGCTCGGCCTGCCGAGCGGCGCCGAGTACGACCATCCAGGGTCGATCCTCTACTTCAAGGTCGACGACATCGCCGCCACCCACGAGGCACTGACCGCGCGGGGCGTGACCTTCAAGACCGCCCCCCACCTGGTGGCGCGCCTGCCCGACCACGAGCTGTGGATGGCCTTCTTCGGCGATCCGGAGGGGAATACGCTGGCGCTGATGGCTGAGGTTAGAGGTTAGCGTCGGGAGTCGGGAGCGGGGAGTCGAGAGTCGGTTGGGGCCAACCGATTGCCGTCGCGGGCCCAGTCTGAATGACTCGGGCCGTCCCCGGCTCGTCTGGAGGTGTCCCTTCCTGTGCGTCTGTCCCGCCCCCGATGCCGACGATCGATTTCCGACTCCCGATTCCCGACTCCCGACTCCCGATAAAATAGAAGTGTGCCTGACGCGAAGTTTCGCGAAGACCTGCTGAGCGACTCGCGCGCGGACGAGCGCGTCGAGAAGCCGAAGCTGTGGCGCGTGCTGCTCCACAACGACGACTTCACCACGCAGGACTTCGTCGTCTGGGTGCTCGAGACGGTCTTTCAGAAGGCCGCCGCCGACGCCCGGGCCATCATGCTCCACGTGCACCACGCCGGTGTGGGCATCGCGGGGCTCTATACGCGCGACGTCGCGGAAACCAAGCAACAGGCCACACAACGGCTCGCCGAGCAGCATGAATTCCCGTTGCTGGTCACCCTCGAGCCCGAGCCGGAAGGATCGTCATCGTGAGCCGTCAGCCCGTACCCTTCGCCCCTGAGACGCTCGAGAGCATCCGTCGCGCGTTTCGCCTGGCGGCCGACCGCCGCCACGACATGGTTGGCCTCGAGCACCTCCTGGCGGCCCTGCTGGACGACCCGCAGGCGCTGCGGATCCTGCAGGCCTCGCGCGTGGACGTCGCCGTGCTGCGCAGCGACATCGACGACGTGCTGCAGCGGGCATTCTCGCCGGTGCCCGGCCGCAAGGCCGTGAAGCCCGAGTCGACCATCGGCTTCGACCGCGTAGTGGAGCGCGCCGTGGTCCACGCCGCCAACTCAAGCGCGCAGGTGGTGGAGAGCGGCGCGCTGCTCGTCTTCCTCCTGCAGGAGGAAGACAGCCACGCCGCCTACTTCCTCCGCAAGCAGGGGCTGGACCGGCTCACGCTGCTGCGGTCCATCTCGCACCCGGCGGGCGACAAGGCCCCGACGGGGCCGGGAGACCCGGAGACGTCGAGCCCCCGCGAGCCGCTCGAGGCTTATGCGACGGACCTGGTGGCCAAGGCCGCGCGCGGCCAGATCGATCCGCTGATCGGCCGCGAGGCGGAACTGGAGCGGATGGTCCAGGTGCTGTGCCGGCGGCGCAAGAACAACCCGCTGCTCGTCGGCGAGCCGGGCGTGGGCAAGACCGCGCTGGCCGAGGGGCTGGCCCTCCGCATCCACGACGACCACGTGCCGGAGGCCCTGAAGGGCGCCAGGGTCTTCGCGCTCGACCTGGGCGCGCTCGTGGCGGGCACCCGCTACCGGGGCGACTTCGAGGAGCGCGTCAAGCAGGTGCTGGATGCGCTCGAGAAGCAGGAGCACGCCATCCTGTTCATCGACGAGATCCACACGCTCGTGGGTGCCGGGTCCGCCTCCGGCGGCACCATGGACGCCGGCAACCTGCTGAAGCCCGCCCTGGCCTCGGGCGTGCTGCGCTGCATCGGCTCGACGACGTTTGCCGACGTGAAACAGTCATTCGACAAGGACCGCGCGCTCTCGCGGCGGTTCCAGAAGATCGAGGTGCTCGAGCCTTCGGAAGCCGAGACGCTGGCCATTCTGAAGGGCCTGAAGGGCGCCTACGAGCAGCACCACGGCGTCACCTACACGGACGAGGCGCTCGAAGCGGCCGTCACGCTCTCGGCGCGCCACCTGCGGGATCTGCACCTGCCCGACAAGGCCATCGACGTCATCGACGAGGCCGGCTCCTACGCCAAGCTCCAGACACGGAGGGAGCCGCCGATGCAGCCGCAGATAGGGCCGCAGATGCCGCAGATGGAGCCACAGACGGGGCCGCAGATGCCGCAGACGGCGCAGATGGAGCCGCAGATGGATGCGGTCACGTCCAGGGCTCCAGCGTCCCTCGAAGCGGTGCCAGCTCCGGCTGCGCCGCCACCTGATCCCGCGTCATCTGCGCCATCTGTGGCTCGTGACTCTGTGTCATCTGCGGCCCGTGACGCCGCGCAATCCGTGTCTGTCGGCGTCCCTGACATCGAACGGGTCGTGGCCAAGATGGCGCGCGTGCCGGTGCAGGCCGTGTCGAGCGACGATCGCCTGTCGCTGCAGCGGCTCGACGCCGAGTTGAGGGCCGTCATCTTCGGGCAGGACCAGGCCATCGACGACGTGACGTCGGCCATCAAGCTGGCGCGCTCGGGCCTCCGGGCGCCCGAGAAGCCCATCGGCAGCTTCCTCTTCGCCGGCCCCACCGGGGTGGGGAAGACCGAGCTCGCGCGGCAGCTCGCGCGTGTGCTGAAGGTGGAGTTCCTGCGCTTCGACATGTCCGAGTACATGGAGAAGCATGCGGTGGCCCGGCTCATCGGCGCGCCACCGGGATACGTGGGCTACGAGGAAGGGGGCCTGCTGATCGACGCCATCCGGAAGGCGCCGCATGCCGTGCTGCTGCTCGACGAGATCGAGAAGGCGCACCCGGACCTGTTCGACATCCTGCTCCAGGTGATGGACCACGCCACGCTCACCGACACGCACGGGCGCCAGGCCGACTTCCGCCACGTCATCCTCATCATGACGACCAACGCCGGCGCGCGCGACCTGTCCGGCCGCAAGATGGGCTTCGGCGAGGCCGCCGAGGGGGGCCGCGCCACCGGCGCGCTCGAGCGCATGTTCTCGCCCGAGTTCCGGAACCGGCTCGACGCCACCGTGCACTTCCATGCCCTCGGCCCGCGGGAGATCGAGCGCGTGGTCGACAAGCACGTCGCGGAGCTGGCGGCCATGGTGGCGGCGCGCGGCATCACCATCGAGCTGATGCCCGCCGCCCGCGCGTGGCTGGCCGAGCGCGGGTTCGACCGCGCCTTCGGCGCCCGACCCATGGCGCGGCTGGTGGAGCGGAGCATCAAGAAGCCGCTTTCCGAGCTCCTGCTCTTCGGCAACGTCCCCGACGGCGCCCGCATCGTGGTGGACGTCGAGGGCGAGGGGCTCAGCGTACAAGCGAAGAGCCGGGAAGCTTAGCGCTCCCCGGCTCTTCAGGTTCGGAGGTTCTCGACTCCCGTCGCCTTACTTGACAGTCACCTTCACGTGCGTGTTGGTCCAGCAGCACTGGAACCCGCCGCCGCCCTCGCCCGTCGCGTCGTTGGCCTGGGCGCGCAGCACGTACTCGCCCGGGGCGCCGAACGTGGCGGTGGTGGTTGTCTTGCCTTCGGCGTCGAAGTCGATCTTGGGACGCCCCTCGGCGAACTTCACGTCGCCCGGGCCGCGGTGCTTGTGCCACTGGAACGTGGCCGCCGGCGCGGTGGCCGGGCGGAGCGAACCGGGCTCCTTGTGGTTGTCATCCGTGACCCACACGTCCAGCGTCAGGGGCTGGCCGACGGTGGCGCTCAATTCCTTCGCGATGCCGATCGGCGGTCCCGTGTACGTCTTTCCGCCCGTGTCGAACTTCATGACGGGCGGCGTGTTGCCCATGGCCGCGTCCTTGAAGGGCTCGACCTCGTAGTCCACGTGCAGGCCCATCGGAATCGAAGAGGTCTTGCCATTCGCGACGATGGTCCAGGTGATCTTGTCCTTGAAGTCGGCGGGCACGAGGACGGTGAACACGCCCCAGCCGCGGCGCTGATCGAAGTGCGTGGGCTGCCCGAGGTCCGGTCCGCCGGGCTCGACGCGGTTGTTGGGCCCGATGGGCACGTCCAGGACTTGCTTGGTGTTGCGGTTGAAATAACCGATGAGCAGGGCCCGACGTCCGTCGGCCAGGCGATACCAGCCTTCGTATGCGGGCGTGACGGCCTCGCCGGCTTCGCGAATGGTGGCGAGCGGCAGCTGCGCCGACACCGTGCCCGTGCCCAGGAGTGCGGCTCCGGCCAGCACGAGTGCCGCGCCCGTGCGCGTGACAATCGATCGATACGCGTGCATCCGATGTACTCCGAGAGAAGAAGGAAGGGGACCTGGCTTGTCGGCAGAAACGACAAGGGGGTGCCGGTGAGGGCACCCCCTTGTGCGGAAACGGTGTCTTACTGCTGCCGGTCAGCGGTCGTGGTCGAGGTCTTGGCCTTGCGCTTTTCCACTTCGACCTTGAAGTCCTCGTCGTCCATGTAGGTGATGTTCACCCAGGCATGGGCCATCTCGTCGACCGTGCGGTCGCCCCAGCCGACCCACTGGTTCGGATCGGGGTTGTCCTTGTTGTTGGCGGTGTTGTCGTGCCACGACGTGATGCGCAGGATGGTGCCCTTGGGCAGCAGCGGCGCGGCGTCGTCGGCGTAGACGTAGTTGGTGTGCCAGTTGAAGCTGTACTCGCTCACCATGCTGAGCATCTGCGTCTGGCCGGTCGGGAGGATGGCCTCCATCGACATGGCCTTGCCGCGCAGGTGCATGTGGGGCTGGAAGTTCTCGACGCGGCCGGCCTTGCGCATCACGTGGAAGTTCTGGGTGACGGCGAGGGTGTTGGGCGGAATGTCGAGATTGCGGTTGCCACCGGTGATGCCGCTGTAGAGCGACAGCGTCTGGCGGTACTTCGGCTCCTGGCCCTTCGGGTAGAAGTAGATGGCCATGTCGACCGTGTCGGTGATTTCCTCACCGACGGCGTGGTAGTGGATGTCCCACACGATGCTCGACCCGGGCAGCATCAGCTTGCCGCTGTTCTCGCGCATGATCTCGCCCTGCTTGCCGACGGCCCATTCCATGAAGAGGCCGGGACCCGGATCCTCGCTGTCGCGCGGTGCCGAGGTAGCTGGCGTCTCGCCGTCCTTTTCCTTCTGCTGGAGGCGGGCCAGGGCGTGGTGGGTGATCTTGCGGCCAGCCACCGTGCCGGGGCGCATCTCGATGGCGCGCACGTAGCGGGGTTCGGTGAGGCCCGTGGGCACCACCGGCTTGTACCAGGCATCCTGGGCGCGCGCGGGCATCTTGTAGGCCGGCGACTTGATGATGAGATCGGGCTCGCCGAAGATGCTGGCGAAGTTCCAGGTCTGCTCGTTCGGCCACTTGACGGGGGCGGGCATGTCCTTCATGTCGCCCTTTGGCGCGCCGGCGTCCACCCACTTCACGATGGTGGCCACCTGATCGTCGGTGAGCGAGCGATCGTTCTGGAAGTGCTGGATGCCCACGTTCTTGTCGATATGCCAGGGCGGCATCTGCCGCGCGGCCACGCGGGCCTTGATGGACCGCGCCCACGGACGCGATTCCTCGTAAGTCACCAGCGACATGGGTCCAATCGAGTCCTTGCGGTGGCAGGACTCACAGGCTTTCTGGAAGATCGGTGCGACGTCTTTGGTGAACGTGACCTGCGTAGCGGGCTGTGTCTGAGCTGCGGCGGGAGCGGCCACCAGTGCCAACCCCATCGCGCCTACCCACGCGCCCCAGCGGATACGAGCATCTGCCATAGCTCAACTCCCCCGTTAACCGACAGCCAAACCCTCACCCCTCCGCCTGTAACTGGACATTACAGTGGCGGGTGGCAGATTCTACCCCGGGTCGTCGCCGTTGTCACTGGAAAAACACAACACCTGTTCGGCCGGCGACTCGCCCCATCTCGGCCGTGGGTCCGGCCTCGGCCAGCTACACTATCCCCCTTATGGAGATTGCACGGGAGCGCTTCCTCGACCCCACCCGGGACTACCACCTGACGCTGGCGCTCAGGAGCCGGACGACCCCGATGCACAGCGCCCTCACGGCCCTCACCGAGAACGAGCGCGCCCTGGTGGCGCGGACCCTGGCCCGTGCCCTGGACGAGATTGAAGCCGTCGTTCGCCCCCATCTGTCGGAGCGGCCCGAGTAGGGCTGGCGCGTTCGGGCCGCGTCGGACGGTGTTCTTACGGTAAAATCCTGACAGGCGAGGGACTTGCACATGACGTTCAGAGCAGTGGCAATGGCAGTGGGTGTGGTGTGGCTCGCCGGTGCGGCCACCCAGACGGGCGCGCAGCAGAAGACCGTGTGGGACGGCGTGTATACCGAGGAGCAGGCCAAGCGCGGCGCGGAAGGCTATGAGAAGGACTGTGCGAGCTGCCACCAGGCCGACCTGGCCGGTGACGGGTTTGCTCCAGGACTGGCCGGGCCCGAGTTTGCGGCGGCCTGGGAAGGCCTCTCGGTGGGAGACCTGATGGAGCGCATCCGCATCTCGATGCCGCCCAGCGACCCCGCCTCGGTGCCCGCGGCCGCAAAGGCCGACATCATCGCCCATATCCTCAAGGTGAACCAGTTTCCGGCCGGCACGGCCGAGCTGCCGGCGGAAGCGGAAGCCCTGAAGCAGATTCAGTACAAGGGCACCAAGCCCTAGCGCCTCCATGCGCTCGTAGCTCAGTTGGATAGAGCACCAGCCTCCGAAGCTGGGGGTCGCAGGTTCGAGCCCTGCCGAGCGCGCCACTTCACCTGCGGTGAACTGGCTACGCCGGGCACGCTCCAGTTCACGCCGCGCCCGCCTGCGGCGTCCGCGAGCGTGTTCGAGCCCTGCCGAGCGCGCCATTCGACTCGCCGGCCGGTTCATGTTGGTCGGCTCGCTCATGGCAGGCCTTCGACTCGCCGGTTCACAGGCCATTCGGACCGTGAGAAATCGAACGGGCATGCCGGGGCAGGCAAATATGGCAGAAATCCGGCCCAGCATATTTCCAGACCAATAGAGGCGGGTGATGGCAGCGCGGCGTTTCTCGAACGCCCGGCTCGATGCGCTCGCGCGCGCGAAGATCATCGGCGTGCGCGCCGGCACCGAGCATCGTTATACCGGCGTATGGGTCGTGGTCGTGGACGGACGGGTGTTCGCCCGCTCCTGGTACGACAAGTCGACCGGCTGGTTCCGTGCGTTCCGCGCGCAGCCGCGGGGGACCATCCAGTGCGGTGACCAGGAAGTGCAGGTCCGCGCGACGCCGGTTCGGAGCGCCCGCCTGCGAGACGCGGTCTCGGCCGCGTACGGTGAGAAATACGACACGAAGGCGTCGCAGAAGTGGGTGCAGGGATTCGCAGAGCCCGCGCGGGTCACCAACACCATCGAGTTCGTTCCAGCATCGTAGGAGGGGACCGGCACCGCCGTGCACTAAGGCCGCGCCGGGATCGTCCAGAGAAACAGGTCGGCACCCCCGACGCGGACGCGCGCGTCAGCCTCCCACGCCCCCAGGTCGAACTGCTGCGAGACGATGCGGGTGCCGGGACGCAGCTCGCGGTACAGCTTCGGGGCCAGCCGCCGGTTGGCGAGCGTCGAGAGATAGAGCGTGACGACGGTGGCCTCGTGGATGTCTGCCGTGAAGAAATCGCCCTCGATGAACCGGACGCGGTCCGATACCTCGCCGTCACGCGCCGCTTCGCGCGCCCTGGCGACCAGGGCCGTGTCGATCTCGATGCCCACGCCGCGGGCGCCGTACTTCTGTGCCGCCAGAATCAGCACACGGCCGTCGCCCGAGCCCAGGTCGTACACGACGTCCGCGGCGGCCACCTTCGCCAGCTGCAGCATCGCGTCGGCGACGGCCGTGCGTGTCGGGACGAAGAACGCGTCGGGCACGCGCGCCGGCTGATCCTGCGCGGCCAGCACGCTGGCCGTGACCCCGACCACCCCGATCAGCCAGACAGAGGCGCGTCGCATCCTGGCCCAGCTTCTCACTTTTCACTTCTCACTTCTCACTTCTCACTTCCCGCCCCAGGCAGTAAGGTGCGCCCATGCCCCCTGACATCCGCATCGAGCACGACGCCCTCGGCGACGTGGAGGTGCCCGCCCATCGCCTGTGGGGCGCGCAGACCCAGCGCTCGCTCACCTTCTTCGACATCGGTCGCGCGCGCCACCGGTGGACGCGCCCGGTGATTCGCGCGATGGGGCTGGTGAAGAAGGCCGCCGCGCTCGCGAACCACGACCTCGGCGAGCTGGATTCCGAGAGAGCCCGGTTGATCCGGGAGGCCGCAGACGAGGTGATAGCGGGCACGCTCGATGACGAGTTCCCGCTCGTCGTGTTCCAGACGGGCTCGGGCACGCAGTCGAACATGAATGCCAACGAGGTGATCGCCAATCGCGCCAACCAGCTGGCGGGGCAGCCGCTCGGCACGAAACGGCCCGTGCACCCGAATGATCACGTGAACCTCGGGCAGTCGTCGAACGACGCCTTCCCGGCGGTGATGCACATCGCGGCGGCGGAGGAGATCACGCACCGCCTCGCGCCGGCCGTCTCCGCGCTGCGCGAAACGCTGGCCGCGAAGGCGCGCGCCTTCGACGAGGTGGTGATGATCGGGCGGACGCACCTCCAGGATGCCACCCCGATCATGCTGGGCCAGGTGATTGACGGGTGGGTGGCGCAGATCGACGCCGGCTGGGCCGCGGTCCTCCACGCGCGCGAGGGTCTCTACGAACTCCCGCTCGGCGGCACCGCGGTGGGCACCGGGTTGAATGCCCATCCGGAGTTCGGGTCGCGCGCCACCGCGCACCTGCGCGAGCTCACCAGCCTGCCGTTCCGGCCGGCCGCCAACCTGGTGGCGGCGCTCTCGGCGCACGATGCCATGGCGACGGCGAGCGCGGCGCTTCGCCTGCTGGCCGGCGCCCTGATGAAGATGGCCAACGACGTGCGGCTCTACGCTTCCGGCCCGCGCGCCGGGCTCGGCGAGCTGCGCATCCCCGAGAACGAGCCGGGCTCGTCCATCATGCCGGGCAAGGTGAACCCCACCCAGGCCGAGGCCATGACGATGGTGGCGGTGCAGGTGCACGGCAACGATCACGCGGTGGCGTTCGCCAACTCGCAGGGACATTTCCAGTTGAACGTCTACAAGCCGGTGATTCTGCACAACGTGCTGGCGTCGATCGAGCTGCTGGCCGACGCGTGCCACTCGTTCGACGCGCACTGCGCACAGGGGCTGGAGCCGGACCGCGCGCGCATCGAGGCGCACGTGCAGCAGTCGCTGATGCTGGTGACGGCCCTCACCCCGCACATCGGCTACGAGCGGTCCGCCGCCATCGCGCGCACCGCGCACGAGCAGGGGCTCACGCTGCGTGAAGCCGCCGTGGCCTCGGGGCACGTCAGCGCGCAGGATTTCGACGCGTGGGTGCGGCCCGACCGGATGGCCCGCCCGCACGGGTGACAGGAAGAGACCACGAAGGCACGAAGAATCACGAAGGCGGCACGAAGACATCAGGGCTGGGTCTCGAGTCTCCGGCCCCGGGCCCTCGATCGTCGTCTTAGGCCCTCGACGTTGAAATGAGACTTCGTGATCTTCGCGGTTCCTTCGTGCCTTCGTGGTTTCTTTTCTCTCTCAGCATGCGGGCAGGCGCAGCGTGGCGACGAGACCGCCGCTCTCCGCGCGGGCCAGGTCGATACTGCCGCCGTAGACCTCCGCCAGGTCCCGCACGATGGCCAGGCCCAGCCCGGTGCCGGGCGTAGCCACGTCGGCGCGGACGCCGCGGGCCAGCACCGCATTCCGCTGCCCCTCGTCCAGCCCCGGGCCATCGTCTGCCACCTGGATGGCGACGAGCGCTGCGCCGTTGGCCACGCGGCCCTCGTCGCTCGCGGCCGTGGCGCTCACCTCGACGCGACTGCGCGCCCACTTGCAGGCGTTGTCGAGCAGGTTGCCGATCATCTCGTCCAGGTCCTGCCGCTCGACGGGCACGGCGAGATCGGCGGGGATGTGCGTGACGTGCACGGCCACCCCGCGATCCGGGTGCAGCCGCCTCATCGTCCGGACCAGCGGCTCGACCGATGTGGCGACCAGGCACCGCGTGCCGGGCGCGGCGGCCGAGGCCGCCGCCCGCGTGTGCGCCAGGTGGTAGTCGATCTGCCGCCGCATCCGCTCCACCTCCTGGCGGATCCCCGCCGCGAGATCGACGTGGCCCGCGCGCTCCACCTGGTCCGCCTCCTGGGCCAGGAGGGCCAGGGGCGTCTTCAAGCCATGGGCCAGGTTGCCCGCCTTGTCCTGCGCGCGGCGCACCGCGTCCTCGCGGTGGTCGATGAGGGCGTTCAGGTCGTCCACGAGCGGCTGCACCTCGGTGGGGTAGTCGCCCTCGATCCGGCGGGCCCGTCCGTCGCGCACCGCACCCAACCGGCCGCGCAGCTGGTTGACCGGTGTCAGCCCGCGCCGCACCTGGGACAGGCCGCCCAGCATGAACACGAGCGCCAGCGAACCAAGCACCATCCAGTGCTGCACGCGGAGCAGCTGTGGCACGTGCTGGCTGACCAGCACGAAGAACATGTGCGAGGCGCCCAGCAGGCCGAGTGTCCACAGCACGGAGCCCACGAGGAACCGAGCCTTCAGTGAGCGCGGGCGCATCAGGCGCGCTCCTCCATTCGGTAGCCCATGCCTCGCATGGTCGTGATGGCACTGGCGCCCAGCTTGCGTCGCAGCCGCGCGATGAAGACCTCCACGGTGTTCGAGTCGCGCTCGGCGTCTTGCGCGTAGATGTGCTCGGTGAGCTCGCCCTGGGGGATCACGCGACCGGCGTGGTGCATCAGGTACGAGAGCACGCGGAACTCGTGGCTGGTGAGCTTCACCGGGGCGCCCTTCACGGTGACCACGGCGGACCGCGGGTCGAGCGCGATGTCCCCGCAACGCAGCAGCGGCGCGGGCTGCCGGTGCGCCCGGCGGATCAGCGCGCGCAGGCGCGCCAGCACCTCCTCCATCTGGAAGGGCTTCGACACGTAGTCGTCCGCCCCGCCGTCGATGCCCTGCACCTTCTCGTGCCAGCTCCCCCGTGCCGTCAGCACCAGCACGGGCATCGTGAGGCCCTGCTCCCGCCATCGCCGGAGGACGGTGAGCCCGTCCACCTTCGGCAGGCCCAGGTCGAGCACCACGGCGTCGTAGTGCTCGGTGTGCCCGAGAAAGTCCGCGCGCTCGCCGTCGGCCGCGGAGTCGACCGCATAGCCCGCCCCTGCCAGCGCCTCGGCCAGCTGGCGCGCCAGGCGCCCTTCGTCTTCGGCGATGAGGACCCTCACAGACTGCCTGTTATAGCGTATGCGTGGCTGAACGCTGGCTGAACGCGCCGTTCAGGTTCCGTTCACCCACGCGCTGCTAGCCTCGTGCTCCAGGAGGCAGAACCATGGATGACCGTATGGAGCGCCGGGACTTCGGCCCCGGCGACGTGCTCGTGCGGGTGCTGACGATCGTGCTGGTGCTGGGACTGGCAGGCGGAGGGGCTGCACAGGAGCCCAGGCCGTCCGAGCCGGCCGCGGAGGCGCCCAGCCTCAGCGGCACGTGGGTGATGCTCCTCGAGGGTCACCAGGTGGGGCTGGAGATCGAGCAGAAAGAGAAGGTGCTGCTCGGAACCCTGCACATCATGGGCCAGCGCGTGCCCGTGGATGGCGAGGTGACCGACCGGGCGTTCACGCTGGCCAGCGACTCGCAGATCGGCGACGCCAACTCGCACACGATGGTGCCGATCACGATCACGGGAATCCACAGGCCTGACGACACGCTCGAGGGTGAGATCGGCATGTCGCGCGGCCCGATGAAGTGGACCGCTGAACGCTTGAAGAAACCCTGAAGGGACGGGCGCATCGATGAGCGGTGAGGGTATCTGGAGCGATCTCCGTCACGCGTGCCGGGCGCTGGCCGGCATGCCGATGCTGGCGGCCGTGGTCGTGGGATCACTGGCCGTCGGCATCGGCGTGAATGCCGCGGTCTTCTCGTGGGTCCAGGCGCTGGTGCTCCGGCCCCTGCCGGGCGTGTCGGCCGCGTCGACCCTGCACGTGGTCGAACCGCGCACCGAGACGGGCGCGCGCCCCGGTGCGTCGTGGCCCGAGTACGAAGACCTCCGCGACGCGCTTCGTTCGACCACCGACCTCGTCGCGTTCCGCATGGTGCCCTTCAACGTGGGCGAGACCACGCGCAACGAACGCGCGTACGGTCTGCTCGTCTCGGACAACTACTTCCCGGTGCTCGGTCTCACGCCGGCCGCCGGGCGTTTCCCCTCACCGTCCGAGATGTCGCGCGGCGCCGCGGCCGACGTGGTCGTCGTCTCGCACGACTACTGGCAGGCCAGGCTCGGCGGCGCGCCGGCCGCCGTGGGGCAGGCGTTGCGCGCCAACGACCGCGCGCTCACCATCGTCGGGGTCGCACCCGAAGGGTTCCAGGGCACGATCATGGGGCTGCAGTTCGACCTGTGGGTCCCCGCGACCCTCGCCCCGACGCTGCTCGCGGGCTCCACGGAACTGGACAACCGCACCACGCGTGGATACGCAGTGCTCGCCCGGCTGCCTTCATCCTCCATCGTGGCCGCCGCGAAGACGATGGTCGATCGGACCATGCAGGATCTCGAGCGCCGATTCCCGGAGTCGAACGGCGCCGTGAGCGCAGAGGTGCTGCCGTTCTGGCGTGCCTTCCGCGGGCCGCAGGTGATGCTGGTGCAGGGCGTGGCCGTCCTGCAGGGGGTGGTGTTCGTGCTGCTGCTGGCCGTGTGCGGAAACACCGCGAACCTGCTGCTGGCGCGTGCCAATGCGCGACAGCGCGAAGTGGGCGTCCGGTTGTCGATTGGATCCAGTCCCTGGCGCGTCGCGCGGCTGCTGCTGCTCGAGACCCTCGTCATGGCCCTCGCCGCCGCGGTTCTCGGCACGGCGCTCGCGGTGTGGGCCACCGAGGCCATGCGTGCGGTGCCGTTGATGGGCATGGCGTTTCCGGTCCGGTTCCAGTCGAGCGTGGACGCGGTCACCCTGGTGTTCTCGGTCGCCCTCGGCGTGGGCTCGGCGCTGGCCTGCGGGCTCGTCCCGGCCCTCTACCTGGCGCGCATCGATCCGCTTCGCGCGCTGCGCGGCGCCGCCACGGGCTCCACGCGAGGCGTGCTGCGCCGGACGTTGATGGCCGCGGAGGTGGCGCTGGCGCTCGTCGTGCTGCTCGTGGCCGGCTTGTTCTACCGCAGCTTCCAGGACA
>DAIRFN010000386.1:0-4042 GCA_036795065.1 Vicinamibacterales bacterium
GGCGGCCTCAGCGCCGTTGCGTGCCGCTGCCCGGCCGGCGCGGCATCGTCGGGACGAGCGGCGAGCTGTTGGTCGTGCCCGTCGTGGCGGCCGACGACGCGGTGGTGATGTTGGTGACGACCTGCGCGCCCTCCACGAGCGGGCCTTCGAGGATGGCGACCGTCGTGCCGTCGGAGAGCCCGGTGCGCACGCGCACTTGATGAAGAGCGCCGTTCGCGAGCTGCCAGACGGTTTCCCCCCGTGGAGCCTCTCCCGCAGCGCCACCGTACGCCGCCACGACCTCGTCGGACGGCCGGAACCTCAGGGCCGCCGCCGGTACCTTCAGCACCTCGTCCGCGCGCTCGACTTCGATGGCGAGCGTGGCGGTCATGCCGGGCTTGAGGCCTCCGCCTGGGTTCGGCACGTCGATGATGGTCGTGTAGCTCACGACGTTCTGCTGGACGGTGGGCTGGAGGCGCACCTGCCGGACCGTGCCCATGAAGGTCTCACGCGGATAGGCGTCCACGGTGAAGCTGACCGGTTGCCCCTGTCGCACGAGCCCCACATCCGACTCTGCCACGCTGGCCGCCAGTTCGAGCGTGTCGAGACTGCGCGCGATGACGAACAGCGTGGGCGCCTGGAGCCCCGCGGCCACCGTCTGTCCGACATCGACGTTCCGGTTCAGGATGATGCCGTCCACCGGCGAACGGATGACCGTGTACGACAGGTTCACCTTCGTCTGGGCCAGCGCGCCCTCCGCCTGCGTCAACTGGGCTTCGGCTGCTTTGAGCGACGCTTTC
The DNA here is from genome assembly GCA_036795065.1 of Vicinamibacterales bacterium. Lineage (GTDB taxonomy): Bacteria > Acidobacteriota > Vicinamibacteria > Vicinamibacterales > UBA2999 > VFZN01. The sequence continues at coordinate 780 of DAIRFN010000386.1, forward strand.
GCCAGCTCGGTGTTCACCTCGGCCGTTTCGAGATCGGTTGTGGGAATCAGCTGCTCATCGGCAAGCCGGTGCGCGCGCTTCAGCTTCGTCTCGGCGTCGAGCACCTGGACGCGCGCCCGCTCGTGCTCGGCGCGCAGCCGGAACACCTGCGCTTCGGCCTGCTGGATCTGGGAAAGGAAGATGGCCTGGTCGAGCGTCGCCACCACCTGCCCGCGCTTGACGGTGTCGTTGAAGTCCACGCCGAGGGTGGCGATGGTGCCGCTCACCTGGGTGCCGACCTCGACGGTGTCCACAGTCTGCAGCGTGCCCGTGGCGTCGACGGTCGAGACGATGGTCCCGCGCGACACTTGGGCGACCACGAGCTGCGGCGGCGCCGCGCCGACATCGGCGCGGTAGTAGTAGACGGCACCGGCCACGGCGGCGAACAGCAGCAGGCTCCACAGAGCGGCTTTCATGACGCGCTCCAGTCCCGTCCCTTCCCGGTCAACCTTTCTTCATGGTCGCGCCCTCGTACCCGCGCGCCAGATGGTAGAGCGCCTTGTCGAAGAACTCGCTGATCATCCCGTCCAGATCCTGCAGGCTGATGAGGTGCATCGGCATCACGTAATCCCCATCGATCCGGGGGAACGCCGACTCAACGAGGCCGTGCTCGCGGATGTACCGGCGCAGGTGCCGCTTCAGCACGATGACAGCGTAGATGACCTGGCTGAGCGGAATGCCCTGGCCAAACCGCTTGGAACCCCAGTCCTCGAACTCGGCCTCCACCGCCCCCTCCGCGGCCGTGCCGATCCAGTCGCCGAGGTGATGGCAGATCTCGAAGATCCGCGCCTCCAACTCGAGGCGTGGCGCCGCCCTGAACCCGATCGTCTGCGGATTCGACTGCAGGTCGTTGACGACGTCCTGTGTGATTTGGGGAGCGTGGTTTTGAATCAGCTCAACGAGACGTGCGGAGATCATGGCGGACTCCTCGGGTCACCTGGCCTGCATGGATGCAACGAACTCCACGATATTCGCGATGCGCACGCTGGTACGCGTGTCGTTCGGATCGAGCGCGCGGAAGATGGGCCCCCACACCGGCATCTCCTTCGAACCGTGCGCCGGCGAGGGCAGGGCCTCCCCGTACGTAACGAGTGCCTCGACCCGCGCGGCCGGGAAGATGCCGCCGTTCTGCCGGGCCAGCGTGGTCAGATCCGGCATCGGCGACTTGAGCGCCGGGCCGGTCGGCCCATCCCCCCTGCCTTGGCGTCCGTGACACGACGCGCAGTACGCCTGGTACAGGTCGCTGCCAGCCATCGAGGAAATCACGAGGGGTGGCGTGGTGGGTCCCCTCGTCTGGCGGCTGGCGGACACGCCCGCCAGGGTCGAGACCGCCACGGTCACAGCGGCGGCCGTCATGAGGTGTGTGCGGTTCATGATGAATGCCCAGCTAACGGGTTGTGAGGCAATTCGCGTTCCACGAGACGATGTCGTGTTTCCGGGGTTCTACCGCTAAACGAGCCACCTGGGCTGCGGGACGGGAGGACGATGCCGGGAATCCGGCGTGGTAGCCGGCGACGCGGGTCAGCGAGACGCTCGCATGGACGCCAGCACGGAGGTGGCCAACTGCGGGGCGGGGGCGGTGGCGTCCATCCGCATCCATCCGATACTGCCCACCTCCCGGCTTATCTGCCGCTCGAGCACGGCGACGGTGGCATCCGAGGCGTCTCGCGTGCGGTGCCGCAGGCGCTCGGCCATCCGCTCGGGCGGGGCGTCGAGCCAGACACCAGTGAACGGCACGCCCGCCGACGCGGCCGCGCTAGCCACGTCCTCGCGCCACTCCGGGGTGAGGAAGGTCGCGTCCACGATGACGCTTCCGCCGGCCACCAGCACGTCCTTGGCGCGTGTGACCAGGGCGCGGTAGACCTCGCGCGTCACCTCCGGCCGGTAACCCTCCTGACCGAGCCGCTCCTCGGGCGCGTGGTGAAACAGGGCCTTCCTCAGCACATCGCTCCTGAGGACCACCGCGCCGGGCGCGCTGCCGAGGAGGGGCGCGACGTGCGCGGCCAGCGTTGACTTGCCCGAGCCCGAGAAGCCACCGATGGCCAGCAGCCGCGGCGGCGCCGGCACCACAAGGCGGGCCGCGAGCGCGAGATAGTCGCGAGCACGCGACTCGAATTCGCGCCGCCGGCCGGGGTCGGCTTCGAGACCGGCGCTGGCAAGGCTCGTCTTCGCCCTGATCGCGGCTCGGCATCCCAGGAACAGCGGCAACAGCGGCAGGCCGCCCAGGTCGCTGGTGCGCAGCAGGTATTGGTTGAACAGCACGTTGGCCTGCCTCACGAGGTCGCGCCCCAGCAGGTCCATCAGCAGGAACGCGAGGTCGTACCACACGTCGATGCACGCGAAATCGTCGTTGAACTCCACCGCATCGAACAGCGTCGGCACGTCGTCAATCAGGACGATGTTGCGGAGGTGCAGGTCGCCGTGGCACTGCCTGACGAACCCGCCGGCGCGGCGGATCTCGAGGTGGGGCCCAAGCCGGCCCACGGCCTCCCCGCACGCCGCATTCACCGTGTGTACGACGGCCGCGTCCAACGTGCCGGTGGCCGCGGCGAGGGCGCGCGTGTTATCGTCCACGACGTCGCGCATGCCGGCAAGCCCGCCCCTGTGCGGCGTCGGCGCCGCCCCCGCGTGAAAGTCGGCAATCCTGTCGGCGAGCCGCCGTGCGAGGTCGAGCGAGATGTCGCCGGAGAGCGCCAGGCGATCCAGCAGCTGCGCCTGCGGGAACTGTCGCATCACCACGAGCCAGTCCACGGGCGTTCCCGTGCCGCCAATCGCCAGGTGGCCATCGGGCTCTCGCGTCACGGCCGTCACACCGACGTAGAGGTCGGGCGCGGTCCGTCGGTTCAGGCGCACCTCGGCCTCGCAGAATTGACGGCGTCGCTCGGGCGTCGAGAAGTCCAGGAACGAGTATCGGACGGCGCGCTTCATCTTGTACGCGCGCTCGCCGGCCAGGAACACACTGGCGCTGTGCGTGTCGATCCGCTCGACGTGCGCGGGCCGGTCCGGATAGCTGGCAGGTTCGGCGAGAAAGGCGAGAACGTCCGACTGGGGGTCGCTCGACATCGGCATGACTCGTCGCGGGGCGCTCCAAAGCGTGCCGCGTCCCCTTTGTGGCAGCATACCTTGTGGGGCCGTGTGTCGCGCGGCCGCCGAAACACCCCGGGACCGTCCCGCCATATGCAGAAACGATGGGAACACTTCGAGCACGGCGCGGACATCGGCGT
>DAIRFN010000122.1:0-14047 GCA_036795065.1 Vicinamibacterales bacterium
GTAGGCCAGGTCGTTGGCTTCACTGCTCCGGAAGTAGAACGCCATCAGATCCGCGAGCACGTGTCGGCCCTGCGGCCGGCCGGGCAGCGTGGTGACCTTCGCCGTCGCCAGCGCCTCGTCCAGGATGGTTCGGCGGGTCTCCAGGGACAGCGCGCGGAACTGGCCGCCGCGCGCGCGGGCAGCTGCCTCGATGGCCGCCAGTTGCGCCACGTAGTCGGGCACGGGTGACGGTCCGGACTTCTCGACGCGAGGGTGGCCATAGCCGTGCGCCAGCGCGACGCCCTCCTCGTAGTCCCGCGTCCAGGCGATGAAGCGATCGGCCATGAGCGAGATCCTGTCCGCGCCGAGCGACGCGGGCAGTGCGGTGGCCGCCACCTCGCGCAGCATGGCGACGGCCTCCGGGGTGAGCTGACGCACCTGGGCCGCCAGGCGCACGCGCGTCAGGGGCAGGGCAGGGAGGGTGGAAACAATGGCCTGGAGCAAGGTGCGTCTGCGCATCTGTTGATCTCTTGATGTGGTGAACCCGCGCGGGGCCCATCTTACCGCCGTCACGCGCCCTCGAGCCGACCGCTATAATCTCACCCATGAAACTGGCCCTGGGGGCGGATCATGCGGGCGTCGGACTGAAGGACGAGCTCAAGCGCGAGCTGGACGCCATGGGCGTGGAATACGAGGACTTCGGCACCAACGGCACGTCTTCGGTGGACTACCCCGACTTCGCCGCCCGGGTGGCTCGGGGGGTCAGCGAAGGGCGCTTCGACCGCGGCATCCTGGTGTGCGGCAGCGGCATCGGCATGGCCATCACCGCCAACAAGGTGCCCGGGATTCGCGCCGCGGCCATCGGCGACATCGAGAGCGCGCGGCTGTCGCGCGAGCACAACGACCTGAACGTCCTCACCCTGGGCGCCAGGCAGACCGACCTCGCCCGCGCGGCCGAAATCCTGCGGATCTTCCTGAACACGTCCTTCGAGGGCGGCCGTCACGTGCGGCGCGTCGAGAAGATCCATCAGACCGAGAAGGCGTAGGCGCGCGTGTCCCGTCCCTTCCCCTTCGATCTGAACATCGAGCACGCGTCGACGATTCCGGCGCGGCTCTACACCGATCCCCTGATCCTCGAGCTCGAGCACGAACGCGTCTTCGGCCGCACGTGGCAACTGGCTGGCCACGCATCCGAGGTGCGCGAGAGCGGCCAGTACTTCACCACCGAGGTCGGCGGCGAGGCGATCGTCGTCCTGAGGGATGGAGACGCGCTTCGCGCGTTCCACAACGTCTGCCTCCATCGAGCGGGCCCGGTGGCCCAGGGGTGCGGCAAGCGGCAGACGATGCAGTGCAGGTACCACGGCTGGACGTACCGCCTGGACGGATCGCTGTTGCGCACGCCGGGCATGGAAGAGGCGCGGAACTTCACCGCGGACGAGATGCACCTCGTGCCCGTGCAGGTGGCCGCCTGGGGACCGCTGGTGTTCGTGAACCTCGACCTCAAGGCGCCGCCGCTGCCGCATTTCCTCGAGGACCTTCCGTCGCGGGTGACCTTCGACCCCTCGGTCAGCTACACCTGTATCGACCGGCGCGAGTACGAGGTGGCGTGCAACTGGAAGGTGTACGTCGACAACTACCTCGAGGGGTACCACATTCCCCTCGTGCACCCGAGCCTGCACAAGGAGCTCGACGACAAGCAGTACCGCGTCGAGCCGAAGCGCTACTACTCCATCCAGCATGCGCCGCTGCGTGGGGCCGCATCCGGCGACCAGGATCGCCTCTACCGGCCGGACGCGGCCAACGATGCCGCACAGTACTACTGGCTGTTCCCGAACATGATGCTGAACATCTACTTCGGGCAGCTGCAGACCAACGTGGTGCTGCCGCGCGGCCCGGACCACACGGTGGTCGTCTTCGAGTGGTTCGCGCTCGACCAGAGCGTGGATCCGGCGAGCGACGAGTGGGCGCGCCGAGTCGCCTTCAGCGACAAGGTACAGGACGAAGATCGCGAGATCTGCGAGGTCGTGCAGCGGAACCTGCGGTCGCGCGTCTACGATCGCGGGCGCTACGCGCCGCGCCAGGAGCAGGGCGTGCACCACTTCCACGCCCTGCTGCACGAGTTCCTGAGCTGATTCCAGAGCCCGCGCCTCGTGAGCGCTTCGGTCCTCATCTACGCCCTGCGCTTCGTCCTCCGGCCTCAGCGGCAGGGCCCGCCTTCTGATTCCTGATTCCTGATCCCTGATTCCTGATCCCTGATCCCTGATCCCTGATCCCTGATCGGCGTTAGGATGCAGCGCTATGCGCATGTTCCTGGTCGTCTTGATGAGCTTGCACACCGCCATCGGCGTCACGGCTCAGGCGCCGACCGGCCCGCGCGCCGGCATCGACTGGCCCGGCTTCCGCGGCATCGCCGCCCGCGGCGTAGTGGACGATGCGACGGTTCCCCTGCAGTGGAGCGTCCCCGATGCCGCCCGCGTAAGGTGGCGCGTGCCGGTGGCAGGTCTCGGGCACTCCAGTCCCGTCGTGTGGGGCGACATGGTGTGCACGACGAGCGCCATCAGCGGCACGCCGGATCCGCAGTTGAAGGTGGGCCTCTACGGCGACATCGGCTCGGTGCTCGATACGACAACCCACAGGTGGCTCGTGATGTGCTTCGACAAGACGACCGGCGCGCTTCGCTGGGAGCGGACGGCGAAGTCGGGCGTGCCCATCGTCAAACGTCATCCGAAGTCGACGCACGCCAGCTCGACCCTGGCCACCGATGGCCGACACATCGTGGCCTTCTTCGGCTCCGAAGGCCTGTATGCCTACGATGTGAAGGGCGCGCTGCTGTGGAAGAAGGACTTCGGCACGCTCGACTCCGGTTTCTTCATGGCGCCCGAGGCGCAGTGGGGCTTCGCCAGCTCACCCGTCATCCACAACGGCCGGGTCGTCATCCAGGTGGATGTCCAGAAGGGATCGTTCGTGGCCGCCCTCGACGTGCGTACGGGCCGTGAGCTGTGGAGGACGCCCCGCGCCGACGTCCCTACCTGGAGCACGCCGGCCGTCGTGTCGATGAACGGCCGCGACCAGGTGATCGTGAACGGCTGGAAGCACATTGGTGGCTACGATCTCGAGACCGGCAAGGAGGTGTGGCGCATGACGGGGGGTGGCGACATCCCGGTGCCCACCCCCATCACCGGCCACGGCCTGGTGTTCATCACCAACGCGCACGGCAAGATGGCGCCCATCTACGCGATCAGGCCGACCGCGACCGGCGACATCTCGCTGAAGAGCGGCGAGACCTCGAACGCGCACATCGCCTGGAGCTATGTCCGCGATGGTGCCTACATGCAGACCCCGATTCTCTACGGCGACACGCTCTACGTGTGCCGGGACAATGGGGTCTTGAGCGCGTTCGACGCGCGAACCGGGGTCCGCCACTACCAGGCGCGGATGGGGAAGGGCTCCACGGGGTTCTCGGCCTCGGCGGTCGCGGCCAGCGGGCGCCTCTACTTCACCAGCGAGGATGGCGACGTGTACGTCGTGAAAGCGGGTCCGCAGTACGAGTTGCTGGCGACGAATCCCCTCGGGGAAGTGGCCATGGCGACGCCGGCCATCTCCGAGGGGATGCTGCTCTTCCGCACGCGGAACCACCTGCTCGCCATCGGGCAATGACGATGGCGTCCGTGGAACCTGCGGACCTGCGCTACCGCGTGCCGGCGCGCTTGGTCACCAGCTTCTGCACACGCCAGTTGATCAGCTCGCCGACCCAGATCTCGTTCTCGGACGGGCACGCGATGGCGTGAATCCACCCGAACTCGCCGAGGTTGCGCCCCGGCTGCCCGTAGACGCCGAGCAGCTTGCCCTCGAGCGACACCTTGTAGATGCGGCTCGGATACAGGTCGCCAACGAACAGGACGGGGTTCGGCCCGGGCGTCATGCACAGCGCATCGGGCGCGCCGGGGGCCTGCGAGCCGGTCTTGAGATCCGGATTGGCCTGCCCGTAGGTGATCTTGCCGCGCTTCGGATCCACGGGCACGTCAATGGTGAACTCGCGGATGTACTTGCCCTCGGGATCGAACACCTGAATCCGCCGGTTGCCGCGGTCGGCCACGTAGATCTCGTCCGCGGGAGACACGGCAATGCCGTGCGGCGTGTCGAACTGGCCCTGCCCCTTGCCGAGCGAGCCCCAGCTGGCCACCCATTCGCCGCGGGCGTTGGCCTTGCCCACCCGCGAGTTGACGTAGCCGTCGGTGAAGTACGAGTTGCCCTTCGAGTCCCACGCAACGTCGGTGGGCTGGTTGAAGGCGTTGTCGCGGTGCACGGGCACCGGGTTGCGCGGGTTGTTGCCGCCGGCCGGCGGCGTCACGGCTACACCAGCGCGGGCCAGCAGGCCCGACAGCGTGGCGGCATAGTCCGGCGGCACCATGAAGTGCGACGCCTCACCCTTGCGGCCGAACACCCACACCACGCGGCCCTGCGGGTTCATCTTGAGGATGACGTCCGAGCCCTTGTCCACGATCCAGATGTTGTCGTCCTTGTCGATGCGCACGGCGTGGGCGTACGACCAGGCGTACAAGTTCTTGCCGATCTCGCGGACGAACTTGCCCTTCGCGTCGAACTCGAGGAGTTGCGAGGCCGTGGCCATGTAGGCCGGCCCGGTGGAATTGCCGCGCGAGAACACGAACACGTGCCCCTTCGAGTTGACGGCCACGCCGGCAATCTCACCGAAGTGGATGTCGTCGGGCAGGCTCAATGGATCGGGGACCGATTCAAAGGGCAGTTCCGGAATCGTCTGCGCCACCGCAGGCGATAGCGTCACACCGAGCAGCACGAGCGCGAGGATTACACGTTTCACCACAACCTCCTGGGGCATTGACCGACGAGCAATGGGCGGGGATCGGCGCATGGTAGCACCTCAGCGGGTGCGGCCGTGTGCGGGCAGGTGCGGGCACGTGCGAAACGGGCCTGCCCACCGTAGCTCGCGAAGCTTGACGGGGGTGAGCGAAGGTGGGCGCGGGCGGGCTGGCCCACCGTAGCTCGCGGAGCCTGACGGGGCGAGCGAAGGTGGGATCAGCTGGTCCGCAAGGCCACGACCGGATCGACGCGGCTCGCGCGCCGCGCCGGGATGTAGATGGCGAGGGTCGCGACCGCCAGCAGAATCGCCGGGATCGCGGCCAGGGTCACCGGGTCGTACGGGCTGACGTCGTACATCAAGCCGACAATCAGCCGGTTCAGCGTGACTCCTCCCGCGATGCCCGCGATGACACCGGCGCCCGTGAGCAGCAACCCCTGACGCAGCACCTGCCGCTGGACCTGGCCCACACTGGCGCCGAGCGCGAGCCGGACGCCGATCTCGCGCGTCCGCTGGCTCACCGAATAGGCCATGACGCCGTACACGCCGACCGCCGCCAGCACGAGGGCCAGGACACCGAACACGCCCAGGAGCGTCGCACCCATGCGGGCCGCCCACAACGCCTGGTCGAAGATCGCCGGCATCGTGAACACACCCGTCAACGGCATGGTCGGCTCCATCTGCTGCACGGCCGACCGGACCGCCCCCAGGGCGGCTTCGGGGTTGTCGGTGCGAAGAATCACGGTCACCGCGGCCTGCGGCGCCTGCCCGAACGGCTGGTAGAGATGGGGCTGGGGGTCTTCCCCGATGAAGTTGTACTTGCTGTCCCGCGCGATGCCCACGATTTCGGTCAGGTGGTCCTGACCCGAGAAGCGGAAGCGACGGCCGATCGCCTCCTCACCGGGCCAGAACCGCCGGGCCATCGTCTCGTTGATGATGACCACCTGGGGCGCCTGCGGCGTGTCTCCGGGGCCGAAGTCCCGGCCGCGCAACAGGGGAATGCCCATCGTCCCGAAGTAGCCGTCGCCGGCCACCGTGATCTGGACGAAGCGACCGGCGCGCGGATCGCTGGTATCCTGCCCCTCCTGGAAGACGGTGCGGGCAAAGCCCCCACCGGCGAGCGGCGTGGCGTTGGCGAGTGCGGCTCGCTCGACCACCGGAAACGATCGGGCGCGCTCCAGGATTTCCCGCTGGCGCTCCACGGCGGCGTCCATTGGCAGGCCGCGCGACGCCAGGTCGAACGAGAGAACGGCCAGTCTCGACAGGTCGAAGCCGGGGTCGATCTGCCGGGCGTTGCCGAGGCTCCGCAGGAACAACCCGGCGCAGATCAGGGCGACCATGGACAGCGCCACCTGGCCCACCACCAGCGCATGGCGCACGGTGACGCGCCCGCGGCCGCCGCTCGGCTGGCTGGATCGGTCCTTGAGCTCGACCGCGAGGTCGGGCCGCGAGAACTGGAGCGCGGGGAACAGCCCGAACAACAGGCCGGTGCCGGTCGCCACCAGGCCCGTGAACAGCAGGACCCGCCAGTCCATCGACAGGTCCAGCGCATCCTCAGGCAGGAAGGGCGGTCTGAGCGCCATGAGGGCCGAGCGTGACCAGGAAGCCGCAAGCAGTCCGACGGCGCCGCCGAGCAGGCCGAGCAGCAGGCTCTCGACCAGCAGTTGCCGAATGAGGCGGCCACGTCCGGCGCCGAGCGAAACGCGCACGGCGATCTCCTGGCGCCGTGCCGCCGCACGCGCGAGCAGCAGGTTCGCCACGTTGGCGCAGGCGACGAGCAGCACCAGGCCGACAATGGCCATCAGCAGCGCGCCCGCGGTATTGAACTGCTGACGCTGCGCGGGGTTGGGCGACAGGCTCGCGTCGGCCAGCGGCTGCACCACCACGCCGCGGCCGCGGTTGTCATCGGGGTAATCCGCGGCAAGGCTGGCCGCGATTGTCGTCACGTTCGCTCCCGCGGCCTCGAGCAAGACACCGGGCGCGAGCCGTCCGACGACCTGGAACACTAGGGCACGCCGCGAGTCCCAGGTCTCGCGGATGAACCCGGACGTCGCCTCGCGGTACATCGAGAACGGCACCCAGAGGGCCGGCCCACCGATGGCGCCCGTGCCTCGGAACGCCTCTCCCGTGACGCCGACCACCGTGTAGGCGTGGCCGTTGAGCGTGATGGTCCGGCCGACCATGCCGGGATCGCCGCCAAAGCGACGCTGCCACAAGCCGTAGCTGAGCACCGCCTCCGGCGCGGCGCCGGGCGACTGATCGGTGCCTGCCGTCAAGCCGCGGCCTGCGGCCATGGGCGGCCCGAGCAGCGAGAAGTAGTTGTCGGTCACGATCTGTCCGAAGACCTGCTCGGGCTCGCCCTGACCGTCCGACACGCCCACCCCGATAAAGCCGGCTGCCGCCAAGCCCTCGAACACCTGGTTGCGGTCGCGGATGTCCTCGAAGTTCAGCCGCGACATCGGATTGGCGTTGCCGAAGAAGCCGGCGTCGCGGTTGCGCTCATCGGTCGTGTACACGCCGACGAGGCGCGACGGCTCGCGCATGGGCAGCGAGTGCAGGAACACTTCGTTGATGAGCGTGAAGATGGTGGTGTTGGCCCCGATGCCCAGGCCGAGCGACAGGACCGCCACCAGCGTGAGCGCCGGGTTCCTGGCCAGGAGCCGGACGCCGAAGCGAATGTCGTTCAGGATGGACCCCATGGACGAGCCGCAGGGCAATGACCGTACCAGGGGCGAGGGTGCGCAAACGTTGACGTGTTCATCGGGCGCCGTGCGGCCACGGTCAATCACGGGCGAAGACTGTCCGGAACCGGACGGGACTCCCGCCCAGGGTCATGTCGCATATCAGGCGGATGACGGCCCGGCCCACCAGCCCGCCTTCGCTCGCAGCGCGTCATCCACGCGAACGGCGGCGAGGCAGGCCCACCGCGCCTGCCGCGTCACCGTCCGTCGAAGTACTCCACGATGACCCGCGCCACCTGTCCCATCCGATCCTCGGCCTCCGCGTAGGGCTCGCGAATCCCGTTCAGCAGGAACGATACGACCACCGGCCCGGACCGCGTGTAGATGACGCCCACGTCGTTGGCGATGGACGGCGGGAAGTCGCCCGTCTTGTGTCCCACCGGCACGTCGATGAAGTGCGGCAGGCGGCGGGCGCCCGATTGTTGCCAGCGCATCACGCGGCTCATCTCCGCGGCCGAGGCGGCGGAGGTGAGCTTCCCCGTTTCCATGGCTTCGATGAGACGTCCCATGCCGCGCGGCGTGATGACGCCCAGCCAGGTGTCGGGCACGTCGTTCAGCCGCCGCCGGTTCTCGGCCTGCACCTCGGCCTTCTGCATGCCGGCCTGGATGGCCTCGAGCCGCGCGCGCGGCGAGGTGCCGTACGCGAGGTCGCCCGAGCCAAGCGCGTAAACGTCCTCGGCGGTGAGCGAGGTGGCTGTCGGGTCGGCCAGGACGTAGCGGTTGCGGAACACCTCGAGGATGGTGGCGTTCAGCTTCAACGCCGGCGCAAAGCCGTTCTGCTGCAGCCAGGCGTTGACGGCCGGCACGCCGCCGACCCTCGCGAACGTGATGTCGGTGGCGGTGTTGTCGCTGGTGATGATCATCTGCATCACGACGTCACGCACCGTGGGCTGCAGCCCCACGTCGTGATAGCGCAGCACGCCCGAGCCGCCACGCTTGTCGGCCTTGCTGATGGTGACGCGCGCGTCGAGGTCGAGCGCGCCCTTCGCGGCCATCTGGTAGGCCATCACCATCGCCGGGATCTTGATCACGCTGGCGCTGTTGAACGACTCGTCCGCCAGCACCGCGGCCTCGTCGCCGGTCTTCAGGTGCTTGACGTAGATGCCGGCCCTCGCCGGAATGCGCGACAGCTCGCCCTGCAACAGGCGTTGCAGCGGAGACGGCTGCTGCGCAGCCACCGTGGTCATCAGCAACAGCGCACAGAGACCAGACAGTGCAAGTCGAATCACGATGCCCTCCCGAACGGCGGCATGGTAACAGGTTGCACCGCAGAGGTGGCCCGAATCCGCGGGAACCGCCGCGCGTGGTGGTGTATAAGGCGGAGGTCCGACTTCGCGGGAGACCCTGCATGCCGACGCCGACGGCCCCCTCACCGCCGCGACCCGCCATTCACGTGGATGGCATCCCGCAGCCCGAGTTGAGCGCGGACCTGCTGGAGCTGACGATCGAGGAATCGATGTCCTCTCCGGCGCGGTGCCTGGCGCGCTTCAACAACTTGGACTCCTCGGGTGGCCGCGGCGCTGGCTTCAAGTACTTCGCGTTGAACGAGGTCGATTTCGGACGTCGCCTGGCCGTGCGGCTTGGCGAGCCCGCCCTCCGGATGTTCGAGGGTCGCGTCCAGCTGATGGGGGGCGTCTACCCGGCGGGACGCCCGCCCGAGCTCGTCCTGGAAGCCGACGACGGGCTGCAGGCGTTGCACCTCCGGCAGCGGACCCGCATCTTCGAGCACATGAGCAACTCGCAGATGATCGAGGCCATCGCCGCCGAGCACCGCCTGGGCGTGGCCATCGGGCTGAGCGGCGCGCAGCCGGTACATGCGCAGACCGCACAACTCAACCAGAGTGATGCGGCCTTCCTCTTCGATCGGGTGATGGCGGCCGGCGGAGAGGTGTGGATTGATCAGCAGACGATTGTGGTGACCGACAGCGCGCCTCCGGCGACGCCGGCAGCGCTCGTCTACGGCGACAGCCTCGAAGCGTTCACGGTCCAGGCCGACGCGAGGGAACAGCGCACGGCCCTCGGCGTGTCGGGCTGGGACATGCGCACCAAGCAGGTGGCGACCGCGGTCGCGACTGAAGCCGATCTGCCACCCGGTGACGGCAGCAGTCGCAGCGGCGGACGCACGGTCGCCGATGCCTTCGGGCAGGCCGTCGAAACCATCACCGGCGAAATCGCCGCGAGCGCGGACGAGGCGAGGAGCCTGGCGGTGGCGCACTACCTGACGAGGTCCGCCAACTTCATTACCGGGTGCGGCGTCGCCGTGAACGCCCCGGGCCTGCGTGCGGGTCGCGCCATCGACCTGCGGGGACTCGGCCCGCTCTTCAGCGGCATCTATCAGGTGACGCGCGTCCGCCACCATTTCAATCCCGAGAACGGACTGCGGACGACATTCGACGTCCGCCGCGCACGCATCGGAAGACCTCGTAGGCCGGCCCGACCCGAGGAGACGCCTCATGCCGATCAACATTCCAGAACCGCCACAGATTCCCGGGCAACCTCCCCTGCCGCAGGCCGGGCCCGTTCGAACCCACGGCGAGCCGGCCGGTCCTGGACCAGCCGTCCGTAGCGTTCCCGAGGGACGCTGGTACGGCGTGTACCCGGCGCTCGTCCGCGAGAACCGCGATCCCGATGGGCTCGGCCGCGTCAGGGTGCTGCTGCCGTGGGCCGCCGATGCCGGTGGCACCGGCGGCGGCCAGAAGGCGCAGCGGTACGAGGCATGGGCCCGCCTGGCCACGATGATGGCCGGATCGAACCGGGGCAGCTGGTTCCTGCCCGAACTCGACGACGAAGTGCTCGTGGCGTTCGAGGCGGGAGACCCGTCGCGCCCGGTGGTGGTCGGCGCCCTCTGGAACGGGCAGGACGGCCCGCCCGTCACCGCGGATGCCGGGAACTCGGTCAAGGTGCTGCGGACCCGTTCGGGGTCGGAGATCCGGTTCGACGACCCGGCCGGAAGCGAAGCGATCGAGATCCGAACCGGGGCGGGGCAGTCCATCCGGCTCACGGTGACCAGTGGTGGCGCCATCCGCGTCACGGACGGCGGGGGCAACGCGGTCACGCTGGAGCCGACCGGCATCAGGCTCGAAGCGGCCACGAGCGTCCACGTCCAGGCGAACGCGATCAGCCTGCAGGCCGCCGTCGTCAGAATCCAGTCACCGGTCGTGAACTGCGACGGGACAATCCAGGGCACCACCCTGATCGTGCAGAACGTCGTCGCCTCGAGCTACACGCCGGGCGCGGGCAACATCTCGTGAGGCTGACCGTAGGACGAGAGGGCCGGGGCGAGCCGTGATCCCGGCGGGTCGCGGTACAATCGCCAGGATGCCCACCCACACCTCCCCGCCCACCCACCGCTCGCTCGCGGAAACCGACCCGGAGATTGCCGCCGCCATCACGCACGAGGAGCACCGCCAGGCCACGGGACTCGAGCTCATCGCCTCGGAGAACTTCGTGAGCGAGGCTGTCCTGGAAGCGGCCGGATCGGTGATGACCAACAAGTACGCCGAGGGCTACCCGGGCAAGCGCTATTACGGCGGCTGCGAGTTCGTGGACGTGGCCGAGTCGCTGGCCATCTCCCGCGCGAAGGCCCTCTTCGGCGCCGAGCACGCCAACGTCCAGCCGCACTCGGGCGCGCAGGCCAACATGAGCGTGTGCTTCACCGTACTGCAGCCGGGCGACACGGTGCTCGGGATGAACCTCGCCCACGGCGGGCACCTGACGCACGGCCACCCCCTGAACTTCTCGGGCAAGTTGTACAAGATCGTCCCCTACGGCGTGCGCAAGGACGACGAGCGCATCGACTACGACGAGTTCGAGCGGCTCGCCCTCGAGCACACGCCAAAGATGATCATCGTCGGGGCCAGCGCCTACGCGCGCGTCATCGACTTCGCGCGCGTGGGGGCCGTTGCGAAGGCCGTCGGCTCGCCGCTGATGGTGGACATGGCCCACATCGCCGGCCTCGTGGCGGCGGGCGTGCACCCGAGCCCGGTGCCGCACGCGGACTTCGTCACCTCGACCACGCACAAGACCCTTCGCGGCCCCCGTGGGGGCCTGGTGCTCTGCCGCGGCCAGTACGCGAAGGAACTCGATCGCTCGGTCTTCCCGGGCGTGCAGGGCGGGCCCCTGATGCACGTCATTGCGGCCAAGGCCGTGTGCTTCAAGGAAGCGGCGGAACCCACGTTCGTGGCGTACCAGCAGCAGGTGGTCAAGAACGCGCAGCGCCTGGCCTCCGGCCTCGCCGCCCAGGGCTTCCGCATCGTCAGTGGCGGCACCGACAACCACCTGGTACTCGTGGACGTGTTCTCGAAGGGCATCACCGGGAAGGCCGCCGAGCTGTCGCTCGGCCGCGCCGGCATCACCGTGAACAAGAACGCCATCCCCTTCGACACCAACCCGCCGATGACGGCCAGCGGCATCCGCATCGGCTCGCCCGCGGTCACCACACGGGGCATGGAAGAGGCGGAGATGGACAAGATCGCCGCGTTCATGGCGCGCGTGCTCGCCTCGCCAGAGGATGAGCGGGTGCTGGCGATGGTGAAGGCCGAGGTCGAGGCACTGTGCCGGACGTTCCCGCTGTACCCGGAACGGCAGGGCTGACCTCCGCCGTCGACGCCGTCTTCGCGGACGATGGGCCGCTGACGCGTGCGCTGCCGCACTTCGAGCCGCGCGACGGCCAGCGCGTGATGGCGCGCGCCGTCGCGGAAACGCTCGAGCACGGCGGCGTGCTGCTGGCCGAGGCGGGCACCGGCACGGGCAAGACCCTGGCCTATCTCGTCCCCGCCATCCTGAGCGGCCGCCGCGTGCTGGTCTCGACGGGCACCAAGAACCTGCAGGAACAGATCTACTTCAAGGACCTGCCGGTGCTGCAGCAGGCCC
The DNA here is from genome assembly GCA_036795065.1 of Vicinamibacterales bacterium. Taxonomy (GTDB): domain Bacteria; phylum Acidobacteriota; class Vicinamibacteria; order Vicinamibacterales; family UBA2999; genus VFZN01. The sequence continues at coordinate 12,430 of DAIRFN010000122.1, forward strand.
TGGGCGTGCCCTTCACGGCCACCTACATGAAGGGGCGCGCCAACTACCTGTGCCTCCACCGCCTGCAGCAGGCACGTGGCGCGGCGGGGGCGGTGGGGGACGAACTCGAGCAGATCGCGGCCTGGGCCGAGACCTCTGAGACCGGCGACCGCGCGGAGCTCGAGGACCTGCCGGAGAGCTCGCCGCTCTGGCACGACATCTCCGCCACCGCCGACACCTGCCTCGGCAGCGACTGCCCGCAGTTTCACGAGTGCTTCGTCACGCGGATGCGGCAGCGCGCGGCCGCATCGGACCTGGTCATCGTGAACCACCACCTGCTGTGCGCGGACGCGGCGGTGCGGCAGAGCTCGTACGGCGAGGTGATCCCGGCCTGTCATTACGCGGTGGTGGACGAGGCGCACCAGCTCGAGGACGTGGCCACGCAGTACTTCGGCATCGCGGTGAGCAACTACCGCCTCGACGAGCTGGGGCGCGACGCCGAGCGGATGCTGAACGCCGGGGTGGTGGCCGATGACGACGGGTCGCTCCGCCGGCAGGTGCGGCGCGTGGACGATCACGCGCGGGCGTTCTTCGGCGGGCTGACGCTGGCCCGTACCGCCCGCGGCCCGGCCAGCGAGCGCCTGCGCATCGGCCCCGACTGGTTCGGCGACATCGTCACGGAGGGCGTCGCGCTGGTGAGCGCGCTCGACGGCCTCGAAGGCGCCTTGAGCCTGGCGGCCGGCGCGGCGGAGGGCAACGGCGCCAGCGAAGACGTGATGGGCCTGGCGCGGCGCGCCGGCGAGATCCGCGATCACCTGCGCTTCCTGATGGCCGCCTCCGACCCGCATCACGTCTACTTCGTCGAGACGCGCGGGCGCGGCGTCTTCCTGCGGGCCGCGCCCATCGACGTGGCCGACGTCCTGCAGGAAATGCTGTTCGATCGAATGCGCGCGACGATCCTGACCTCGGCCACGCTCACCGTGGAGGGCTCGTTCGCGTACGTGCGCGGCCGGCTTGGCCTGCGCAACGCCGCCGAGGTGTCGATCCCGTCGGAGTTCGACTACACCCAACAGGCCGTGCTCTACCTGCCGCGCCGCATGCCATCACCCAAGGCGCCCGGCTTCGGCGAGGCGGCGGCGCGCGAGGTGCTGGAGATCCTGCGCCGCACCGAGGGCCGGGCCTTCGTGCTGTTCACCAGCTACGGCGTCCTGCGCGAGGTGCGGGCCCTGGTGGAGCTCGCACTGCCCTACCCGCTGCTGGTGCAGGGCGATGCCCCACGCAGCGTCCTGCTGCAGCGGTTCCGCACCACGCCGCACGCGGTACTGCTGGCCACCTCGTCGTTCTGGCAGGGCGTGGACGTGGCGGGAGAACAGCTGAGCTGCGTGATCATCGACAAGCTGCCCTTTGCGTCACCGGGCGACCCGATCACGGCGGCGCGGGTGGAGGCCATCGCCGCCGAAGGGGGCGACCCGTTCCACGACTACCAGGTGCCGCTCGCCGTCCTGACGATGCTGCAGGGGCTGGGACGGCTCATCCGCCACCGGGACGACCGGGGCGTGCTGGCCGTGCTCGACCCACGGCTCAGGACCATGCCGTACGGCCGCCGCTTCCTGGACTCGTTCCCGCCGGCGCCGGTGAC
>DAIRFN010000123.1:0-14042 GCA_036795065.1 Vicinamibacterales bacterium
CGGCCCCGCGGAGGGTGGTGAGGGCCTGGCGGGGCTGCGGGGCGTGGCGCCGATCCAGGCGCCGACGGAGCGGCAGCAACTGGCGATGGCGGCCGTGTGCCTCGGCCTGGGCCGCGCGGCGCTGGACCAGGCGCTGGTGGTCACGCGACGGCGTGGCGACCGGCCGGCGGGCGAGCCTGGCGCGCCGCCGCACTGGCTGCTGGCCGACGCCGCCACCGAGATGGATGCGGCGCGACTGCTCGTGCACGCCGCTGCCGATGGGCAGGGCACGGGTCCCGCCGCCGCGCTCGTGTTTGCGTGCGGCGCCGCGGGCCGGGCGGTCGAAGCCGCCTTGCGCATCGTTGGCGCCGAAGCCTATCGCCAGGGCTCGGTCCTCGAGCGGTACAGTCGCGACGTGCGTGCCGCCGCCTTGCTGTGCGGGGCCGAGGATGCCACGAGGCTCCAGGCCGCCGACGCCTTGCTCACCTGAGGGGCGTGCGGGGACCGGTCCGATGTGGCTCTGGGGAAGCGTGCGGCGCCGCGTGGCCCGCCATGGCGTTCGCCCATCCCGCGCTCGACCTTCCGTTCTCGTCTCTTCTCCTCTGGCCGGGCGTGGGCTTCGGGCTGGCGGTCGCCACGAGCGACGGCTTTCGTCTCGTGCTGACCGTCAGTCTCGCCGCGTTCGTCCTCGCCGATGCCAGCGTGTTCTTCGTTTCCGTACGGCCGCAGCCTTCCGCGAAATGCCTGGGTGGCGTGCGAGCGAGACGGGCCGGCGTGGCGCGGCTGGTGTCGCCCGACGTGGCGGTTCCTGCCCACCGTCGTGCGCGGCTGACGGAGCAGCCCGGCCCCCGGACCTACGAAGTCGCGCTGGGGGGTGGCCGGCTCGGGGCCGTCTGGGTGCAGGACCTGCGCCCAGGGCGTTTATTGATGATTGACGGATTGCTACCGCAGCAACCCCTTCGCGATGGTATCGAGCTGCATGTTCGACGTCCCCTCGTAGATCTGCCCGATCTTGGCGTCGCGGTACAGCTTTTCGACGGGGTAGTCCTTCACGAAGCCGTAGCCGCCGTAGAGGTTGATCGCCATCGACGTGACGCTCTCGGCCACCTCGGACGAGACGATCTTGCACATCGCCGCCTCCTGCAGGAAGGGGAGGCCCGCATCGCGGAGCCGCGCGGCGTTGTAGACCAGCAGCCGCGCCGTCTCCACCCCGATGGCCATTCGCGCCACCTGGTGCTGCACGGCCTGGAAGTCGCTGATGGCCTTGCCGAACTGCTTGCGCTCCTTCACGTACTTCACGGTGTGGTCGAGCGCGCCCTGGGCGAGGCCCACCATCTGCGCGCCGATGCCGATGCGGCCCTCGTTGAGCGTCTCGATGGCCACCTTGTAGCCCTTGCCGACCTCGCCGAGCACGGCCGGCGCCGGGACGACGCAGTCCTCGAACAGCAGCTCGCAGGTGCTGCTGGCGCGGATGCCGAGCTTGTCTTCCTTCTTGCCGACGGTGAAGCCGGGCGTGCCGCGATCGACCAGGAACGCCGTGATCCCACGGTAGCCCGCGTCGGGGTTCACGTTCGCGAAGACGATGAAGAGGTCCGCGTCGTTGCCATTGGTGATCCAGAGCTTGCGGCCGGTGATGGCGTACCCCTCGCCGCGCTCCACGGCGCGCGTGGTGAGCGCGAAGGCGTCGCTGCCCGAACCCGCCTCGGAGAGGCAGTAGGCGCCGATCACGGAGGAGGCCAGCTTCGGCAGGTAGCGGTGCTTGATCTGCTCGGAGCCCCAGCGAAGGATGGCGTTGATGACCAGCGTGTTCTGGACGTCCACCAGCACGCCGACCGAGGGGTCGACGCGCGAGAGCGCCTCCACGGCCAGCACCGAGTGGAAGAACGAGGCACCGGCGCCGGCGTGCGTCTCCGGGACTTCGATGCCCATGACGCCGAGATCGAACAGCTTGTCGATGAGCTCGCGCGGCATCTTCGCGCGTTCGTCCATCTCACGCGACAGGGGCCGGATCTCCTTGTCCGCGAATTCGTACACGCTGTCGCGGAACAGCGCTTCGTCCTCCGCCAGGCGCGTGAGCGCTGGCGGGCCGGTGAGCGTCTGACTCATGGGTAGATGCCTCGTAACTCGTACAGGAATAAGGCCAATAAGCTGACGGATCCGTCAGGAAAGCAATGGTATCATCGAAGTCCGAAGACCGGGGGGACCTGAACTATGCGGCGCTTGACGACTCTGGCCGGACTCGTGGTCGTACTCGTGGTCGCGACGAGCGCGCAGGAGCCGGCGCGGCCGCCCGACGCGGCCCCCGCGCCCGCCGGGGCGCAGGCCGGCACCCCGCCCGCGTCGACCGACGCCTCCGGGCAGCCCGTCTTTCGCGCGGGCATCAACTTTGTCCGGGTGGACGTCATCGCCACCGACAAACAGGGCAACCCCGTCGCCGACCTCACGCAGAGCGACTTCGAGGTGTTCGAGGACAGCCAGCCCCAGACGGTCGAGACCTTCCGCTTCATCAAGGTCGACAACGTCGCACCCGAGTACGCGACCCGCGCCATCCGCACGCGCGCGGACGAGGAGGCCGCGGCGGCTGACGAGAACGCCCGCATCTTCGTCTTCTTCCTCGACGACTACCATGTGCGGCGCAACACCGCCATGTCGGTGCGGAAGCCGGTGGCCGAGTTCATCCGCACCCAGCTCGCGCCGAACGACCTGGTGGCGGTCATGTATCCGCTGACGCCGCTCGACGCGGTGGTGCTCACCCGCGACCACGACAGCCTGGTTCGTGCCGTGGAGCGGTTCGAGGGACGGAAGTTCGATTACGAGCCGCGCAACAGCATCGAGATGCAGTACTCCCATCAGCCCGCGGAGATCGTGGAGAGGATTCGCCGTCAGGTCTCGCTCTCCGCCCAGAAGGGCCTGGCCATCAAGCTGGGTGCGCTGCGCGAGGGCCGCAAGGCGATGGTGCTGGTCAGCGAGGGCTATACGGCGATGCTGCCGCCGCAGAAGCGGGATGCCGTCGCCGGCTTCGCGGGCCTCGGCAACCCCGCCTACGGCAATCCGCTGGCGGGGGAGAACAACCTCAACGAAGAGCGCGCGCGCAACATGGCCGAGTTCGACATGCAGCAGGAACTGCAGCTGGTCTTCGACGCCGCCAACCGGTCGAATACGGCCATCTATGCGGTGGACCCGCGCGGGCTGTCCGCCGGCGAGTTCGACATCGCCGACAACATCGGCACGCGGCAGAGCCAGGAGTCGCTGCGCTCCACGATTGCGTCCCTCCAGATGCTGGCCGAGAATACCGACGGCCGCGCCATCGTGAACCGCAACGATCTCGCGCGAGGCATGCAGCAGATCGTGCGCGATTCGAGCGCCTACTACCTGCTGGGCTACAACTCGAGCGGCGCCCCGCAGGACGGCAAGTTCCATCCCATCCGCGTGCGCGTGAAGCGGCCGGGCGTGCAGGTCCGCGCGCGCAGGGGCTATTGGGCGCTGTCGGCTGAAGAGGCCACGCGCGCCGCCGCGCCAGCGAGGTCCGGGCCGCCGCCCGCGGTCAGCAAGGCCATTGCCGGCATCACGCCGGTCAGTGGCGGCCGCCGCTACGTGCGCACCTGGCTCGGCACCGCTCCGGGCGAGGAGGGCCGCACGAAGGTCACCTTCGTCTGGGAGCCCATTCCGGCGCCGCCGGGCATGAAGCGTGAACAGCCACGACAGGTGTCACTGGTGGCAGAGGCGCCCTCGGGCGAGGAGTTCTTCAACGGGCCGGTCACGGACGACTCGGCCGGGCCGGCCCGGGGCGCGGCCGTCAGCTTCGACGTCAAGCCGGGCCGGCTGCGATTGCGCGTGGCCGTGGAGGGCGACAGCCCCGTGGCCCTCGACAACGAGGACAAGGAAGTAACGGTGCCCGACCTCACCTCGAGCGACGTGCGCCTGGCCACGCCCCGCGTGTTCGTCGTGCGCAACGGTCGCGAGTACCAGGCCTTCAGGGCCGACGCCGCGCCGCTGCCGACGGCGCTGCGCGAGTTCCGCCGCACCGACCGCATGCTGGTCCGCTTCAACGCCTTCGGGAAGCCCACCGGCCCGCTCGCGCTGACGGCGCGCTTGCTGAACAAGCAGGGACAGAAGATGAGCGACCTGCCGGTTGCGCCGCCGCCCGCCGAGCCCGAGGGCAGCCAGGTGGACCTGCCGCTCTCGAGCCTGCCCGCCGGGGAGTATCTGCTGGAGGTCTCAGCCACCGCTGAGGGAGAAAGCCCCGCCACCGAGCTGGTGGCCTTCCGGGTCACTGGCTAGGGAAAGGGGCGGGTGATTGCAGATTGACGATTCATTGGGGATTCGGCGATTGAGGCATTGGTGATTCACGACGGCGAGCCGCCGAATCACCCAATCGTCCAATCACCCGATTGCCAATGAATCGTCAATCCTCCAATCTCCAATCCCCAGTCAATCATCACTCTGCAATCACCAAATCGCCAATGGACGCGCGCTCTACGCGTACATACCCCGCATCTTCGTCACGGTCGCCACGCGGTTGATTGCCACGATGTACGCCGCCGTCCGCATGTCCACCTTGTAGCGCTGCGCGGTCTGCAGCACGGCGTCGAAGGCCTGGACCATCTTCACTTCGAGGCGCTCGTTCACTTCCTTCTCGGACCAGAAGTAGCCGTGGCGGTCCTGCACCCACTCGAAGTACGAGACGGTGACGCCGCCGCCATTGGCCAGGATGTCTGGCACCACGAACACGCCGCGCTCGTGCAGCATCTTGTTCGCGGGCGGCGTGGTGGGGCCGTTGGCGCCCTCCACCACCAGCTTCGCCTTGATCTGCCCGGCGTTCGCCTCGGTGATCTGGTTTTCGAGCGCCGCGGGGATGAGGATGTCGACGGGCAGGCCGAAGAGGTCGCTGGTGCCCAGCGGCTCGCCGCCGGTGAAGCCGTGCACCGTCTTGTGCTGCGCCACGTGCGCCATCAGCGCCTTCACGTCCAGTCCCTTCGCGTTGTAGACGCCGCCCTTCCAGTCGGTGACACCCACGATGATGGCGCCCTGCGCCGAGAGCAACTCCGCCGCGATGCCGCCGACGTTGCCGAAACCCTGCACGGCGACCGTGGCCCCTTTGAGCGAGAAGCCGAGGTGTCTGGCCGACTCGCGGGCGACGATCATCACCCCGCGCCCGGTCGCCTCACGGCGTCCGAGCGACCCGCCCATCTCGATGGGCTTGCCGGTGACCACGGCCGTGGACGTGTGGCCGACGTGCATCGAGTAGGTGTCCGAGAACCACGCCATGATCTGCTCGTTGGTGTTCACGTCCGGCGCGGGCACGTCCTTGTCGGGGCCGATCGCGTCGATGATCTCCGCCGCGTAGCGCCGCGTGAGCGCCTCGAGCTCGCGCCGGGACATCTTGGTCGGATCGCAGATGACCCCGCCCTTGCCGCCGCCGAAGGGCAGCTGCGCCACCGCGCACTTCCACGTCATCCACCCGGCGAGAGCGGTGACTTCGTCGAGCGTGACACCGGGGTGATAGCGAATGCCGCCCTTCGCGGGCCCGAGCGTGATGTTGTACTGCACGCGATAGCCGGTGAAGACCTCGATCTCGCCGTTGTCCATCTGCACCGGACACGACACGATGATCTGACGCTTCGGGTGCGTCAGCATCTGCCACAGGCCCTTGTCCAGGTTCAGAATGCGCGCGGCTCCCTCGAACTCCTGGAGCATCGCGCCGAATACCGTGCCGTGTTCCGCCATGAAAGCGTCTCCTGTCGTGAGAACAAACGACCCAAAGTAGCCCTGAACTCAGCGTAATGTCAATTAGGTATTGAATCGATGCCGGCTACTCATCGGTTAGCTCGGCCTCATGCGCCTAACCTGCGTCATGCGAGACACTTGCAGACAACGAGCGCCGCCGGGGCCGCCGATATAATGGAGGGCTTATGAAGGGCGTCATCCATCCCGTCGAGACCGCCAGGGCGCGCTGGGAGCGCGAGGTCCTCGAGCCCGCGCTGGCCAAGGCGCCGGAGCGCCAAGGCCCGTTCACCACCATCTCCGGTCGCGCCATCGACCGCCTGTACACCGCGGCCGACGTGGCGGGTGTGGACTCCGCGAGCGACATCGGCCACCCCGGGGAGTATCCGTACGTGCGCGGCATCCACCCCACCGGCTACCGCGGCAAGCTGTGGACGATGCGCCAGTTCGCCGGGTTCGGCACGCCGGAAGAGACCAACCAGCGCTACAAGGACCTGATTGCCGCCGGCGGCACCGGCCTGAGCGTGGCGTTCGACCTGCCCACCCTGATGGGCCGGGACCCCGACCATCCGCTGTGCCTCGGCGAAGTCGGGAAGTGCGGCGTGAACATCACGTCGCTCGCCGACATGGAGCGCCTCTTCGACGGGATCCCGCTCGCCGACATCACCACGTCGATGACGATCAACTCGCCGGCGCCGATGATCTTCGCGATGTACCTCGTCGTCGCCGAGAAGCAGGGGGCCGACTGGACGAAAATCTCCGGGACGATCCAGAACGACATCCTGAAGGAGTTCATCGCCCAGAAGGAGTACATCTTCCCGCCCCGCCCCTCGATGCGGCTCATCACCGACATCTTCGCGTTCTGTGCGAGGGAAGTACCGAAGTGGAACACCATTTCAGTCTCTGGGTACCATATCCGCGAGGCCGGATCGACCTCGCTGCAGGAACTGGCATTCACCCTGCGGGATGGCCTCGAGTACGTGCGGTACGGCGTGGACGCGGGCCTCGACGTGGACGACTTTGTCCCGCGCATCTCGTTCTTCTTCAACTCGCACAGCGACTTCTTCGAGGAGATCGCCAAGTACCGCGCCGCGCGCAAGCTCTGGGCCGACGCGATGAGGCACCGCTTCGGCGCGAAGAACCCGCGCTCGTGGCAGCTCCGCTTCCACACGCAGACGGCCGGCGTCTCGCTCACGGCGCAACAGCCCTACAACAACGTGGTCCGAACGGCGCTGCAGGCCCTGGCCGCGGTCCTTGGCGGCACCAACTCGCTGCACACCAACTCGCTGGACGAGGCGCTGGCCCTGCCGACGAAGGAGACCGCGACCATTGCGCTCCGCACGCAGCAGATCATCGCGCACGAGAGCGGCGTCACCAACGTCGTCGACCCGCTGGGCGGATCGTACTTCCTGGAGCGCCTGACGCTCGACATGGAGCGCGGCTCCTATTTCGTCGAGACGCTCACGCGCGACATGGAAGAGGGTACCCTGAAGTACTGGGAGACCATCGACCGCATGGGCGGGATGGTCGAAGCCATCGAGCTGGGCTACCCGCAGAAGGAGGTCGCCGAAGCGTCTTACCAGTTCCAGCAGGCCGTGGAGCGCCGCGAGAAGATCATCGTCGGGGTGAACGACTTCGTGCAGGCCGACGAGAAGCCGATCGAGATTCTCTACATCGACGACACCACCGCCGACACGCAGCTGGCCCGCCTGGCCGATCTCAGGCGGACGCGGGACAACGACCGGGTGCGGCGCGCGCTGGACGGCCTGCGACAGGCGGCGCGCGGCCGCGACAACACCATGCCCCCGCTTCTCGAGTGCGTGCGCGCCTATGCCACCGTGGGCGAGATGTGCGACGCGCTGCGCGAGGTCTGGGGCGAGTACGAGGAAGTGCCCGTCATTTGAGGGCCGCGTAGCCCAAGACCCAAGACCCAAGACCCAAGACCCTGAAGGACCCATGAGCCAGAAGATACGAGTGGTAATCGCCAAGCCCGGGCTGGATGGGCACGACCGCGGGGCCAAGGTGATCGCCCGCGCGCTCAGGGACGCGGGGATGGAGGTCATCTACACCGGCCTCCGCCAGACGCCCGAGCAGATTGTCAGCGCGGCCCTCCAGGAGGACGCCGACGTCATCGGACTCTCCATCCTCTCGGGCGCGCACATGCACATCTGCCCGCGCGTCGTCGAGTTGCTGAAGGAAAAGGGGCTGGATGACGTCCAGGTGGTGGTTGGAGGTATCATCCCGGACCAGGACGTGCCGAAACTGAACGCCCTCGGGATCAAGGGCATCTTCATTCCAGGCACACCCATGCAGGAGATCGTGGATTTCATCAACGGAAACGCCCGAGCGCGGGTGTAGCCGCACGTGTCGACCCCCCCGACGCTGCTGCTCGCCGACGACAGTGTCACTATCCAGCGCGTGGTCGCGCTGACGTTTGCCGACCAGCCTGTACGCCTGGTGGTGGCCAAGGACGGCCAGGACGCCATCAACCGCATGGCGACCGAACGGCCGGACGTCGTCCTCGCCGACACGAACATGCCGTGCGTGGACGGCTACGAGGTGGCGAAGTGGGTGCGGCAGCAGCCGCACCTCTGCACGGTGCCCGTCCTGCTGCTGGCGGGCGCCACGGACCCGGTGGATGAGCAGCGTCTTCACGACTCGGGGGCCAACGGCGTCCTCGAGAAACCTTTCGAGCCCACTCACGTGATCAGCCGAGTCAAAGAGCTCCTGGGAATGAAAGCCGCCGCCCCGACCGCCCCGACGGGACGGCTGTTGACCCCGCCCGAAGCGAGGCCCGAAGGGCGTTCCACAGCGCCGGCCGAGCCGGCGGGTCCGGTTCCGGCGCGCGCGTCGGACGCCCCGCCGCCCCCGGTGCCGGTCGCCGCGGCGCCGGCCGCCGAGCCCGCCAAGGCCTCGGTCGACTCGCTCCGTGCCGAGGCCCCGCTCGACGACATCTTCGCGGCCTACGACGCGCGGCAATCCACGCAGGAGCCGCTCGACAGCCCATCCGTGGCATCCCCCGGCGTCCGGGGGGCCATCGATGAGAGGCCGGCCTCCGACGCCCGCGACTGGTTTTCGGATGTCCGGACGGCCGGTGAGGGCGCCGAGGGATCCGGTCCGGGCTTCTACACCGGGTCCGAGCCGGTTCAGCCTGTCCTGGGAGCCGTGGGTGAGGTCGCGGTCGACACACCGCCGCAGGCCGCCGCACCGGTCCCCGCGGGGGGGGCCTCCGCCGATGTCTTCGCATCGCTGCTGGCGGCGGAGCAGGGCGATCCGACGGCGATCGATGCGCAGCGCCGCGCGGCCGCCCAGATGACGGACGAGATGCTCGGCGCGCTTGCCGGCAAGGTGGTCGAACGCCTCCAGTCCGCGACGCTCCGCGACGAGTTGCAGCGGGCCCTCGGCGCGAGCCTGCGCGACACGGTACGCGACAGCGTGGCGACGGAAACGCGGGCAGCCGTCGCCGAAGCGGTGCAGGCGGCCGTGGATGGCAGCCTGGTCGGGGCCGTGCGCGGGGCGTTGAACGAAGCGGTGACCATGGCCGTGCCTCCCGCCGTGGCCTCGGCCGTGGCCCAGGGTGTGAGCGCGCGGGTGGTTGCCGCCGTCGATGAAAGCGTGAGCCGGGCGTTGCCCGCGGCCATCGAGAAGGCGGTCCAGGAGTTCGTGCTGTCGCGGATCGCGGTCCTTGTCCGTGACACCGTCGAGCGGGAACTGCGCGCGTCAATCGGCGCGCTGATTCAGGAGAGCGCGCGCGACGTGGTGCTGGAGACGTCCGAGCGGCTGGTGCGGGAGGAGATCGCGAAAATTCGCGGCGGTCAGCGCTCGTAGCGCGCCTGCCGCGCCGGCACGCGGCCGGGCACTCGCGCTACCATTACGGGATATGCCCGTCCCGGAGAAGCCCGCCCTCGAAGGCCTTGAAGACAAGTGGACCGCCCGCTGGGAGGCCGACGGTACCTACCGGTTCGATCGGTCGCGCCCGCGTGGCGAAGTCTACGCCATCGACACGCCGCCGCCGACGGTGAGCGGCTCGCTGCACGTCGGGCACGTCTTCTCCTACACGCACACCGACATCATCGCGCGCTTCCAGCGCATGCGCGGCAGGGAAGTGTTCTACCCGATGGGGTGGGACGACAACGGCCTGCCCACCGAACGCCGCGTGCAGAACTACTTCGGCGTCCGGTGCGATCCGTCGCTGCCGTACGACCCGTCCTTCGTGGTGCCCGACAAGCCGGAGAAGCACGCGATCTCCATCTCCCGGCCCAACTTCATCGAGCTCTGCCAGAAACTGACCGTCGAGGACGAGAAGGCGTTCGAGCACCTGTGGCGGTACCTCGGGCTGTCGGTGGACTGGTCGATGACCTATGCCACCATCGGGCGGCGCGAGCAGCGCGTGTCGCAGCTGATGTTCGGGCGGCTGGCTGGGCGCGGCCTTGCCTACCAGCTCGAGGCGCCCACGCTGTGGGACGTCGACTTCAAGACCGCCGTGGCGCAGGCCGAGCTCGAGGATCGAGAGCAGCCTGGGGCCTATCATCGAGTTCATTTCAGAAAGGTGTCGGGAGTCGGGCGTCGGGAGTCGGGCTTGTCCGACGAGGCCCTGGCGGAGGCGGCCGTCGATGACGTCATCGCCATCGAGACCACGCGTCCCGAGCTGATCCCGGCCTGCGTGGCGCTGGTGGCGCACCCGGACGACGAGCGGTACAAACCGCTCTTTGGGTCGCACGTGATCACGCCGCTTTTCGGCGTCCGCGTGCCCGTGCTGGCGCACGCGCTGGCCGATCCCGAGAAGGGGAGTGGCATCGCGATGATCTGCACGTTCGGCGACATCACCGACGTCACGTGGTGGCGCGAGCTGAAGCTCCCGGTGCGCGCGGTGATTCAGCCCAACGGCACCCTGGGCCCGGTGACGTGGGGCGCTGCGGGCTGGGAGTCGGACGATGCGGCGCGGGCGCAGCGGGCCTACGACCAGCTGGTGGGCCTGTCGGCGAAAAAGGCGCAGGCGAAGATCGTCGAGCTCCTGAAGGAGAGCGGCGACCTGCAGGGCGAGCCGCGGCCCATCACGCACGCGGTGAAGTTCTACGAGAAGGGCGACCGACCGCTCGAGATCGTGACGAGCCGGCAGTGGTTCATCAAGACCATCGAGTTCCGCGATCAGCTGCTCGAGCGCGGGCGCCAGTTGCAGTGGCACCCGGAGTACATGCGGGCGCGTTACGAGAACTGGGTGAACGGACTGAACGGCGATTGGTGCATCAGTCGCCAGCGGTTCTTCGGCGTGCCGTTCCCGGTCTGGTACCCGGTGCGGGCCGACGGCAGCGTGGACTACGGGAACGCGATCCTCGCAGACGAGGCCAGCCTGCCGATCGATCCCTCCACTGACGTGCCGCCCGGCTACACGGCGGCGCAGCGAGGGCAGGCCGGCGGTTTCGTGGGCGACCCGGACGTGATGGACACCTGGGCCACCTCGTCGGTCACCCCGCAAATCGTGACGCAGTGGGAGCACGACGCCGACGTGTTCGCGCGCACCTTTCCGATGGACCTGCGCCCGCAGGCGCACGACATCATCCGGACGTGGTTGTTCTCGACGGTGCTGCGCGCGCACCTCGAACACGATTCGCTGCCCTGGAGCCATGCAACGATCTCGGGCTTCGTCCTCGATCCCGACCGCAAGAAGATGTCGAAGTCCAAGGGCAACGTGGTTACGCCGCTCGGGCTGCTGCAGGAATACGGATCGGACGGCGTGCGCTACTGGGCCGCGCGCGGGGGCCCTGGCGTGGATACCGCCTTCGACGTGGGCCAGATGAAGATCGGACGCAAGCTGGCGATGAAGGTGCTGAACGTCTCGAGGTTCGTCCTCGCGGGCGACCAGCCCGAGGGGCCGGTCACCGAGCCACTCGACCGCGGGATGCTGATGACCCTGGCCGCGCTCGTCGCCGATGCGACCGTGGATCTCGAACGCTACGAGTATGCGCGGGCGCTCGCCAGGATCGAGGGCTTCTTCTGGGATTTCTGCGACAACTACGTCGAGGCGGCGAAGTCGCGCCGGTACGGGGACTTCGGATCCGACGCCGCGGCCTCGGCGTCCACCGCGATGCGCACGGCGCTGTCGGTCATGCTGCGCCTCCTGGCGCCGTATCTCGCGTTCACCTGCGAGGACGTGTGGTCGTGGTCGCAGGAGGGCTCGGTCCACCGCGCGGCCTGGCCCACCGCTGCCGATGTGCTCGGCGTCTCGGGCGACGAGCCGGCGGCGCAACAGGCGCACGCGGCGCTGGCCGGCGCGCTCGGCGCCATCCGCAAGGGCAAGACCGACCAGAAGGTGTCGGTGGGCACCGAGGTGCAGTCGGTCACCTACACCTCCTCGGCAGAGGAGATCCAGTCGCTCCGGCTGGTTGAACGTGACCTGAAGGCCGCGGTGCGCGCGGGCGCGCTGACGCTGGCCGTGGGCGAGCCGATGGTGAGCGTGACGCTGAAGCCGGTGGAGGCGTAGATGAGCCGCGACACCCCGGGGCGCCAGACGTATGTCGACCTGATCCGCGCGGCGCTGGCCGAGGACATCGGCGCCGGTGACATCACCAGCGCTGCCACCATTCCCGAAGGTCTCCGCGCGCGCGGCACGTTGCTGGCGAAGAGTGCGCTCGTGGTGGCGGGACTGGACCTTGCGGCCGAGACGTTCCGGCAGCTCGACCCCGCCGGCGTGTTCGAGGTGCGCTGGGGAGACGGCGCCCATGTTCAACCGGGTGACGTCATCGCGACCGCCACCGGACAGGCGCGCGCGCTGCTCACCGCCGAGCGCACCGCGCTCAACATCCTTCAGCGGTTGAGCGGCATCGCCACCCTGACGAGCGGCTTCGTGACGGCGGCCGCCGGACGCATCACCGTGCTCGACACGCGCAAGACCACACCGGGCTGGCGACATCTCGAGAAGTACGCCGTGCGGTGCGGCGGAGGCACGAACCATCGCCAGCGACTGGACGACGGCGTGCTGATCAAGGACAACCACAAGCGGCTGGCGGGTGGCATCAGGGCGGCCGTGGCGGCCGCGATGGCGGGCGTCCACGGCCTGCCCATCGAGGTGGAGGTCGAGGACCTCGCGGAGCTCGACGAGGCGCTGGCCGCAGGCGCTCCCCGCATCCTGCTCGACAACTTCACGACCTACGACATCCGCCTGGCCGTTGAGCGCATCGCTGGCCGCGCGGAGATCGAGATCTCCGGCGGCGTGACGCTGGAGCGCATCCCGGAGCTCGGTAGCACCGGGGCCGACTTCGTGTCGGTGGGCGCGCTGACGCATTCAGCCCCGGCCGCCGACATCAGCTTCGAGCTCGAGGCGGTGTAGATCGTGTCGGGAGTCGGGGGTCGGGAGTCGGGAGTCGGTTCTGACGCACCGCGGTCCGCGCGTCAAGTCTCGGGATCCAGCTCTGGCCCGCCGACGCCGCACGGTGCAAGTGGTCCGGCGCGATTGCCTGTCGATCTCACCGAATCGCTGGCCGACCTGACCGAGCGGCGGCCGAATCTGGCGCTCGACCTGCGGTGGCACGCCTCGCTCCCTTCCACGATGGACGCCGTGAGCGCCGCCGCAGAGCGCGGAGCGGCGGCCGGCCTGGTCGTGGTGGCCGACGAGCAGACAGCGGGACGCGGCCGCCGTGGCCGGGCGTGGAGCTCTCCCCCGGGCGCCGGTCTCTACTTCTCGTACCTGGCGCGGCCCGCGCGCGGTTTCGACGTGCTCACGCTCGCCGCCGGCGTGGCGGTGCGTGCGGGCATTGTCGAGGCCACGGGCCTGGCCGCCGACCTGAAGTGGCCCAACGATCTGCTGGTGGACGGGAGGAAGCTTGCCGGCCTGCTCGCGGAAGCCGCTCGGATCGGGACGCCAGAGGCATCGGTCGCCATCGGGGTGGGCGTGAACCTCCGTCCGGCGGCGTATCCCGCGGACGTCGCGATGCGGGCGACGAGCCTCGAGGCCGCGCTCGGGCGCGCGGTCGATCGGGGCGCGGTACTGGCGGCCGTGCTGGAGCACCTGGCCGACACGCTCGCCGCGCTCGAGGCCGGGGACGCGGGTGCTATCCTGCACGCATGGCGCGCGGCCTCCCCGTCTGGCGTGGGAACGCCGGTGGAGTGGTCCGACCCATCCGGTCCCCGACGTGGCGTGACCGCGGGCATCGATGCCAGGGCCATTCGTGCCCCCTCGTGGGTCGCGCCAGCGAGCATGGCCGCGACGGTCGCGAGTGCGGCGTTGAGGGTCTGCTGGCTTCCCAGCAGCGACAGCGAGAGGGGCAGCACGAACGGCTCGAGCGTGCTCCCATCGATGCGGGTGAGCGGTCGCCGCAGCTCGAGCTCGAACGCGGTGCCCC
>DAIRFN010000124.1:0-14025 GCA_036795065.1 Vicinamibacterales bacterium
TCGAGCTGGCCGCGCCTGGCATCCTGGTGATTGGATCGGTCGTGGGGCTCCGGGATCACCTGCGCTGGTTCGACAACCGCCCGCTGTTCGGGCGGCGGGTGCTCGTCACGCGGTCGCGTGACCAGGCACCGGAGCTGGTCGAGATGCTCGAGCAGACAGGCGCCGAGGCCATCGAGGCCCCGGTGCTGCGGATTGCCCCGCCCCTCGATGCGGGCCCCCTGGAACGCGCGGCGGCCGCTCCCCGATCGTTCGACTGGATCGTGCTCACCAGCACCAACGCCGTGGCCGCGCTCGTGGGGCGCGTCGTGGCCGAGGCGCACGACCTGAGGGCGCTGGCCGGCCCGCGCCTGTGCGCGGTGGGGCCGGGCACGGCCGCGCGGCTTCAGCGCTACGGCATCAGCCCCGACCTGCAACCCGCCGACCACCGCGCCGCCGGCATCATCGCCGCCATGGCCGACACTGGCTCGCTGAAGGGCCAGCGGGTGCTGCTGCCCACGTCGGATTCGTTGACCGACACGCTCGGCGACGATTTGCGGGCCGCCGGGGCCGAGGTGACGGAGGTGACGGCCTACCGCGCCACGACGGTCGAAAGCGACGCGCACCTGGGCCTCTATCGCCAGCTGCTCGACAGGCGCATCGACGCGGTGACCTTCACGAGCGCCACCACCGTGCGGGCATTCGTCGAGATCTACGGCACCGAGCAGGCGCCCGACCTGCTGTCGGGCACGGTCGTCGCCACGATCGGGCCGTCAGCGGCCGACGCGGCCGCGCGCGCGGGCATCACGGTGCACGTCGTCACGGAAGGGGCTACTGTCGCCGCGCTGGTGGATGGGCTCATCCGGCACTTCCGGCCGTCCTGAGCGCGGCCTGTCCATTGAGTGATGGGCGATTGCAGATTGAGCGATTGATTGGCGATTGGGGGGATTGCGCGATTGAGTGACTGATTGGTGATTGAGGGATTGCGCGATTGGGTGATTCGGTGATTGGTGATTCGGTGATTCGGTGATTGGTGATTCGGTGATTCGGTGATTCGGTGAGTGACGATCGTGCGGCCAAGCGGTGGCGGGCGTCGACGGCGGCCGAATCGCCAATGCCCCAATCCCGCAATCGCGCGTTGATCACCCAATCTCCGATTCCCCAATCGCCAATCAATCGCTCAATCTGCAATCATTCAATCACCCAATGGTGCCCGCCCTACCTCCAGGGCATGAGACGCTCGATCCAGGCGATTCGCGTCAGGTCGTTGTAGATGACCGTCACCATCAGGGCCATCAGCGCCACGAAGCCGGCGAAGAGCATCTTCTCCTTCACGGCGAGGCTGAAGTCGCGGCGGACGAGCGTCTCGATGGCCATGATGAAGATGTGCCCGCCATCGAGCACCGGGATGGGCAGCAGGTTGAGCAGGCCCAGGTTGAGGCTGAGCGACGCCATCAGGCCGAAGAGCGTAATCCAGCCCGCCTGCGCCGATTCACCGGAGAGCTGCGCGATGCCGACCGGGCCCATCAGCTGACGTGGCGAAGCCTCGCCGGTGAAGAGATCTCCGAGCGTCCGCAGGATCATCCCCGACATCTCGATGTTGCGCTGCACGCTCATCCCGATCGCCTGCAGCGGACCGGGCGTGAACGACTCGAGCGCGTCGCTGATGTTGATGCCGATGCGGCCCGTCTCGCCCTGGCGTGCCGGCGTAACCGCAATGGCCTGTTCGGCGCCGTTGCGCCGGACGACCACCTGGATCTCCTGCTCGGGATACTTTGAAATCGCTTCGGACACCTGCGACGCGAAGACCATGCGCTCGCCGTTGATCGAGACGATGACGTCGCCCGCGGCGAGACCGGCCTTTTCCGCCGGCTCGCCGGCCACCAGCGCGCGGATGAGGGGATTGACGTCCGGCAGCACGCCGATGGTCCCCACCTCGAAGCGCGCGTCGTTCCTGGTGCGCAGCTCGGTGAGATCCGGCCGGATGGTCAGCCGCTCTTCGCGGCGATCGCGGATGACCACCATCTCCACTTCGCGCTCGGGCCGCGAGGCGACGGCCATCTCGAGGTGCTCCCAGGTGGCGACTTCGGCCGAGCCGAGCCTGGTGATGATGTCGCCCGCCTTCACCCCGGCCTTCTCGGCCGGCGAGCCCGCCTCGACCACGCCCACCAGGGCCGGCTTGTCCATGTAGGCGGGTACCGTGGCGCCCTGCATCAAGACGATGGCCAGGATGATCACGGCGAGCCCGAGGTTCATGGCCGGGCCCATGATGAGGATCTGGAACCGCTGCCATTTCGTCTTCGAGAGGAACTCGTCCGGCTGGCCGGAGCGCGGATCCTCAGGGTTCTCGCCCGCCATCTTCACGTAGCCGCCCAGCGGGATGGCGCTCACGCAGTACTCGGTCTCGCCACGGCGGAACTTCAGCAGCTTGGGGCCGAACCCCAGCGAGAACGTGAGGACGCGCACGCCATTCCAGCGCGCCGCCATGAAGTGACCGAGCTCGTGGACGAAGACCAGCACGCCGAGCACGAACAGGAAAGCCAGCATCGTCGTCACGCGAAATTACCTCTATTTTGATTGTAACCCCCGCACCCCCGTCTCGGCCCGCTCCCGGGCCCAGGCGTCGATGCGGCGCACCTCGGCCAGGGTGCCCGCCGGGCTGGCCTGGTGGGCATCCATCGTCCGGGCGATCACGTCCGGAATCTCGGTGAATGCGAGGCGCCCCTGGAGAAACGATGCCACGGCGACCTCGTTGGCCGCGTTGAGCACGATGGGCAGGCTCCGCTCCGCGTCGAGCGCGCGGTAGGCGAGGTCGAGGCACGGGAAATCGTCCCAGGCCGGCTCGTGGA
Organism: Vicinamibacterales bacterium; assembly: GCA_036795065.1. Lineage (GTDB taxonomy): Bacteria > Acidobacteriota > Vicinamibacteria > Vicinamibacterales > UBA2999 > VFZN01. The sequence goes on from DAIRFN010000124.1 coordinate 2,826, forward strand.
ACTCGAGCGCGCCCATGCGGGTGAGGTCGAGGAACGGCACGGGGGCGTCCCATCGATGGGGATAGGAGAACGCGTACTGGATGGGCAGGCGCATGTCGGTGATGCCCATCTGCGCGATCACCGAGCCGTCCTTCAGCTCCACCATCGAGTGGACGATCGACTGCGGGTGCACGACGACATCGATCCGGGAGGCGGGCACGCCGAAGAGCCAGTGCGCCTCGATGACCTCGAGGCCCTTGTTCATCAGCGTGGCCGAGTCGATGGTGATCTTCTGCCCCATCTGCCAGGTGGGGTGCTTGAGTGCGTCGGCCGCGGTCACGCCCCGCAGGCTGTCGCGCGTGCGGCCGCGGAACGGCCCACCCGACGCGGTGAGCACGAGCCGGCGCACCTCATCCGGCTGACGGCCGTGCAGGCACTGGTGGATGGCGTTGTGCTCGCTGTCCACGGGCAGGACGGCCACGCCCTTGCGACGCGCCGCCTCCATCACCAGCCCGCCCGCCATCACCAGCACTTCCTTGTTGGCGAGCGCGATGGTCTTGCCGCACTCGATGGCCTCGAGCACGGCCTCCAGCGCCGCGGTGCCAGACGAGGCACAGAGCACGATGTCGGCCTCGGGACACGTGGCGACGGCAACGAGGCCCTCCGGCCCCGACGCCGCGGCCGTGGGCAGGTCGCACGACTGCTTCAGCGCGTGCAGCCCCTCGGCCGCGGCCATGGCGACGACACGCGGCCGGTACTTCCGCACCTGCTGCGCGAAGACATGGACGTTGTTCCCGGCGGCCAGCGCCACCACCTGCAGCCGATCGGCGTGCGTATCCACGACCGACAGCGCACTGGTGCCGATGGAGCCGGTGGAGCCGAGGATGGCGATGCGCGTCATCGATCGCATTCCTCACCGGATGAAGAAATAGAAGACCGGCGCCGCGAACAGCAGCGCATCAATCCGGTCGAGCACGCCGCCGTGCCCGGGAATCAGGTGGCTGCTGTCCTTCAGGTCCGCGGCGCGCTTCAGCATCGATTCGAAGAGGTCGCCGATGATGCCCGCCACCACGATCAGCACGCCCAGCAGGCCGAGGCTCAGCGGATCCATGCCGGGCAACCACGCCGTGCCGGCGGCGATGAGCGCGGCCGGCGCCACCACGAACCCGCCGATGGCGCCCTCCACGGTCTTCTTGGGGCTGCGCCGCGGCGACAGCGGCGTGCGGCCGAAGAGCCGCCCGGTGTAGAACTGCGCGGTGTCGCTCACCGCCACCGTCCCCATCAGCACCAGGACGGCCTCGCGGCCGGCGACCGCGTGGATGGCGACCAGCGAGCCAAGCGGCAGGCCGATGTAGACCGGCGCCAGCACGGCGGCCGATGTGTCCAGCAGCGTCGATGGGCCCACGCGATCCGACAGCAGCACGTTGGCCGCCGTCCCGATGAGGCCCACGACGATGACCACCTCCACCGACACCCAGGGAAACGGCACCATCGCGCAGGCGCCGAGGGTCGCCACCAGCGTGGTCCACCATGGCACGCGCGCGCCAATCCGGTCGACGATGCGCGCGTACTCGATGAAGGCCAGTACCGCCAGCCCCAGGACCACCCCCAGCAGGCCTTCGGGCGTGAGGAACCACACAACGGCCAGGGCCAGGGCGGCCATGGCCACGCCGCTCAGCACTCGGGTCATGCGAATGTGACCGCTTACTTCACGCCCGCGGCAACGGGCGGCGCAATGCCGCCGTAGCGGCGGTCGCGCTTCTGGTAAGCGACGATGGCTTCCAGCAGATCGTGCCGCCGGAAGTCGGGCCAGAGGGTGTCGGTGACGTAGATTTCCGCGTAGGCAATCTGCCACAGCAGAAAGTTGCTGACGCGCATCTCCCCGCTCGTGCGAATCAACAGATCGGGATCGGGCTGTCCGCCCGTGTACAGAAGCCGTGCGAAGCGCTCCTCGTCCAGCTCCTGGGGCGACATCCCCGATGCCATGGCCGCGCGCGCCGCGTCCACGATCTCGGCACGGCCGCCATAGTTGAGCGCGATGTTGAACAGCAGGCCCGTGTTCCCCGCCGTCTGGCACGCCGCGTCCTCGAGCTCGCTGCGGACATCGGGCGAGAGGCCCTCAGGGCGCCCGATCACGTGGAACCGGATGTTGTTCTCGAGCAGCGTCGACAGCTCCGAGCGCAGGTAGCGCTTCAGCAGCATCATCAGCGTCCCGACCTCGGCGGCCGGGCGCTTCCAGTTCTCCACTGAGAAGGCGTAGAGCGTCAGCACCTTCAACCCCAGCCGCGCCGAGGTCTCGAGCACCTCGCGCACCGACTGGATGCCCGCGCGGTGACCCTCCACGCGCGGCAGGTGGCGCTTGCCCGCCCAGCGACCGTTGCCATCCATGATGATGGCCACGTGCTGCGGCAGGCGATCCGGCTGGATCTGCCGGGCCAGCTCGAGATCCCCCGAGCCGGGGGGAATCCACGCCATCAACTGGTCGAGGGACATGAGCGTAAGGGGTGATTGTACATCTGGGTGCGGACGGGTGCGGGCGGGTGCCACAGGTCCGGGCGGGCTGGCCGCGCCGACGCTCGCGCGTGGCTCGCCGGGCGAGCGAAGCGGTGGGGAGGGGATCAGTAGACCACCCGGACCAGGACCAAACCCTGGGGCGGCGCCGTGGCGCCGGCGCGGTGGCGCGTCTTCGAGGCCAGGATGTCGACGATGTGGTCGGGCGGCCACCGGTGCTTGCCGACGTCCACCAGCGTCCCGACGATGTTGCGGACCATGTGGCGGAGGAAACCAGTGCCGGTCACGTCGTAGCGGAGGTAATGGGGCATGCCGGGCTCGTCCCGCAGTTCCGACGCCAGCAGCCGCCGGACCGACGTCTTCACGTCCCCTCCCGCCGCCTGGAACGCCGAGAAGTCGTGCTCGCCGACGAGACGCGCCGCGGCGCGTGTCATGGCCGGCACGTCGAGCCGGTGTGGGATGTGCCACACCACCCGCCGCACGAACGGGCCCGGGTCGTCGCCCACGGCAATGGTGTAGCGATAGACCTTGGCGCGGGCGTCGTGGCGCGCGTTGAACCCGGGCCGGGCCTCGCCAACCTCGGTCACCCGCACATCCTCGGGCAGGCGCACGTTGATGGCGCGCATCAGCACCAGCGGTGGCAGGCGGTTGAACACGTCGGCGCTCGCCACCTGTGCCAGCGCGTGCACGCCGGCGTCGGTGCGGCCGGCGGCGACGACCGCCACCGGACGTTCCTCGATGACCGCGAGCGCGTCTTCGATGGCGGCCTGCACCGTGCGCGCACCGGGCTGGCGCTGCCAGCCGGCAAAGGCAGTGCCCTCGTATGCCAGCGTCAACCGGATGGCGCGCGGCCCGGCCTCGCCCGCCACCGTCAACTCTTCCCGGCCGCCCCTGGGCGCGAGCCCGGTTTGATCACCTCCAGCCCCTGCGCGCACAGGGGGCAGGCGTCGGGCTGGTAGGTTGGCAGGGCCATCGGCAGAAGCGCATGGAACGGCACGTCGAGGCCCGGATTGCCGCCGCTCCGGTCCACGATGGCGCACGCGCCCACCACGGTGGCTCCGGCCGCGCGGGCCACCTGCATCGTCTCGCGTGTGGAGCCTCCCGTGGTGACCACATCCTCCACGACCAGCACGCGATCGGACGGGGCGATGGTGAAGCCCCGGCGCAGCGTGAGCGTGCCCTCCACGCGCTCGGCGAACAGGGCGGGCAGGTCCAGGGCCCGCGCCACCTCGTGGCCGACGACGATGCCTCCCAAGGCCGGCGAGAGCACGTGGGTCGCACCCAGCGCGCGTACCCGCTGGCCCAGGGCCGCGCCCAGCGCCTCGGCATCGCGTGGGCGCATCAGCACCAGCGCGCACTGCAGATATCCCGGGCTGTGGAGCCCGGACGACAGCCGGAAATGGCCCTCGAGGAGGGCACCGGAACGGCGGAACAGGGACAGCAGGTCGGCTTCGGTCATCGGGCGGTAGTATAGCGATCGTGACCGGCTGAACCCGCGCCCCGGCCGCGACGTCTATACCGGGCAGGGTCGGGGGCCGCCCTTCGCGGCACCCTTCTTGCTGTCTCCGGGTCGGTCCATCCCCGTCAGGCAAGTGCCCATTTCTCACGGAGTCGCAAAGGTGATGCGTGTTCAGAAAGGTTTTCGTGCGCAAGCGGTCCTGGCCGCGGTGGTCGCCCTGGCCAGCCTGTCCGTTTTCGGAGTGACGACTGTCCGCGCGCAGACAGCGCCCGCGGCCACGCCGCAGGGCCAGGTCCGTCAGATCAGCATCGACGAGGCCGTGGCCCTGGCGCTCGAGAACAACCTCGATCTCCAGGTGAGCCGGATCAACCCCCAACTCCAGGACCTGACCGTATCCCAGGTTCGCTCCGGCTACACGCCCAACTTCCGCACCGCCATCGACTTCAACGACCAGACGCAGCCCCCGGCCAGCTTCCTGTCAGGTAACCAGAACCAGCTCGTCGGAAACAACGCGGGGTTCGACTTCGGCGTGGGCGCGCTCACCAGGTGGGGCGGCAACTACAACGTGTCGTTCAACAACGCCCGGGCCACGACGAACAACATCTTCACGAACTTCAACCCGCAGCTGAACTCGAACATCAGCCTGGGCTACTCGCAGCCGCTGCTCCGCAATTTCAGAATCGACGGTACGCGGCAGCAGTTGCTCGTCAGCCAGAAGAACCGCGAGATCTCGGATGTGCAGCTGCAGCAGTCCATCGCGCTCACGTCGCGCAGCGTGAGGAATGCCTACTGGGACCTGATGTACGCGATCGGCAACCTGAACGTGCAGCGGCAGTCGCTGGACCTGGCGCAGCAGTCGCTGAAGGACAACCGCGCGCGCGTGGAGATCGGGACGATGGCGCCCATCGATATCGTGCAGGCCGAAGCCGAAGTGGCGCAGCGCGAGGAAAGCGTCATCCTGGCCGAGGCAGCCATCTCGCGTGCGGAGGATCTGCTGCGGACCCTGGTGTTCAATCCCGGTGCGCCGGACTTCTGGCAGATCCGCATCGAACCCACCGAGACGGTGATGTTCCGCCCGACGACGGTGAACATCGATGGCGCCGTCGGCAATGCGTTGCAGAAGCGCACCGACCTTCTCGCCTCGCGCAAGCAGCTCGAGGCGAACGACGTGAACATCCGGTACTTCAAGAACCAGACGATGCCCGACGTGAACGCGTCGGTCACTTACTTCGCGCAGGCCATCGGCGGCACGGCGTTCATCCGCGGCGAAGGGTTCCCGGGGCCGATCACCGGCGAGGTCGAGAAGGGCTATGGCAGCACCCTGAAGACGATGTTCGCCGGCGACTTCCCGACGTGGACCCTTGGGTTGCAGGTGAACTACCCCATCGGCCAGTCGAACGCCGATGCGTCGCTGGCCCGGGCGCGACTGCAGGACCAGCAGGCGCGCAGGCAGCTCCAGAGCCAGGAGTTGCAGGTGGCCACCCAGGTCCGCGAGTACGCGCGCCAGGTGCAGACCAACGCCAAGCGCGTGGACGCCACGCGCGCTTCGCGCACGCTGGCCGAGCGGCGCCTCGAGGCCGAGGAGAAGAAGTTCCAGGCCGGCATGACCACCAGCTTCCTGGTGTTCCAGGCCCAGCGCGACCTGAACCAGGCGCGCAACAACGAACTGCAGGCACTGCTCGACTACAACAAGTCGGTGGTGAACTACGAAGCCGTGCAGGAGGCGCCCATCGCGGGCACGTCCGGGGTGACGGGCACGGGCATCGGCACGACCGGCGCCACGACGGGCTCGCAGCAGCAGCCCCAGCAACAGCAGCAGCAGCAGTAGGTGTGAACCGCACCCTTCGACCCTTCGCGAGTCTCAGGAGCGCTCGCGAGCCTCGTCGAGCGGCGAGAACCCCTGCTAGACTCTAGGCCGTGACAGGCGTCACGGCCACCGTCATCACCTTCAACGAGGCCGCCAACATCAAGGCGGCCCTCGCCTCCCTCGCCTTCGCCGACGAGATCATCGTCGTCGACAGCCAGAGCACCGACAACACCGTGGCCATCGCGCGCGCCTTCACCGACAAGGTGTTCGTGCGATCGTGGCCGGGCTATGTGGCGCAGAAGAACTTCGCCGCCGAACAGGCCCGCCACGACTGGATCCTGTCGCTCGACGCCGACGAGCGGATCTCGGAGCCCCTGGCCGACGAGATCCGGGCGCTGGCGGGCGACGGCACCGCCGGTTATCGCATCCCGCGCGTCACGTTTCACCTGGGACGATGGATGCGATCCACCGACTGGTATCCGGACTTCCAGCTGCGGCTCTACGATCGGCGGCACGCGCGGTGGACGGGGCGCCACGTGCACGAGTCGGTGATGGTGGATGGCCCGGTGGGCCGGCTCCGCGGAGAGATCCTGCACTACGCCTACCGCGACCTCTCGCATCACCTGCAGACGATGGACCGCTACACGGCGCTCGCCGCGCGGCAGATGTTCGAGGACGGGCGCCGCGCCGGGTGGTGGGACCTCGCGACGCACCCGCCGGCGGCCTTCCTTCGCAACTACGTCCTGCGCGGCGGCTTCCGCGACGGCGTGCCCGGGCTCATCGTCTCGGCGATGAACGCGCGGTACGTCGGCCTGAAGCTCGCCAAGCTCTGGGAACTGTGCTCAGCCTCCACATCGACACCGCCAGGACCTGGCGCGGCGGACAGCAGCAGGCTCTCCTGACGGTGCTGGGACTGCGCGAACGCGGGCACCGCGCGGTGCTCGTGGCGCACCCCGAAGGCGAGCTGTACAGGCGCGCGTCGGAGGGGCCGGATCTGGTCGGCCTCGCACCGGCGAACGAGATCGACCTGGCCGCGGCGTGGCGTCTCTCCCGTGTCGTTCGGCAGTACCAGCCCGAGGTCGTGCACGCCCACGATCCGCACGCGGTGTCGATGGCCGCGACGGCCCTGTCGTTCGGCGCCGTGTCGCCGCCGCCACCGCTGGTGGCGTCGCGGCGCGTGGACTTCCACCTCAGCGGCAACTCGCTCTCGCGCTGGAAGTACAGGCAGGTGACGCGCTTCATCGCGGCGTCGGGCGCCATCCGGGACATCCTGGTGGACGACGGCATCCCAGCGGCGCAGGTGACCGTGGTGCACGACGGCATCGACGTCGCGCGCGTGCAGCGCTGGCCCGCCTCGGACATCCATGCGGCGTTCTGGCTGCCACACGGCGTGCCGGTCGTGGTGAACGTGGGCGCGCTGGTGGGGCACAAGGGCCAGAAGCACCTGCTCGACGCCTGGCCGCTGGTGATGCGTGCGATGCCGGACGCGCACCTGGTGATCCTGGGCGAAGGCGAACTGCGATCCCCGCTCGAGAAGCAGATCAAGGACCTGCACCTCGAGAAGGCCGTGCGCCTGCCAGGCTTCCGTGACGACGTGCTCTCGTTGATGAAGTCGGCGGACCTGTTCGTCATGAGCTCGGTCACCGAGGGGCTCGGCTCCACGGTGCTCGACGCCATGGCGATGGGCCTGGCGGTGGTCGGCACCACGGCTGGCGGCATTCCCGAGGCGCTGATTGACGGCGGCACGGGGCTGCTGGTGCCGCCGGGGGAGCCCAAACCCCTGGCGGCCGCCATCGTGCGCCTGCTGAAGGACCCGCTGCTGCGCGCACAGTACGGCCACGCGGGGAAGACACGCGTGGAGCAGCACTTCGGCGTCGATCGCCTTGTTGAAGGCACCCTGGCGGTGTATCGGGATCTTGTCGGGAGTCGCCCCTCGACGTAGAACACCGACGGGAGTGACGTCGCGACGTGAGCCCCAGGTCCCGGGTCCCAAGACCCAAGACCCAAGACCCAAGACCCCAGACCCAAGACCTCAGAGGAAACGGTGCATCACGTACGTGTCCACGTATCCCTGCGTCGGGTGATTGAACGCACCGGGCACGGTACCGACAATCTCGAAGCCGCACTTCTGCCACAGCGCGACCGCGCGGGTATTGGTGGACACCACGAAGTTGAACTGCATGGCGCGAAAGCCGCGCCTTCGCGCCTCGTCCATCGAGTGGCGGCACATCGCCTCGCCGATGCCCCGTCCCGAGGCCGCGCGCGCCACCATGTAGCCGCAGTTCGCGGTGTGACTGCCCTGCCCGGGCTGGTTCGGCTTCATCAGGTAGGTCCCCACCACCTCGCCGTCCTCGGCCACATAAGTCCACCCGCCCTCAGGAAACCAGAGGGCCAGAGCCTGCTGGCGCGTCGTATCGGGCGGGTATGCGTAGGTATCGCCGGCCGTCACCACCTCGTGGAACACGCGCCACACCGCCTCGTGATCGGCGACGAGCGCCGGGCGGACGTTCAGAACCATCCAGCCTTCCTGAAGCGGTAAATCAGGTACGCGTCGATGATCACCATCGCGCTGATCGCAGCCGGGTAGCCCCACAGCCACCCGAGCTCGGGCATGTGTTCGAAGTTCATGCCGTAGACACCCGCGATCATCGTCGGCACCGCGACCAGCGCGGCATACGAGGCCAGGCGCTTGGTGACCTCGTTCTCCTGGATGGTGATGAGCGACAGGTTCACCGACATCACCGTGGTGGCCATGTCACGCAGGCTGTCGACGGACTGCTTCAGCCGGATCAGGTGGTCGTAAACGTCGCGGAAGTAATCGTGGAGCCCCATGCAGATGGGGGGCACCCGCCCGCCGTGCAGCTTGCCGGCGACCTCGAGCAGCGGGCCGGTGGCGCGGTCCAGCAGCACGAGCTTGCGCTTCAGCTCGTAGAGCGCCTCGATCTGCGCGCGCGTGTTCTGCCCGCTGAAGATGCGCTCCTCGATGCCTTCGGCCTCTTCGGTGAGCGCGTCGAGCACCGGGAAGTAGCGATCCACCACCGCGTCCATCAGCGCGTAGAGCACATAAGCCGGGCCATGCCGCAGCAGCTCCGGCTCCTGCTCGCACCGCCGCCGGACGTCGGTGAACCCCATCTCGGTGTTGCGCCGCACCGACACGATGTAGCCGGGGCCGGCGAAGACCGCCACTTCGCCCTGCGCCAGCTCGTCGCGGCCATACGCCACGACGTGCAGCACGACGAAGAGCGAGGCTCCGTACTCTTCGAGCTTCGGGCGCTGGTGCCCGTGGCGCGCGTCTTCGACGGCCAGCTCGTGAAGGTCGAGCTCGTCCTCGAGCGACTGCAGTTCGTGGTCGTCGGGGTCCTTCAGGGCCACCCACACAAAGGCGTCGCGGCCCTTCATGTACTGGCGGATCTGCTGGAGCGGGATGTCGGCGACCTTCTCGCCGTTCTCGTAGGCAACGCAGTTGACGAGCATGGGAGGACCGGGGACGACTACCGCGAGGGCGAGACGCGAAGGCTGTTCTTCGGGACGACGCGGCTCAACTGGTAGCCGTCTTCGCCGAGCACCGTGATGGTGGTGGAGTGCTGCTCGTCGAGCGGGTCCGCCTGCTCGACGACGACCGTGAATGCGCGCTCGTCGTCTCCGATGCGGCCCCGCCCCGTGACGGCGGCCCAGCCGGGCGCCACCTGCAGCAAGCCCGGCGCGGTCATCTCCACCGACGTCTTCGACGTGCGATCCAGCAGGCGAAGCCGCCCCCTGGGAGCGCGCTGGCCCGCCGACTGCTCGATGTTGATGTTCACGTCCACCTCCGAGGCCTGCGCCCGCCCCGACACCTTGCGTGCCATCGTCGTGCTCATGGGGCGGCTGGGCTCGTGCGGGCCCCGAAGCAGCACGGTCCCTTTGCGCTCGGCCGTCGGCACGCCATCGTGCAGCGCCAACGCGCCGTTCACCAGCACGTGACGCATGCCGACAGGGGGCGCGGTGGGCGCCTCGAACGTGGCGTGATCGATGATGGTGGCCGGATCGAAGACGGCGATATCCGCTGCCATGCCCGGCGCCAGCAGACCGCGGTTCACCAGGCCGACCGTGGCGGCCGGCAAACCGGTCATCTTGCGCACGGCCTCTTCCCACGAGAGCACCTGCTGCTCGCGGACATAGCGGCCGAGCACCCGCGGGAAGCTGCCGTAATAACGTGGGTGGGTGGCGTTTCCGGCCACGGCGCCACAATCGCACGCCACCGAGGCGTTGGGGTGCCTGAGGATGGCCACCAGATCGCTCTCGACGCCGAAGCGCAGGATCGCGCCGCCGTCCGCCTGCTCGAGCAGTCGGACCAACGCCTCGCCGGGTGAGGTGCCGCCGAACTCCTTCATGGCGTCCGTGAGCTCTTTCTTGTGGCCGGTGGCAAAGACGCCCTGCGGCCCGCCGAAGCGCGCCTGCATTGCGTCCTCGGCGTCCTTGATGATGCGCGCCCGCTCGTCAGGATTCTGGATGCGCTTCAGCATCGCCTCCCGACCGCCATCGAGCGCCCAGCCCGGGATGAGCAGCGCGGCGAGCCCGCTTTGCCCCGCGAGATAGGGGTACACGTCGGCAGCCGTGTAGGTGCCCTTCGCGGTCGCCTCGTCCATCATCGTCAACAATGCCGGCGCGGATCGCTGCTCGCGGCCCTGCGACTTCATGTGGGTCACCACGGGCAGCAGGCCCGAGCGCGCCGCAATCGCAATGGTCTCCGCCACCCCTGCGCGCGAGCTGTATCCCGACTCGGGCGTCAGGCGATCGTGGTTCGGGAAGTTCGTTCGCCAGGGCCGCGCCACTTCGACGATGCGGCCGACCTCTTCAGCGGAGGCGTAGTAGCCCGGCTTGTAGTCGAGGCCCGCCGACACGCCGTACGCGCCCTGCTCGAGCCCGCGCCGCACCAGCTCGCGCATCCTCTCGACATCGTCCGCAGTGGGACGCTTGTCGGTGGGGCCCATCACCGACGCCCAGATCGCGTTGAAGCCGATGTTCGCGCCCACGTTCAACGCCAGTCCCGCCACGCGGAGGCGGTGCAGTTGCGCGTCGAGATCGGTGGCGCCGCCGCCGTCCGCGTTGATGATCTCGGTGGTCACGCCCTGGACGAGCATGTTCTCCGCACGGGGCAGGCCGTCGGGCGTGGCGTGCGAGTGGATGTTGACGAACCCGGGCGTGACGAAGAGGCCGGTGGCGTCGATCTCGGTGGCCGCCTTCTGGCCGCGGAGGTCGCCCACGCGGGCCACGTAGCCACGCACGACCCCGACGTCGGCCGCGAAGCGCGGGCTACCTGTGCCGTCGATGACGGTGCCGCCCCGGATGATGACGTCGAAGGGCGCAGTGGGTGTAGTCTGGGCGCGGGCCAGCGTGGTGGCGGCCACCAGCACGGCCATCGCGACCCATCGTCGCGAGGTGCCACGAGGCATAGATGAGCAAGC
>DAIRFN010000387.1:0-4031 GCA_036795065.1 Vicinamibacterales bacterium
ACGCCATCGAAGGGCTGAGCGACCGGCTGAAGAAGTCGGGCCGCACGCTCATCCTCTGCGGCGCGCGGGCGCAGCCGGCCGAGCTGCTGCACCAGACCGAGTTCGTGGAGCACGTCGGCGAGGACAACATCGTGCCGCACGTCGACGCGGCGCTGGTGCGGGCGCGCGAGATCCAGTCGCGCTTCTCGGGTGTCGGAGAGGAGACGGCACGCGACCTGGTCGCAGCGTCGATGTAGGCTGTGGCGTGGACGTCTACCTGATCGACGGGACCTACGAGCTCTTCCGCCACTACTTCGCGGTTCCTCCATCGAAGGACGCGAACGGGCGTGAAGTGGGCGCGGTGCGGGGCGTGCTCACCTCGCTTCTCGGCATGATGAAGGCAGGCCAGACACACGTCGGCGTGGCCACCGATCACGTCATCGAGTCGTTCCGCAACCAGCTGTGGCCCGGCTACAAGACCGGCGAAGGCATCGAGCCCGATCTGCTCGCACAGTTCCCCTTGCTGGAAGAGGCGCTCGCCGGGCTCGGCGTCGTCGTGTGGCCGATGGTGGAGTACGAGGCGGACGATGCCCTGGCGTCGGCGGCGGTGAAGGCGGCGGCGGACCCGAGAGTGGAGCGGGTGCTGGTGTGCACGCCGGACAAGGACCTGGCGCAGGTGGTGCGCGGCACCCGCATCGTGCAGTTCGACCGGCGCGTCCGCACCATTCGTGACGAGGCGGGGGTCATCGAGAAGTTCGGCGTCCCACCCACCTCCATCCCCGACTACCTGGCGCTCGTCGGCGATGCGGCGGACGGCTTCCCCGGCCTGCCCGGCTGGGGCGCGAAGTCGACGGCGGCGGTGCTGGCGAAGTTCAGGCACATCGAGGCGATTCCGGCGGACGCGACCACGTGGGGTGTGAACGCCAACCGCGCGGGCGCGCTGGCCGCCACCCTGGTGCGTGAACAGGAGAGGGCGCTGCTGTTCCGCGACCTGGCGACGCTCAGGACCGACGTGCCGGTGTTCGAGAACGTGGACGAACTGCTTTGGACGGGGCCGAAGTGAGTCGTGGGTCTTGGGACTTGGGTCTTGGGTCTTGGGACTTGGGACTTGGGTCTTGAGGCTGGAAGTTTTCGGGACCTTCGTAATCCTTCGTGTCTTCGTGGTTTCTTTCTCCCCCGGTTGACGCGTTCGAAGCTCTCGGTCCATGCTGAATCCGTCCACGCGCATGGCGTCCACCACCACCACGTCGCCGCTCTCGCGGTTCCTCACCTTCGATCGCGACGCCTGGGCGCGGCTGCGCGACAACACGCCGCTCACGCTGTCGGAGAGCGACCTGGACGCGCTGCGCGGCCTGAACGAACAGTTGTCGCTGGACGAGGTCGCGGAGATCTACCTGCCGCTGTCACGGCTGCTGAACCTGCACGTGCGTGCGGTGCAGGGGCTCTACCACGCCTCGCAGACCTTCCTCGGCAACGACGCCGAGAAGGTGCCGTTCATCATCGGCCTGGCCGGGAGCGTCGCCGTGGGCAAGAGCACCTCGGCGCGCGTGCTGCAGGCGCTGCTTTCACGGTGGCCCAGCCATCCGTCGGTGGCGCTGGTCACCACCGACGGGTTCCTCTTTCCGAACGCCGTGCTCGAGAGCCGGGGCATCATGCACCGCAAAGGCTTCCCCGAGAGCTACGACCGCGCGGGGCTGGTGCGTTTCCTGGCGGATGTGAAGGCCGGCTCCCCGGAGGCGCAGGCCCCCGTCTACTCACACCAGCGCTACGACATCGTTCCGGGCGCGGTGCAGACGGTGCGGCATCCCGATGTGGTGATTGTCGAAGGGTTGAACGTGCTGCAGGCGCCGCCGGCCGGTGCCGACGAGAGCCAGCTCTTCGCGTCCGACTTCTTCGACTACTCCATCTACGTGGACGCGGACGAGCAGGACATCCGTGACTGGTATGTCGAGCGCTTCCTGCGCCTGCGCGACACGGTGTTCCAGGACCCGCAGTCCTACTTCCACCGCTACGCGGGGCTGGACGAAGCCGAGGCCCGCGCCACCGCCGCCGACATCTGGGCGCGGATCAACGGCGTGAACCTGCGCGAGAACATCCTGCCCACGCGCATGCGCGCGCACCTCATCCTGCGCAAGGGCGCGCAGCACCGCGTCGAGCTGGTGCAGCTGCGCCGCATCTGAACGCCACAGCGCGCCGCGCGAACCTCACTCGCTCGGCGGAAGGACCACGGCCGGCCCGACGAGCGGCATCAGCAACCGGTTGCGAACCACGTGCCACAGTGCGGGTCCGCGCGGGCCCGGCACGATCTCCCCGAGAAAGAACGTGACGTCGTCGTGCGCGAGGTGATGGCTGCCCGCGTGTGCGCGAAGCGCAGCGAGCAGCCGGCGATCGAGCGAGTCGAGGTCGGCACGGCCGTCGCGCAGAAGTCCTTCAAGGCCGGCTTCGCCGAACTCGTGGCCCTCATCCGACGTCGCTTCGAGGACGCCGTCGGTGACGAGGAGAATCCGGTCTCCGACGGACAGCTGGAATCGGCGCCGCGTGAACCCCGGGGACAAGCCCGTGCCGAGGGGCAGGTCGAGGAAGCGGTGCGAACGGGGCGCCGTCGAGGGGCCGTCGAGCCGGCTCCAGCGCTGCTCGTGGGCGCGGTACAACCACCCCGGCGGATGGCCGGCATAGCCGACCGTGAGGCGCCGGGCGGGTGGATAGTAGGTGGCGACAGCGGCCGTGGCCATCGTGTCCAGCCCCGCGCGCTGGAGTTGCGCATCGAGGCGCGCGAGCACGCGCCGGTCGTCGATGGTGTCGACACTGCGCCTGAGCAGCGCGTGCATCTCCGCACCGACCGCGGCAATCGTCTCGCCGTGCCCGGCCACATCGGCCAGGAAGACCCGGGCGATCAACCCGGAACCACAGACCGACATGTAGTGGATGTCGCCTCCGCTGGCGCCGCGGCAGGGGTGCGAGTAGAGCATGCCGCGCATGCCCGGAAGTTCGATCCGTTCGTGGATGGGATCGTTCCCGCCCCGCACCTCGCCGCAAACGAAGCGGGACGCCTGGCGCGGTTCGACGAAGTCTGGCGGGGCGGGTTCGGGTGTCATCGGCGTCGGTCGTTCGGCGCGGCGGGATCACTGAACGCGGGGGGTGCGGCGGCCTGGCATTTCAGGCCGCCGATTCGATGATAGCCGAGGGGTGTTCCCGGACGCCAACCCTGAGACGCTATGCGCGCGTGCCCGAACGGCCGGGTCCTGACCGCCGGCGTCCCGGTCCGCCGGACCCCGGTCGCGCGCCCGATCGCGGTCCGCCAAAGCGGCGGCCGCCCTGCCCCTGCCGGCTCCCCTGGTGACGGCGCCCGGCTTCCGGCAGCGCCTCGTGCGACGAGGCAGTCGTCGGGAAGCTGTCCACCACGACCTGCTCGAGCGGCGCGGGAAGCAGGCGCTGGATGTCGCGCAACAGCTCGCGATCACCCGGCGAGACCAGCGAGACCGCGCGGCCGGTGAGGCCCGCCCGGCCCGTGCGTCCCGCGCGGTGGATGTAGTCCTCCGCCACGAGCGGCAGGTCGAAGTTCACGACCAGCGGCAGCTGCGCGATGTCGAGGCCGCGCGCCGCGATGTCGGTGGCGACCAGCACGTTGACGCGCCCGGCCTTGAAGTCTCCCAGCGCGCGGGTGCGCGCGCCCTGGCTCTTGTTGCCGTGGATGACCGCGGCCTTCACGCCAGCGCGCTCGAGATAGTCGCCCACGCGGTTCGAGCCATGCTTGGTCTTGCAGAACACCAGGGCCTGGGCGCCCGGCGCCTGCGTCAGGACGTGCGTCAGCAGGTCGCCCTTGCGCTGTTCCGAGACGGGGTGCACGTGATGCGTGACCGTCTGCGCCATCACCTGGCCTTCCGACACGTCCACGCGCATCGGGTCGCGCGTGAAGTCGGCGGAGAGGCGCACCACCTCCTGCGTGATCGTAGCCGAGAAGAGCAGCGTCTGACGCTGGCGCGGCAGGGCCGCAAGCACGCGGCGGAGCGGCGGCAGGAAGCCCATGTCGAGCATCCGGTCCGCTTCGTCGA
>DAIRFN010000388.1:0-4024 GCA_036795065.1 Vicinamibacterales bacterium
TGGCTTCCTGCGCGGCGCGCTCGATCTCGCCAGCCCCGGGGAGAAAGCACAGCACCTGCCCGTGCGTGGTGGGTAGCATCTCGTCCAGCGCCCGCGCCAGCGACTGGCCGGGCGCGTACTCCACGCGCAAGGGATGTGCGGCGCCCGGTACGGTGATGATCGGGCAGTCGTTCAGGAAGCGCGACACGGGCGCGGGATCGAACGTCGCCGACATCACGAGCACGCGGAGGTCGGAGCGCGCCAGCCACGCCTGCTTCACCAGCGCCAGGCCGATGTCGGTGTGCAGGCTGCGCTCGTGGAACTCGTCCAGCACCACGGTGGAGACGTCGCCCAGCAGCGGATCGTCGTCCAGGTAGGCCGTGAGCATGCCTTCGGTGACGACGAGCACGCGCGTGTCGGCCGTGAACCGGCGCTCGAACCGGACGTGCCAGCCTACTTCGCGGCCCAGCGTCCAACCCTGTTCGACCGCGATGCGTCGCGCCACCGCGCGCGCGGCCACGCGGCGGGGCTGCAGGACCACCACGCGCCCCGGGCCCACCAGCGCGGGCGGCACCCTCGTGGTCTTGCCCGCGCCCGGGGCGGCCACCAGCGCCGCGGCGCGGTGGCGCGCCAGCGCCTCACGCACCTCTTCGAGATGGCCGTCGACGGGCAGGGGAGCGAGGGCAGGTCTCGAGCGATCAGCTCTCACGGCGCAACTCTCGGTCCCGGCTTTCTGCTTCTGACTTCTCACTTCTCACTTTTCACTTTTCACTTCGGGCCCGGGGCCCGTGAGCGGCCCGCTGGGCTACGATACTCGCGTTCGAGGTTGCCATGAGCCACATCACCCCGCAAGCTGGCGATGCCCTGGTCGTCGTCGACATTCAGAACGATTTCGTGACCGGCAGCCTCTCCGTGCCGCATGCGCGCGAGGTCGTGGCGCCCATCAACCGGGCGATTGACGCGTTCACCGCGCGAGGCCTGCCGATTTTCGCCACCCGCGACTGGCATCCGCCGGACCACTGTTCCTTCCTGGCGCAGGGCGGCCCGTGGCCGGTGCACTGCGTGGCTGGCACCGATGGCGCCGGGTTTGATCCCCGGCTGCACCTGCCCGAAGGCGTGATTCACATCCACAAGGCGACGGAACGTGACAGCGAGGCTTATTCGGCTCTTGCCGGCACGCAGCTCGCCGAAGAGTTGCGCTCCCGCGGCGTGCGACGGATCTTCATCGCCGGCCTGGCCACTGACTACTGCGTGCTGAACACCGTGCGCGACGCGACCCCGCTGGGCCTCGAGGTGATCGTCCTGGCCGACGCGATCCGGGCGGTCAACGTGCATCCGGATGACGGCGCGAAGGCCGAGTCCGAGATGCGGCAGCTCGGCGCCGAGTTCATCCCGGTCGATGCCATTGCTGGCGCGGCCCAGGGCCAGCCGGCCACGACCGAGGAACCGTGAACATGCCCCCGGGCGCCCTGCTCACCGACCTCTACGAACTGACGATGATGCAGGCGTATCTCGAGCAGCGCATGCTCGGGACCGCCGTCTTCGAGTTCTTCGTCCGCAAACTGCCGGCCCAGCGGAGCTTCCTGGTTGCCGCCGGGCTCGAGCAGGTGATCGAGTACCTCGAGACGGTGCGGTTCACCGACGAAGAGCGCGCGTACCTCGCGGGCATCGGCCGGTTCACCCCGGCATTCATCGACGCCTTGAAGGACTTCCACTTCACGGGCGACGTGGACGCGATGCCCGAGGGCACCGTGTTCTTTCCCGATGAGCCCATCCTTCGCATCGTGGCGCCGATGCCCGAGGCGCAGCTGGTCGAGAGCCGGGTGATGAACCTGCTGCACTACCAGACGATGGTGGCCAGCAAGGCGGCGCGATCGGTGATCACCGCGCCCGGACGGGCGCTGGTCGATTTCGGCTTCCGCCGCGCCCACGGCGCCGAGGCGGGCGTGCTGTCGGCCCGCGCGAGCTGGCTGGCCGGCTTCACGGGGACCGCCACCGCCGAGGCCGGTCGCCTGTTCGGGATGCCGGTCTACGGAACGATGGCGCACTCGTACGTGCAGGCGCACGACGACGAGGTGCGCGCGTTCGAGTGCTTCGCGCGATCGCAGCCGACCAACGCGGTGCTGCTGATCGACACCTACGACACCGAGCGCGCCGCTCACCGGGTGGTGGACCTGGCGGCCCGGCTTGCGCGCGAGGGGATTCACCTCAGCGGCGTGCGGCTCGACAGCGGTGATCTTGGCGACCTGGCCCGCCAGGTGCGCGCCATCTTCGATGCCGCCGGATTCCCCGGTATCACCATCTTCGCCAGCGGCAACATCGACGAGTTCAAGTTGCGGGACCTCGTGGGCCAGGGCGCGCCCATCGACGGCTATGGCGTGGGCACGCGCATGAATACGTCGGCCGACTGGCCCTACCTCGACTGCGTCTACAAGCTGCAGGAATACGACGGGCAGCCTCGACGGAAGCGGTCCCCGGACAAGGCCACCTGGCCGGGCCGGAAGCAGGTGTGGCGCCGGACCGACACCCATGGACGTTTTGCCGGGGACACGCTCGGGCTCATCACCGACCAAGTCGAGGGCGAGCCGCTGCTCGTGCCGGTGATGCGCTCCGGACGCCGAGTTGAGGTAGCCGAGGCGCTGGCCGTTGCCCGCGAACGGGCGCGTCGGCAACTGGCCGGGCTTCCGGACACGCTTCGGGGACTGGACGAGCAGCCCGACTACGAGGTGGAGGTCACCGCCGCGGTGCGCGAGCTGGCTGCTGAGGTCGATCGGGTGACGTAACCGGCGAGGCGACACTGGAGGCGACGGAAGCCCGTGGGCCTGACAAAACCGGTATGATCGGGGCTTACCGCCAGGGGTATCCGCCTTCGCGCCTTCGGCGCTTCGGCGAGATTGAGACAGACCCTTGGAACCTGATCCGGTTGAGACCGGCGGAGGGAGAGCGGCCATGCCGAAGTCCAGCACGACACCCAGCTCCACGAGCACGTACGCGGAGGCCTTTCCGAACTCGACCAAGGTCTTCGACGAGAAGACCCTGTCTACAGCCGAGGGCCCGCTGACGCTGCGCGTGCCGATGCGCGAAGTGGCTCTCACCGGAGGGGAGCCGCCGGTACGGCTCTACGACACCAGCGGTCCGCAAGGGCACGACGTGCGCGCCGGCCTGCCGAAGCTGCGAGCGTCGTGGGTGGAATCGCGCCGGGGCGCGGCCCGTGCCGGCCAGGCCGTTACCCAGCTGCACTTCGCCCGCAAGGGCGAGGTGACCCCCGAGATGGCGTTCATCGCCCTGCGCGAGGGCCTGCCGGCCGAGTTCGTGCGGAGCGAGGTGGCGCGCGGCCGCGCCATCATCCCCGCGAACATCAACCATCCCGAACTCGAGCCGATGATCATCGGCCGTCACTTCCTGGTGAAGATCAACGCCAACATCGGGAACTCCGTCGTCTCGTCGTCCATCGAAGAGGAAGTCGAGAAGCTGCGGTGGGCCACGCTGTGGGGCGCCGATACGGCAATGGATCTGTCCACCGGCAAGCAGATCCACGAGACGCGCGAATGGGTGTTGCGCAACTCGCCGGTGCCCATCGGCACCGTGCCCATCTACCAGGCGCTCGAGAAGGTGGGTGGCCGGCCCGAGGACCTCACCTGGGAGGTCTATCGCGACACCATCGTCGAGCAGTGCGAGCAGGGCGTGGACTACTTCACCGTCCACGCGGGCGTGCTGCTGCGCTACATCCCGCTGACCGCCCGCCGGCTGACGGGCATTGTCTCGCGCGGCGGGTCCATCATCGCCAAGTGGTGCCTGGCGCACCACCAGGAGAACTTCCTCTATACACACTTCCGCGAGCTGTGCGAGATCATGCGCGCCTACGACGTGTCGTTCTCGCTCGGCGACGGGCTCCGGCCCGGGTCCATTGCCGACGCCAACGACGAGCCGCAGTTCGCCGAGCTGCAGACGCAGGGCGAGCTGACGAAGATCGCGTGGGAGTACGACGTCCAGGTGATGAACGAGGGGCCCGGTCACGTGCCCATGCACCTGATTCGCGAGAACA
>DAIRFN010000125.1:0-13961 GCA_036795065.1 Vicinamibacterales bacterium
GACCGTCGCCGTGGCGGCGGCGAGCAGCCGTCTCGATGCGCTGAGCGCCATCCCCTGGCATTACGATCTGATGGGAGCCGCGCCCGAGGTTGCCGCGCTGGCGCTGTCACCTGCGGACGCCCTCGATCGTGATATCGCCGACCTGCACGATCGCCTCGACGCGACGGGCCGGCCTCTTCCTGGTGTGGATACAGGCCAGCCGGCATTTGTCAGACGGTGGGCGCTGCTCCCCTCGAGCGGAGACCCGACCACGGGCCGTGGCATCGAGGTCTGCGTGTTCGCGTGGCCTGCAGCGCCGGGCGCCGCGCCATTGGCCTGCCTGGCGTCCGCCCGCACGAGGCAGCCATGAGCCCGCGTGGTTTCTCCCTGGTCGAGCTGCTGGTCGCCGTGGTCATCACGCTGCTGGTCATCGCAGGCGCGCTGGTAGTCGCCGCCTCGGCGCGATCGACGTTCATGGTGGAACCGGCGGCCTTCGACACCGCGCGCCGCTTGCGAGAGGGCACCGATGCCCTGGCCGGCGCGGTGCGCGGCGCGGGGGGCGCCCTGTCAGCCGGCGACGGCGTCGGGTGGCTGGGGTCGAGCGTCCCGGTGGTCTGGCCGCTCACCACTCTCGACGAGACGCCCTCCGCCACTTTCTCCGCACTGTGGATTCTGCGCGCCGTGGCCGAGGGTGGTGGGGGGCGCGCCCTGCTTCCCCAACCGGGGCCCGGCGCGGCACTGACGCTGGACCGCGCGAATGGCGCGTGTCCGCTGACCGCGGTCGTCTGCGGCTTCGACGTGGGAGACGCGGCCGTCGTGTTCGACGGCCGCGGGCACTTCGACGTCTTCGAAATCGCCTTGGTGTCCGACGCGCTCGGTCAGATCATGCCGTCAGCGCCACTGTCTCGCGCCTACGCGGCCGGGAGCTGGATCGTCGAGGCACGAGCCGACCGGTTCGGGCTGGTCCGGCAGACAGACGGCTCGCACACCCTCACGCGCGTCACGTGGGCGGGCGCGCGCGAGCCCCTCGTGGACGGTATCGTCGAACTCGACATCGGGGTGTGGGGACGGCGCGAGCCACCGCTGCTTCGCGACGCCGCGGACGGCGCAGGCCTTGCCACCTACGGCCTGCACCCGCCCGCCGCGGACGCGGTGGACGATGACGGCTACTGGCTCGAGGGAGAGCACTGCATGGCCGCGCGAAGCGGCGGCGCGCCGGTGACACGCCTTGCCGACCGGCCCGATGAAGACGCTGGACTGGCCCGGCTGACTCCTGTCGATCTCGCCGACGGCCCATGGTGCCCGCGCGAGGGATGGCCGGGGGCCTTCGATGCCGATCTGTTCCGCATCCGTCGCATCGACCTGCGACTGCGCGTGGAGGTCCGCGCGGCGATGTTTCGCGGGCCGGTGGGGCGCCTGTTCGCTCGCGCCGGCACGGCCGCCGATGCGCGGCAGTGGGTGAGTGATCGCTCGCTCAGCGTCAGCGTGGCGCTCAACCGGTGAAGGGGATGGTCGTGCGTCCATCATCCAGCCGGGGCATCGCCCTCGTCACGGTCCTGTTGATCGCGAGCCTGGTATTCACCATGGCCCTTGGCCTCTCGCTCGTGATCTCGGTGGACCACTTGTCGGTTCGCAACCACCGCGAGTCCACGGCGCTCCTGCACGCGGCGGATGCTGGCGTCGAGTTGGCGGCGCGGGCCGTGGCGGACGCCGCGGACTGGAGCCTCGTGCTGTCGGGCCTGGTGCAAGCCTCGACAGCCGATGGCCCCCCAACCGGCACGCGCCCTCTCGACGCCGGCGAGGAACTCGACCTGGAGGTGCACACGAACCTGCTCAATTGCGGGATGTCAGCCGCGTGCGGGGTTGCCGACCTCCAGGCGGTGACCGTGGAGCGGCCCTGGGGTGTGGACAACCCGCACTGGCGCCTCTTTCTCTATGGCCCCCTGCAGAACCTGGCTCCCTATCGGTTCGCCGGCCCCGTCTACCTGCTCGTGTGGGTGGCGGACGATGGCCGCGAGGTGGATGGCAACCCCGAACAGGACGGCCTGGCCGACACGCCAGGGCATGGCGTGTTGCGTGTACGCGCCGACGCGTTTGGCCGGGGCGGCGCCCGGCGGGCCGTCGAGGCCGAGCTCGTGCGCGTCTGCAGGCCCGACGCGGAATCGGCTGGCTGCCTGCCCGGTATTCGTGTGCAATCCTGGCGCGATGTGAGGCAGGCCGTTCCTTGATTTCCCCGTCGCCGAGGCGTACGATTCCACCATGACGCACCGAGCCGTTCTCGTCGCCGCGCTCTTGATCATCCCTGCAGGCTGGGCTGCCGCGCAGTCGCTCGCGGACGTCGCCAGGGCCGAGGCGAGCCGGCGGAAGGCCCAGGAGCAAGAGGCCAAGGTCTATACGAACGACGACCTGAAGTCCGACTTCACGCGGCCCGCAGGACCGGCGACGCCGGCCACTCCGGATGCCGCGCCGGCGGCGGGGAAGTCCGGCACCACCGCCCCACCCGCCGGCGGTGCGGCCGCGCCAGCCACCTCCGCGGCGCCCGCCAGCCAGCAGCGCGATCAGGCCTACTGGTCCGGTCGTATGACCGAGGCCCGCAGCCAGCTCGAACGGAGCCGCACCTTCGCCACCGCCCTGCAGAGTCGCATCGACGCGCTCATGACCGACTTCGTCAATCGCGACAACCCGGTGGAGCGCGCGGCCATCGAGCAGGATCGCATCAAGGCCCTCGCCGAGCTCGACCGGGTGAAGAAGGAGATCGAGGCGCAGACCAAGGCCATCGCCGACATCGAAGACGAGGCGCGCCGCGCGGGCGTACCGTCCGGCTGGTTGCGGTCCTGACGGTGGACCGTCCCGCGCGCGGCGCCGAACCCGTCCTGCTGGTCGAGGACAAGGACTCGCTGCGCACGATGCTGCGCCACGCGCTCGAGGGGCAGGGCTACACGGTCATCGAAGCGCGCGATGAGTCGGAGGCGCGTGCCGCGCTCGGCCAGTCACTCCCCGCGGTCGTCCTGTCCGACCTGAGGCTGCCGATCGGCGATGGCTTCGGCGTGCTGCGCGCAGCCAAGGATGCCGACCCCGATCTACCCGTTGTCGTCATGACGGCCTTCGGCTCCATCCAGGATGCCGTCGCGGCAATGAAGGACGGCGCGCTCGATTTTCTCGCCAAACCCGTGGACCCCGAGCACCTGCTTTTCGTGGTCGAACGCGCGCTGGCGCAACGCCGGCTCCTGAGCGAGTACAACCTGCTGAAGGAGGAGGCCGCGAAACGTCGGGGCATGCCTGCCATCATCGGCGAGTCGGCGGCCATCCGTCACACGATGCAGTCCGTGCAGCGCGCCGCCGGTTCCGAGACCACGGTGCTGCTCGAAGGCGAGAGCGGGACAGGCAAGGAGCTCTTCGCGCACGCGCTCCACGCCCTGAGCGATCGGGCCTCGGGGCCGTTCGTGGCCATCAACTGCGCGGCCATTCCCGACACGCTGCTCGAGGCCGAGCTCTTCGGCTACGAGAAGGGCGCCTTCACCGGCGCCACGCAGCGTAAGCCCGGCCGCTTCGAACTGGCGCAACGCGGCACCCTCTTCCTGGACGAGGTGGGGGAGTTGCCGATGGCCGTGCAGGCCAAGCTCCTGCGGGCGATCGAGACCAAGCGCTTCGAGCGGCTCGGCGCGACCGCCACCATCCAGGTCGACGTGCGGCTGGTGGCGGCCACCAATCGCGGGCTGCGGCAGGCCGTCGCGGCGCGACAGTTCCGCGAGGATCTCTACTTCCGGCTGTCGGTGTTTCCGGTCAGTATCCCGCCGCTGCGCGAGCGGCGCGAGGACATCCCCCTGCTGGCGCGGCACTTCGTCGAGCACACCTGCAGCGAGGTGGGTCGAAAGCCACTGAACCTGAGCGATCGGGCCGTGGAGCTGCTGAGCAGCCACGCATGGCCGGGCAACGTCCGAGAGCTCCAGAATGCCATCGAACGGGCCGTCATTCTTTCCGAGGGCGACACGATTCACCCGGGACACCTGAACCTGAGGGCGACCACCATTCCCGCCGCGGCGCCGCAGGATCCCTGGGACGGCATCGACCTGGACGGCAGCCTGGCCGACGCGATGGCCCGGGTGACCGCGGAGGCCGAGCGCCGGAAAATCCTGCGGGCGATCAAGGAGGCGGGCGGAGATCGCGCGCGGGCCGCCGACCTCCTGCAAGTCGGGTACAAGGCGCTGCTGGCGAAAATCAAGGACCTCGGCATCGAGGCCGGGACGAGGGGCTAGCGGGCGCTTACCGGATCCCGATCTCGCGCAGCGCCTGCCTCAACTCCTTGTCGGTCACGTCGGTCAGCTCGGTGGTCGCTCCCAGCCGCGTGGCGGCAACGAAGTGGAGCGTGCCCGCCACCACCTTCTTGTCCCGCCTTGTGGCGGCCACCACCTCTGCCGCTTTCAGGTCCACGACCGGAGGCAGGGGGCCGAGCTCGATGACGAGCTCGCGGATGGCGCTGGCCGCATCGACGTGGGTGACGCCGCGCCGGGCCCCCAGCGCCGCCGCTGCCATCATGCCGTAGGCCACCGCTTCGCCGTGCCGGAAACGCCGGTAGTCGGTCGCGGCCTCGAGCGCGTGGCCGACGGTGTGGCCGAAGTTCAGGACGCGGCGCAGTCCCGACTCGCGCTCGTCGCTCGACACGATGTCGGCTTTGATCCGGCACGACGCCGCGATGATGGTCTCGAGCGCGCCAGGCTCGTGCGCGAACAGCGCGTCGCGCGTTGCGCGCACCCGCTCGAAGAGCGCCGGGTCGGCGATGACGCCGTACTTGATGACCTCGTACAGGCCCGCCCGGAACTCGCGCCGTGGCAGCGTGGAGAGCACGAGAGGATCCACGACCACCAGCCGCGGCGGATGGAATGCGCCGATGAGGTTTTTGCCGAGCGCGTGGTTCACGCCCACCTTGCCCCCGATGGCGCTGTCCACCTGCGCCAGCAGCGTGGTGGGCACGTGGACGAGACGCACGCCGCGCAGGTAGGTGGCGGCCGCGAAGCCCACGAGATCGCCGATGACGCCGCCGCCGAGCGCGACGATGACCACCGACCGATCCGCGGACGCCTTGATCAGGGCATCGTAGACCCGGCCGACCGTCTGGACCGTCTTCGATCGTTCGCCATCCGGCACGAGCACGGGCTCGCGGGTCTTGCCCTCGAGGAGCCCTCGCACCCGCGCGCCCTGCAGGGCCCACACGGCGGGGCTCGAGATCACCAGACGCTGGGGGCCGAGGCCGTCGGCGTCGAGCCTTTGCGCCAGGCCGTCGAGCGCACCAGCGCCGACGAGGACAGGGTAGGCGCCAGCGGATGCGGCCACCTCGATGCGCGTCGCGGGCATGACGGACAGGTAGAATAGCATTCCGTGACGCGGCGGGCGGACTTCGTGATCATCGGCAGCGGCATCGCGGGCCTGCGTGCTGCCGTCGACCTTGCTACTGCCGGCGACGTGGTCTTGCTGACCAAGGCCGATCCCACCGAGAGCAACACCGGGTACGCGCAGGGCGGCATTGCCGCCGCGGTGGGCGCAGACGATCATCCCGATGTGCATTTCGCCGACACCATGGCGGCCGGCGACGGGCTCTGCGCTGCCGACGCGGTGCGGGTGCTGGTGGACGAGGGCCCGCGCTACGTGCGCGAGTTGATTGACTGGGGCGCCCGGTTCGACCGCACGCCGAGCGGCGACATCGCCCTCGCGCGCGAGGCCGCGCACGCTGTCAGGCGCGTGCTGCACGCAGCCGACGCCACGGGCCGCGAGATCGGTCGCGCGCTGTGGGTCAAGGCCCGACGGGCCGGCCGTCTCGAGATCCTCAATCATGCTCGCGCCGTCGCGCTCACGGTCGAGGATGGCGCGTGCACGGGAGCCCGTTACGTTGTCCCGGGCGATGCCGGCGAGCCGGGCGGCGAGGTGCGCGCCCGTGCCGTCCTGCTCGCGACCGGCGGGGCGGGCCAGGTCTTCAGCGACACGACCAACCCGGCCATCGCCACCGGTGACGGGGTCTGCCTGGCCTGGGAGGCCGGGGCCAGGATCGCCGACATGGAGTTCGTCCAGTTCCATCCGACGGCGCTCAACGTGCCGGGCACGCCCCGGGTGCTGCTCTCGGAGGCGCTCCGGGGTGAAGGAGCGCGGCTGGTGAACTTCCAGGGCGAACGGTTCACCGCGCGCGACGAGCCGGCGGGAGACCTGGCGCCGCGCGACCGCGTGTCCCGAGCCATCGTGCGCGAAGTCGCACGCACGGGCCATCCGGTGTTCCTGTCGCTGCAGCACCTTGACGCGGCCACCGTGCACGCCCGGTTCCCGACGGCATCGGAGGCATGCCGCGCCGTGGGCCTCGACCTGGCGCGCGATCGCATCCCGGTCGGCCCGGCCGCGCACTACATCATGGGTGGGGTCGAGACCGACTTGTGGGGGCGCACCACCGTGCCTGGCCTCTTCGCGGCCGGCGAGGTCGCCTGCACCGGCGTGCACGGCGCCAACCGCCTGGCGAGCAACTCGCTGCTCGAGGGGCTGGTGTACGGCGCGCGCGCGGCGTCGGCGATGCAGCAGCCGCCGCGCGCGGGCGCCATGCATGGTGAGGTGCGCGACTGGACCGCGACGCCAGAAACGTCGGCGGCACCTGCCGCGGCCGGCGCGGGCACGTGCGACGAGGCTGGGATTCGTCGGCTGATGTGGGACGCCGTCGGACTGGAGCGCGACCGCGCGGGCCTGGAGCGGGCCATCGAGACACTGGCGGTCGCCCGCGCCGCGCTCGACGTGCGCCCGGGTGCCACGCGGGCGCACGCCGACTGGCGTTTCGGCAGCCTGGCCACCGTCGGCTGGCTCATCGCGCGCGCCGCGCTCCGGCGCACCGAGTCCCGCGGCGGCCACTTCCGCTCCGACTTCCCGTCACGAGACGATGTACACTGGTCGGCTCATATCGTGGAGCGGAGTCGACACCGAAGCTTATGAGCAACGACCAAGGCAAGAGCGGAGACGCGTTCGTCAAGGAGATCACCCCGCAGTCCGAGGACTTCTCGCGCTGGTACCTGGATGTGGTGCGCAAGGCCGAACTGGCCGACTACTCGCCGGTCAAGGGCTGCATGGTCATCCGTCCGTACGGCTTTGCCATCTGGGAACTGATCCAGCGGCAGCTCGACGACCGCTTCAAGGCGACCGGGCATGTCAACGCGTACTTCCCGCTGTTCATTCCCGAGAGCCTCCTCCTGAAGGAGGCCCAGCACGTCGAGGGCTTCGCGCCCCAGGTGGCCTGGGTCACGAAGGGCGGAACGGAAGACCTCGAAGAGAAGCTGATCGTCCGGCCGACGTCCGAGACCATCTTCGGCGTGATGTATCAGAAGTGGATCCAGTCGTGGCGCGACCTGCCGGTGCTCATCAACCAGTGGGCGAACGTCGTCCGCTGGGAGAAGGTGACGCGGCCGTTCCTGCGGACCACCGAGTTCCTCTGGCAGGAGGGGCACACCGCCCACGAGACGGCGGACGAGGCCCAGGAGGAGACGCTGAAGATCCTCGCGCTCTACAAGGAGTTCTGCGAGAACGTGCTGGCCATGCCTGTCGTGGACGGACAGAAGAGCGAGAGCGAGAAGTTCGCCGGCGCCTCGAAGACCTACTCGATCGAGGCGCTGATGGGCGACGGCCGCGCGCTGCAGGCAGGCACATCGCATAACCTGGGCCAGAACTTCGCCAAGGCCTTCGAGATCCAGTTCCAGGGACGGGACAAGACGCTGCAGTACGTGTGGACCACGTCGTGGGGGGTGTCCACCCGGCTCGTCGGCGGCGTCATCATGACCCACGGCGACGACAGCGGCCTCATCCTGCCGCCCCGCGTGGCGCCGTGGCAGGTCGTCATCGTCCCGATCCCCCGCGGCAACTGGAAAGAGACGGTGCTCCCGAAGTGCGAGGAGATCCGCGACCAGCTGACGGCGGCGGGGATCCGCGTGAAGCTCGACGCCGACGACAGCAACACGCCGGGGT
Source organism: Vicinamibacterales bacterium (assembly GCA_036795065.1). Taxonomy (GTDB): domain Bacteria; phylum Acidobacteriota; class Vicinamibacteria; order Vicinamibacterales; family UBA2999; genus VFZN01. The sequence continues at coordinate 7,963 of DAIRFN010000125.1, forward strand.
GGAAGTTCTCGGAGTACGAGATGCGCGGGGTTCCGCTCAGGCTGGAGATCGGCCCGAAGGACATCGAGAAGTCGTCCGTCTTCGCGGCGCGGCGCGACACGCGCGCCAAGCAGGCGCTGCCGATGGAAGGCCTGCCGGCCACTATCACCGCGCTGCTGGACGAGATCCAGGCAGCGATGCTCGAGCGCGCCCGGGCATTCCGCGACAGCCACACGTCGGCGACCACCAGCTACGACGAGTTCAAGAGCGTCATGGAGGGCCGTCCCGGCTTCGTACAGGCGCCGTGGTGTGGCAGGGCGCAGTGCGAGGCCGACATCAAGGCCGAGACGCAGGCGACCATCCGGAATATCCCGTCCGGCTTCGAGCAGCCTCCTGCCGCCGGGTGCATCAGGTGCGGCCAGCCGGCGGTCGTGACGGCGTGGTTTGCGAAAGCCTACTGAGCAAGAGAGACCACGAAGCCGCGAAGGCGTCACGACGAGCCCAACGGGATGGCCTGCCGGGCTTACTTCGTGCGGGCTTCGTGACCTTTGTGCCCTCGTGGTTTCCGTGAATGCGAAAAGGGGCGGGTGAGCCGGTTGGCTCGCCCGCCCCTTCACTTTGAACTTTGAACTCGTAACTTGCAGTTACGAGCTCGCCCCTACTGCAGTCGGACCGTGAGTGCGGCCCGGCGGTTCAGCCGGCGCGTCTCCTCGCGGCTGTTGTCGTGCTTCGGACGCTCCTCGCCGTAGCTGACGGTCTGGAGGCGATCCGCGCTCATGCCACGGCCGGTGAGGTACTCGCGCACGGCGGCGGCGCGGCGCTCGCCGAGCGCCAGGTTGTACTCGGTCGTGCCGATGTTGCAGGTGTGACCCTCGACCGTGAGCCGCAGGGTGGTGTCCTCGGTCATGGCCTTGATCGCATCGTCCAGCACGCGCGTGGCTTCGGCGCGCAGCGTGTAGCGGTCGAAGTCGAAGTGCACGTCCTCGAACGTGTACTCCTTGCGCGGCGGCTGCGTGCACTGGATGGTGATCGTGTCGCTGGCCGTCCCGCCCTTGCCGTCGTTCACCGTCACCGTCACCGGCACGGCGCCGGGCTGAGCCGGGCACGTGAACTGCGTCTGGCGGTCGGCCGCGTTCGCAAAGGTCCCCGTCGGCGCAGACCACCGATAGGTGAGCGTGTCGCCATCGGGATCGTTGGCGTCAGCCGTCACGGTCGAGTTCTGTCCCACCTGCACCGTGCAGGGCTCGCAGCGCGCCTTCACGGTCGGAGGCCGGTTGGCCGGCGGCGGCGGGGGGGGCGGCGGAGGCGGTGCTGGCGGCGGCGGCGGGGCCCAGTACCTCACGCCGGGGTGGTAGCCCAGCCGCACCTGCACGCCGATGCGGTCGCCCGAGTTGTCTTCGTAGCCCTGCACCGAGCCGCGCTGCACGGTGTTGATGCCCCAGCTGAGTCCGGTACCGACGTAGAAGCCCTTGGGTGCCTGGTACTGCACGCCGAGGAACACGTCGAACGGTTGATCCACTTCCCATGACGACGCCGGGCCACCGAGCGCGGCGTTGGGTGTGCCGGAGAAGTTGATCGTGTTGTCGAAGTAGAACTCGCCGGTCGCCTCGCCGAACATCTTGAGACTGCCTCGGCTGGGCCAGCCGAACCCGAAGCCGTAGCGCACGCCGTGGCTCAGTTCGTAGTCGTCGGGGCTGCCGCGGAAGAGCAAGCCTCCGTAGCCGGCTATATCGACCTTGTTGTTGATTTCCTTGCTGAGGATGCCATCGACGAGGAAGTCAGGCTTGCCGGTACCGAGCCCGTCGTCGAAGCTGGCGGAGGGCACTTTCACCGCCGCCCGGACCGCGAAGGCCACGCCGTTGTTGGTGGCCTGCGACAGGACGTTGAACTTCGCGCCGACGGTGATGTCACCGAACCCCGTCTGCCATCCGTCGTTGATGGGATAGTCCATCGGCTGGTTGCCGCTGAGGACCGGTATGCGATCGGCGTCGATGCGTCGTTGAAACGCCAAGGCGCCGAAAATCTCGACCCGGTCAGTAGCGCCGAACGCGAACATCCCGCTCAGATCCGAGATGTCCGAGAAGCCCTCTGATCGGTCGAAGTTGACGCGGGCGGCCATTCCGGACACCTTCCCCTTGGGCAGAGTCTCGCCCAGAGGTACGAACCAGAGGCCGGTGTCGCCGATGATGGTGCTGCTCGCGGGGCGGGTTTCCTGGTCGGCCGACTGTGCCCACGCGGGCGCCGCCGTCGCCAAGGTCATTACCACTAATGTGGCCAAACCGCGATAGATACTCATACGCCGATGATACGGCTCCCGATCGCCGGAAGTCAAACGCAGGGGAGGCTTTACGCCGCGCCCTCATCCTCATCCGGTTTTTTGGATTTACCGAAGAGCCAGGCCACCAGGATGCCCAGCAGGTAGAGCACGATCATCGGCGCCGCCATCAGGGTCTGGACGACCATGCTGCCGTCGGGGGTGACCACCGCGGCGACTACGAAAATCAGGAGAATGGCGTACTTGATGTTCTTCAGCAAGAACGCCGCCGTGACGATGCCGAGCCGGGCCAGCACGAACATGATGACCGGCATCTGGAACACCAGGCCCATGGCGAGCAGCAGCTTCATGTACAGGCCGAAGACCGGGTCGATGCGCGGCGTGAACTCGATGAACTCGTTGGTGAAACCCGCGAAGAAGCGCCAGGCCGCCGGGAACAGGATGTAGTGCGAGAACGCGGCGCCCGAGATGAACAGGGCGGACGAGGACACGACGAAGGGGACGGCGAGCTTCTTCTCGCGCGCGTAGAGACCGGGGGCGATGAACAGCCACACCTGAAACATCACGTAGGGCGACGCGATGAGGAGGCCGGCGATGGCCGCAATCTTGATGTAGAGGAAGAAGCCTTCGCCTGGCTCGGTGTAGATGAGCTTGCCGCCCGGCACGTCGGCAATCAGGCGCTGATACACGAACGCCACGATGCGTTCGATGAAACCAAAGGCGGCGAGGAACCCGACGAAGAGGGCGACGACGGCGTGCGTGATACGGCGGCGCAACTCGTCGAGGTGTTCGAGGAACGTCATCCGCCCGTCGAGCGGATCTTCCTCGTCACCGAAGGGCGAACTCGCGTCGCCGCGCTCCGGCGCGTAGGGCTGAGGCGACTCCTCGTCCTGCCGCGCAGGGCTGTTGGGGAACGGCACCAGCGCCATGGGTGTCGGGTTATCGGGAAACGGTCTGGCTCGGGGCCGCGCTGTCGGGTGTGATGGGGGCGCTCTCGGCCTCGACCTTGCGGGCGGCCGCGGCCGTTTCCTTCTGCTCCTCGAGCTTGATCTCCTGCTCGAGGGTGTTCTGCAGGTCGTTCGACGCCTTCTTGAACTCGTTCAGGCTGCGACCGAGCGACTTGCCGAGCTCGGGGAGCTTCCTGGGGCCGAAGATGATGAGCGCGATCACCAGGATGATGATCAGCTCGGGCATGCCAATGGAACCAAACATGGTACTGCTCCAGTTGCGAGTCGAAGCGGCCGGCGAGCCGGCCCTGACGTCCAAAGTGCAGTATACCGCACCCGCTCCGTGGAAATCCTTGCCGGGTCGGGGGTTATTGGTTAGCATCGCCCTATGCGCACGAAGTCGGTTCTGGCCGGCATCCTGGCCGTGGCCGGGTCTGCCGTGGTCGGCGGGATGTTCGGGACGAGCGCCCTGGCGACTCAGGACCGCGTGCCCGAGCACTACCGCGTGTTCACCGCGGCCCTGGCCGCCATCCAGTCGCAGTACGCGGAGGAAGTCGAGTCCGACCGCCTCGTCTATGGCGCCATCAACGGCATGCTGCAGACGCTCGACCCGCATTCGAGTTTCATGGACCCGCGCAGCTATGCCCAGATGCGCGAGCGGCAGGAGGGCCGGTACTACGGCCTCGGCATCACCATCCAGGCGCCCAACGGCGACATCACCGCCGTGCGCGTCTTCGAAGGCTCGCCGGCGCACGACAAGGGCATCCGCCGCGGCGATGTCATCGCGGAGATCGAAGGACAGACCACGAAGGGCTGGACCACCGAGGACGCGGTCGGCAAGCTCCGCGGCCCGAAGGGCACGTTCGTCAACATCGGCATCCGGCGCAAGGGCATCGAGCCGCTGATCCCGATCGCCGTGATGCGCGACCAGGTGAGCATCCCGAGCCTGTCGGCGGTGTTCATGATCGACGACCAGACCGGATATGTCGGCATCACCGACTTCGCCGAGCACACCGACGAGGATCTCGGCGAGGCGCTCGAGTCGCTCACCAAGAGGGGCATGAAGCGCCTGGTGCTGGACCTGCGGAGCAACCCCGGCGGCCAGCTCGATCAGGCCATTCGCATCACCAATCGCTTCGTGCCGAAGGGCTCGATGGTGGTCTATACGCGCGGGCGCGTCCCGAACTCCGACCAGGACTACCGCGCCACCGACCCTCCCGAGTATACCGACATCCCGATGATCACGCTGGTGAACCGGAGCAGCGCCAGCGCCTCGGAGATCGTGTCGGGTGCGCTGCAGGACTACGACCGCTCGCTCATCATCGGCGAGACGACGTTCGGCAAGGCGCTCGTGCAGTCGGTGTACCGCGTCAGCGGCGGGGCGGGTCTCGCGCTGACCACCGCGCGCTACTACACGCCCAGCGGGCGCCTCATCCAGCGGCCGTGGGACGGCACCTTCGACGAGTACCTCACCTACACGATGAAGGACCAGAGCGCCCGCACGCACTCGCCCGATCAGCTGAAGTACACGACGGGCGGGCGCAAGGTGTACTCGGGCGGCGGCATCGAGCCGGACGAGCGATTCGCCGGCCCGCTCGAAGGATTCAACCCGACGCGCTTCGGCCGATCGCTCTTCAACCGTGGGTTGTTCGCCTCGTACGCCGAGCAGTTCTACTTCGAGGGCGACACGCGCCAGGGCGCCAAGGCCGACGGCTTCAAGTACGTGAAGAAGGATTTCGAGGTCACCCCGGCCATGATGGACGAGTTCAAGGCGTTCGTCGTCGGACGGAACATGAAGGTCGACGAGGAGGCTTGGGCCAGGGACGTCGACTTCATCCGGGCGATGATTCGCTTCGAGATCGACCAGGCCGTGTTCGACATCGCCACCGCCCGCCGGCGGTTGACCGCCGCCGACCCCCAGGCCCGTTTCGCGCTCTCCCGTTTCCCCGAAGCCGAGAAGCTGGTAGAGCTCTCGCGGAACCGCTCCAGCCGAGTAGGGCAGTAGACCCCAAAATATTGGGGTCTACCTTCCGCCTTGCTACAAGGGGAAGGGCTTGCTAGACTGGCCGGCGGTTTCCCTCTCAGCCGACCAGCCATGCGCCTCGAACGCCTCGAAATTTCCGGTTTCAAGTCATTTTCCGACCGATCCGAGCTCTCGTTCGACGAGGGCGTCACCGCGATCGTCGGCCCGAACGGCTGCGGCAAGAGCAACGTTGCCGATGCCCTCACGTGGGTGCTGGGTGAGCAGAGCGCCAAGAGCCTGCGCGGCGAGAAGATGGAAGACGTCATCTTCAGCGGCTCGGACGCGCGCAAGCCCACGGGCGCGGCCGAAGTCCGGTTGAAACTGAGCGGCGTCATCGTCCCGCCGTCGCTCGACAAGGAGGTCGGATACGAGCCCTCCGGCAACGGGCACGGGCACCTGGCGACCGCCGAGGGGAACCGTCACGCAGCGATGGCCGAGCTGATGGCGCCGCCGACGCGCGAGGTCGAGGTCACGCGCCGGTTGTTCCGGTCGGGGGAGAGCGAGTACCTCATCGACGGCCACCAGGTCCGGTTGAGGGACATCCACGAGCTGCTGATGGACACCGGCCTGGGCGCCAAGGCCTACGCCATCATCGAGCAGGGCAAGATCGGGATGATCCTCAGCTCCCGGCCGACCGATCGGCGCCAGCTGATCGAAGAGGCGGCAGGCATTACCAAGTACAAGGCCCGACGCCGCGCCGCCGAGCTCAAGCTCGACGCTGCGCAGCAGAACCTCACGCGCATCGACGACATCGTCTTCGAGGTGGAGAAGCAGA
>DAIRFN010000126.1:0-13956 GCA_036795065.1 Vicinamibacterales bacterium
TTTCATGATCCTGGAGTCACTCGCGATGTCATTCCCTCGGCTCGGTTCCAGAGCGGCGCTCGTCGTGATCGGCGGCGCGCTTGCCTGCGGGGGGCAGGGCGAGATGGTGCTGCTGAACGGCGCCGGCGCCACGTTCCCGAACATCATCTACCAGAAGTGGATCACCGACTACAACACCGCCAACCCCGGCGTGCAGCTCAACTACCAGTCGATCGGCTCGGGCGGCGGGATCCAGCAGTACACCGACGGCACCGTGGACTTCGGCGCGTCGGACGCGCCCATGACCGAGGAGGAGATGGCCAAGGTCGAGGGCAACGTGCTGCACATCCCCATGGTGCTCGGCGCGGTCGTGCCGACGTACAACCTGCCCGAGGTGACCGAGACGATCCGGTTCGCGCCGGAGGCGCTCGCCGGCATCTACCTGGGTGAGATCACGCGGTGGGACGACGTCCGTCTGCGCAGCACGAACCCTGGTGTGACGCTGCCCGATCGGGAGATCGTCGTGGTGCGGCGCTCGGACGGCTCGGGCACCACCTACATCTGGACCGAGTTCCTCTCGGCGATCAGTTCCGACTGGCAGTCCAAGGTGGGCACGGGCAAGTCGGTGAACTGGCCCGTGGGCATCGGCGGCCGCGGCAACGAAGGCGTATCGGCGACGGTCCAGCAGACGCCCGGCGCGATCGGGTACGTCGAGCTTGGATACGCCATGCTCAACAACATGGCGGTGGGTGCCGTGCGGAACGCGCATGGCAACTTCGTGACCCCGGACCTCTCCACCGTGTCGGAGGCGGCGGCGGGAACCGCGGCCACGCTGGGCCCCGACACCGATTTCCGGATATCCCTCATCAACGCGCCCGGCGAGCGGACCTACCCGGTCGCGTCGTTCACCTGGCTGCTCGTGCGCAGAGACTACGGCGAGGATGCCGCCAAGGCCAAGGCCCTGGTCGAGTTCATCTGGTGGGCGCTGATGCAGGGGCAGGCGTCGGCGGAGGCACTGGGGTACGCGCCGCTGCCGCAGGCCGTGCTGCCGCTGGTGGAGGCGCACCTGAAGGCAGTCTCGGCGGCCGGGTCCGCGGTCTGGTCGGGCGCGGGCACCAACTGACGCCGCTGCGGCGTCTTCCGCGAGGGTAGCGTGGCGGCGGGGTTGGGCGGTACCACCGGGGCCGGTCGGGGCGATGCGGCGTTCCGCCTCGTGCTGACCTGCCTCGCCGCCGTGGTGCCGCTGCTGCTCCTCGCGCTCGTCGGCCAGCTCGCCTGGTCGGCCTGGCCCTCCATCAAGGCCTTCGGGTTTCGGTTCCTCACCTCGGGCACGTGGGACCCGGTGGCCGGCGAGTTCGGCGCCGGCCCGATGATCGTCGGGACGCTGTACTCGTCGCTCATCGCGCTGCTCATCGCGGTGCCCCTGGCCGTGGGCGTGGCAATCTTCCTCACGGAGTTCGCCCCGCGCCGGCTCCGCCGCCCGATCGGCACGCTCGTCGAGCTGCTCGCGGCCATCCCCAGCGTCGTCTACGGCCTGTGGGGCGTGTTCGTCCTCATCCCGCTGCTGCGCGTCTACGTCGTTCCACCGCTCCAGGCCGTGTTCGGCTGGACCCCGCTGTTCGGCGGCACGTTCTACGGCAACTCGATGCTCGCGGCCGGGATCATCCTGGCCATCATGATCCTGCCCTACATCAGCTCGGTGAGCCGCGAGGTGCTGGCGGCGGTGCCGCCCTCGCAGCGCGAGGCGGCGCTCGCGCTCGGGGCCACGCGATGGGAAGCCGTCTGGTCGGCCGTGCTGCCGTACGCGCGGCCCGGACTGGTGGGAGCCGTCGTGCTCGGCCTCGGGCGGGCGCTGGGGGAGACCATGGCCGTGGTGATGGTCATCGGCAACCGGCACGATCTCAGCGTGTCGCTGGTGGAGCCCGGCTACACCATGGCCGCCGTCATCGCCAACGAGTTCAACGAGGCGGCCGGGCTGCAGCGGGCGGCCCTGTTCGAAATCGGCCTCGTCCTGCTCGCCGTCACGCTGGGCGTGAACGCGCTCGCGCGGCTCCTCGTATGGCGCGTGGCGCGCGACAGCGCCGCCGGGAGCACGGCGCTGTGATCCTGCGCGTCGCCCGCCGCCGCCTCGTGAGCCGGGTGATGACCGGCCTCACGGTCGTGACCGCCGTCCTGGCCCTGTTGCCCCTGTTCGCCATCTTCGCGGACCTCGTCATCAAGGGCGCCTCGAGCCTCAACTGGGACTTTTTCGTCCAGAACCCACCGGCGGCCGGAGCGCTCGGCGGCGGGGTGGCCAACGCCATCGTCGGCACCCTGCTCGTCGTGGGCGTGGGGAGCCTCATCGGCCTCCCGATCGGGATCGGCGCCGGCATATACCTGGCCGAGTACCCCGACACGCGGTTCGCGACGACCGTGCGGTTCGTAGCCGACGTGCTGAACGGCACGCCCTCGGTGATCGCCGGGATCTTCGTGTGGATCTGGATCGTGCGGCCGATGGGGCACTTCTCCGGCTTCTCGGGAGGGGTGGCGCTCGCCGTGCTCATGCTGCCCATGGTCACCCGCACCACCGAGGAGATGGTCCGGCTGGTGCCCAACTCCCTGCGGGAGGCGGCGCTCGCCCTGGGCTACCCCCGGTGGCGCACCACCCTCACGGTGATGGTGCGGACCGCCTGGCCGGGCATTCTCACCGGCGGGCTCGTCGCGACCGCCCGCATCGCGGGGGAGACGGCGCCCCTGCTCTTCACGACCCTCGGGAACCTCAACTTCAAGACCGATCTGCTGCAGCCCATGCAGACGCTCTCGCTGCAGATCTACGTGTTCGCCACGAGCCCGTTCGTGGCGTGGCACCGCCTCGCGTGGGGCGCGGCGCTGGTGCTGATGGCCATGGTCCTGCTCCTCGGGCTGGCCGCACGGTGGGTGACCCGCTCGCGGGTGAGCCGTGGCTGAGCGCCTGGCGCGGCTCCGGGCCGAGCGGATCACGGCACGCTTCGGCGCGAACGCGGCCGTGAAGGACGCCACGCTCGCGTTCCCCGCGAACACCGTGACGGCCATCATCGGCCCATCGGGCTGCGGCAAGAGCACCTTCCTGCGCTGCCTCAACCGGCTGCACGAGCTGTCGCGGGGGGCGAGCGTGGAGGGCCGGGTCCTGCTCGAGGAGGACGACATCTACGCCCCCTCGGTGGACCCGGTGTCGGTGCGGCGGCGCATCGGGATGGTGTTTCAGCATCCGAATCCCTTCCCCACGATGTCGATCTTCGACAACGTCGCGGCGGGCCTGCGCGTGAACGGGCGGCGGTCACGCGCGGCGCTGGCCGAGTCCGTCGAGCGGGCGCTGCGCGGCGCCGCGCTGTGGGACGAGGTGCGGCACCGGCTCGACGCGAGCCCGCTCGCCCTGTCGGGCGGGCAGCAGCAGCGCCTGTGCATCGCGCGCGCCATCGCGCCGGCCCCGGAGGTACTCCTGCTGGACGAGCCGACGTCGGCGCTGGACCCCATCGCCACGCAGTCCATCGAGGAGCTGGTCCAGGGGCTCAAGCGGGACTTCACGGTGGTCATCGTGACGCACAACATGCAGCAGGCCGCCCGCGTCTCCGACTTCACGGCCTTCTTCTACCTCGGGGAGATGGTGGAGCACGACGTCACCACGAAGATCTTCACCACGCCCACCGAACCCCGGACCGAGGCGTACGTGACGGGACGGTTCGGATGATCGCCCCCGCCCCGATGCTCGAAATCGAGCGTTTCTCGTTCTGGTACGGGAAGGTCCAGGCCCTCCGCGACGTCTCGCTGGCCGTGGCCCCCAACCGTATCACGGCCTTCATCGGACCGTCGGGCTGCGGCAAGAGCACCCTGCTCAAGTCCATCAACCGGATGAACGAGCTGCTCACCAACACCCGGCACCAGGGGGACATCCGGACGCCGGCCGGCTCGCTGTACGCGCCATCGGTGGACGCCGTGCAGCTCCGCCGCGACATCGGCATGGTGTTCCAGAAGCCCAACCCGTTCCCCAAGAGCGTGTTCGACAACGTGGCCTACGGGCCCCGCGTGAACGCGCTCGCCACGGAACGCGAGCTGCCCGAGCGGGTGGAGCAGGCCCTCAAGCGGGCGGCGCTGTGGGACGAGGTGGCGGACCGGCTCGACGACCTTGGGACCAGTCTCTCAGGCGGGCAGCAGCAGCGGCTGTGCATCGCGCGCGCGCTCGCCAACGATCCCGCCATCCTGCTGCTCGACGAACCGTGCTCGGCGCTCGACCCCATCGCCACCCAGCACATCGAGGAGCTGCTGGTCGAGCTCAAGCAGACCATCACGATCATCATCGTCACCCACAACCTGCATCAGGCCGCCCGCATCGCCGACGAAACCGCTTTCTTCTATCTCGGGGAGCTCGTAGAGTTCGGCGAATCGGATCAGCTGTTCACCCGGCCACGCGAGAAGCGGACCGAGGCGTACGTCACAGGGAGATTCGGATGACCAGCACCGCCCATCGGCACTTCGACGACGAGCTGACCCGGCTCAAGGACCGCCTCCTCCGGATGTCCGCGGCGGCGCAGGAGGCGCTCGACCGGGCGGTCCGCGCCGTGCTCGAGCGCGACGTTGCGGCCGCGGAGCGGGTAGTGGAGCAGGACCCGGCCATTGACGCGCTCGAGACGGAGATCGAGGAGACGGTCACCAACCTGCTCGCGCTGCACCAGCCCATGGCGCGGGATCTCCGGCTGGTGCTCGCGGCGCTCAAGATCTCGAACGACCTCGAGCGCGTGGGCGACCACGCGGTCAACATCTCGCAATGCGCCAAGCGCCTGATGGAACACCGGATGATCGCGCCCGAGCCGGAGCTGGTGGAGATGGGGCGCCTGGCCAGGGAGATGCTCGCCCAGTCCATCGACGCGTTCGTGCGCGGCGACGCCGCCGGCGGGCGGGAGGTGTGCCGCCGGGACGATCAGGTGGATGCGCTCCACCGCTCATTGTTCCGCATCCTCATCACGCACATGGCCGAAGACCCGCACACCATCGGGGCCGCGATGGAGCTGTTCCTGGTGAGCCGGAACCTCGAGCGCGTGGCCGACCTCGCCACGAACGTCGCCGAGGACGTGGTGTTCCTGGTCGAGGGGAAGAACATCAAGCACGGGGCGGAGATGCGGACAAACAGGACGGACTGAACGAAGACGGGCTGATCAAAGACGGACGGAGACGGCAGTCGCAGCCTGTCCCCGTCCGTCTCAGTTTGTCCGTCTCCGGTTGTCCGTCCCGTCTTTGTCGGTCTTCGTCAGGCTGCTCCGGCCGCCACCGGTGTTCGATGCCGCGCGACATTGTCCGTCTTCGCAAACAGCTTGATCAGCACCACACCCGCCACGAACCCGCCGAGGTGCGCCATGACGGCCACGCCGCCACCGGTTTCCGCGCCGGCAATCGCGGGCAGGCTTCCCAGCATCTGGAGGAACGCCCAGTAGACGAGCATCATCCAGGCCGGCAGGGTGACGCGGAAGAAGATGATGCCGAGGAAGATGATCGTGTGCACCCGCACGCGCGGGTAGAGCACGAGATAGGCGCCCATCACGCCGCTGATGGCGCCCGACGCGCCCACCATCGGCACCGGCGACGACGGCCCGCTTGCCACCTGCGCCGCCGCCGCCAGCAGGCCGCAGAGCAGGTAGAACACGACGAACCGGACGTGCCCCATCGCATCCTCGACGTTGTTCCCGAAGACCCAGAGGAACCACATGTTCCCGAGCAGGTGGAACCAGCCGCCGTGCAGGAACATGGACGTGAGCGGGGTGTGCCACGCGCCGCTGCCGGTCATCACGCAGGCCATGTCCTGCCCGATCGGCAGTTCATAGCCTTCCGGCAGACGCCCCAGCAGGTCTCCCGGGATGAGCCCCAGCTCGCAGATCGACTCGGCGAGCGCCTGCCCACTCCCCGCCCCCTGGACCAGGAACCAGGCAAGCAGGTTCACGACCACCAGCCCCACCGTGACCACCGGCGTGAGTGTGGTGGGGTTCTCGTCCTTGTACGGGAACATGGTTGAGCAATATAGGTTAGCCGTTGGCCGTTAGCCGTTAGCCGTGGCGCCTCGGGCCAGTCACCCTCCCCGCGCCACGGCCAACGGCCGACGGCTAACGGCCAACGGGTTAACGGCAAACGGCCAACGTCTCTGCCATTTTGGCCCCTTTTGTCGGCATGTCGCTTGCCTCTACCAATGGCGACTGTTCGGCCTCCCCACGCATCTCCTTGTACTGTCGAGGAATACCATGGCGCAGAAAGTGATCGGGATCGACCTGGGCACCACCAATTCGGTGGTCGCGGTGATGGAAGGGGGAGACCCCGTCGTCATCCCGAACTCCGAGGGCGGGCGCACCACGCCGTCCGTCGTGGCGTTCACGAAGGACGGCGAGCGGCTGGTCGGGCAGGTCGCCAAGCGACAGGCGGTGACCAACCCCAAGAACACGGTCTTCTCCATCAAGCGCTTCATGGGCCGCCGGCTGAACGAGATCACGGAGGAGAAGAAGCGGGTCCCGTACGGTGTGCTCACGGGCAAGAACGACCTGGCGGTGGTGGACATCGGGGGCAAGCACTACACGCCCCCGGAGATCTCCGCCATGATCCTCCAGAAGATGCGGCAGACCGCGGAGGACTATCTCGGCCACAAGGTCGAGAAGGCGGTCGTCACGGTCCCAGCCTACTTCAACGACGCGCAGCGGCAGGCCACGAAGGACGCGGGCAAGATCGCGGGCCTCGACGTGCTCCGCATCATCAACGAGCCCACCGCCGCCGCGCTCGCGTACGGCCTCGACAAGAAGAAGGAAGAGAAGATTGCCGTGTTCGACCTGGGCGGCGGCACCTACGACATCTCCGTGCTCGAACTGGCCGAAGGCGTCTTCGAGGTGAAGTCCACCAACGGCGACACGCACCTGGGCGGCGACGACTTCGACGACCGCGTGATCCAGTGGCTGGTGGAGGAGTTCAAGAAGGACCAGGGCATCGACCTCTCCAAGGACCCCATGGCGCTCCAGCGCCTGAAGGAGGGCGCCGAGAAGGCCAAGATGGAGCTGTCCACCACCATGCAGACCGAGATCAATCTGCCGTTCATCACGGCGGACCAGTCGGGGCCCAAGCACCTCAACATGACGCTCACCCGGGCCAAGTTCGAGCAGCTGGTGGACGACCTGATTCAGCGGACCATCCCGCCCATGAAGCAGGCGCTCCAGGACGCCGGCCTCGAGCCGTCGAAGATCGACGAGGTGATCCTCGTGGGCGGTTCCACCCGGATCCCCAAGGTGCAACAGATCGTGAAGGACTACTTCGGACGCGACCCGCACAAGGGCGTGAACCCGGATGAAGTCGTCGCGATCGGGGCGGCCATCCAGGGCGGCGTGCTCGCGGGCGAGGTGAAGGACGTCCTCCTGCTCGACGTGACGCCCCTGTCGCTCGGCATCGAGACCCTGGGCGGCGTCACGACCGTGCTGATCCCGCGCAACACGACCATCCCGACCAAGCGGTCGGAGGTGTTCTCGACGGCGGAGGACAGCCAGACGACGGTCGAGATCCACGTGCTCCAGGGCGAGCGGAAGCTCGCGCGCGACAACCGGACGCTGGGCCGCTTCCAGCTCACCGGCATCCCGCCCGCGCCCCGCGGCATGCCCAAGATCGAGGTCACGTTCGACATCGACGCCAACGGCATCCTGCACGTATCCGCCAAGGACCAGGCCACCGCGAAGGAACAGAAGATCCGGATCGAGGGCTCGAGCGGGCTGTCCGAGGGCGAGGTCGACCGGATGGTGAAGGAGGCCGAGCAGCACGCGTCGGAAGACCAGGAAAAGCGCGACGAGATCGACCGGCGCAACCGGCTCGACGCCATGGTCTACCAGGTCGAGAAGGACTCCAAGGAGTGGGTGGACCGGCTCGACGCGGCCAACAAGGAACGCCTCGACAAGGCGGTCACCGGCGCCAAGGAGGCGCTGCGGACGGGCGCCCCGGACGGGATCCGCACCGCGCTCGACGAGCTGACCCAGGCGTTCTCGGCGGCGGGGGCCTCGCTGTACGAGCAGGCGCAGTCGGCCTCGTCAGAGTCGGCCGGCGCAGGCACCGGGACCGGCGAGGGGGCCTCGGCCGGCGAGCCGGAGAAGAAGAAGGATGACGTCGTGGACGCCGATTACGAGGTCGTCGACGACAACAAGTAGGTCGCAGGACCGGAACGGGCCGCGTCGGTGCTGGCCGGCGCGGCCCGGCCGCTCCCGCCCGGAACTCCGCTCCGGGCGCGGGTTATCTTAGTCCACGGTCGGGCCCGCTGGGCAGCGACCGCGGACGCAGGCGCAGGACCTTCACCATCGAGCAGGACCAATGACACGTTCCCGAGACTGGCTCAAGTTCGGCGGGCTGCTGACCGTCACCCTGGTCATCGCGGGCGGCTTCGTGGCCGCGCTGGGCAGCCCCACCCGCGCGGCAGGCCGTGGCGAGTTCCAGATGCCGGAACCCGCCGCCGCCACCATCACGCAGACACAACAGCGGGCGGATGTCCCGCCGGCTGCGGCGCCCCTGGCAGACCTCGAAGCGGCGTTCACGGCCGTCGTGGACCGGGTGCGGCCGGCCGTGGTGTTCATCCGGAGCGAGGCCTACACGACGGAGAACCCGCACTCCGGCATGCAGCTGCCGCCGGGATTCGAGGACTTCTTCGTCCCACGCGGCCAGCCGCGCGGTCCGCAGCTGCGGCGCGGGACCGGATCCGGCTTCATCATCTCGAGCGACGGCTACATCGTGACCAACAACCACGTCGTTGAAGACGCGGACAAGGTCATCGTGCGCCTGCTCGACAAGCGGCAGTTCGAGGCGAAGGTGGTGGGGCGCGACCCGGAGACGGACGTCGCCGTCATCAAGATCGACGCCACCGACCTGTCCACCGCCCCGCTCGGCAATTCCGACGACGTGCGGATCGGCGAGTGGGTGCTGGCCGTGGGCAACCCGCTGGGTGAGGCGTTCTCGTTCACCGTGACGGCCGGCATCGTGAGCGCCACGGGGCGAAGGCTGCAGGGCCTGCCCAACCGCGGCTCGTACAGCATCACCGACTTCATCCAGACCGACGCGGTGATCAACCCCGGCAACTCCGGCGGGCCGCTCGTGAACATCCACGGCGAGGTGATCGGCGTGAACTCCGCGATCGCCTCGGAGAACGGGTTCTACCAGGGCTACGGCTTCGCGATCCCGGCCAACCTGGCCCGCGTGGTGGGCAACCAGCTCATTGCCGACGGCCGCGTGCACCGGTCCATCCTGGGCGTCTCGATCGACGAAGCGACGCAGGAGGACGCGGAGTACGTCGGACTCAAGGAAGTGCGCGGGGTGGTGGTCAACGACTACTCCATGCCGGACAGCCCGGCCCAGAAGGCGGGCATCGAGCCCGGCGACCTCATCATCGAGCTGGACGGGGAGCCCGTCAGCTACGTGGCGCAGCTCCAGCAGCTCGTGGGCTTCAAGGCCCCCGGCAGCACGGTGCGCGTCACCCTCGCGCGCAAGGGCGGCGAGCGGAAGACCGTCAACGTGCGCCTGATCGAGGCGCCGGCCGCCGAACAGGTGGCGCAGGGCTCCACGCCGGAGCCGGTGGAGCCGGGCGAGGATACGGCCGGCACCGCGAAGGCCATGGGCATCAGCGTGCGGCAGCCTCCCGCGGAGGTGGGCCGGCGGCTGGGGGACGAGCACACCGGACCGCTCGTGACCGATGTGGACGTGGACAGCCCGGCCCAGGGACGGGTGTTCCCGCCGCAGGCCGGGTCGGCCGACATCATCACCCACGTCAATAACACCCGGACGCACACGGTCGAGGAGTTCCAGCGCGCGCTCCGCGCGGTGCCTGCCGGCGAGGTCGTCTCGCTCCGGCTCTACAACACGGCCAACGGCGGCGTGACGCGGGTGGTGAGGATCAGAGTGCCGAGATAGAGGGATGGAGGGATAGAGTGGTAGAGGGATAGAATCCGGACGGATCATCCCGGATGACGAAACGGTGGCGGAGAGCGACTCCGCCACCGTTTTCTCATCCTATCCACCCATCCCTCTATCCCTCTATCCCTCTTTTCAAAGCACCCTGAACAGAAAGAGCAGCCCGACGATCACCGCCAGCGCGATGGCCAGCGGGAAGAGGAACACCGCCCGGAACAGACTGTGGTCGTACTTCAGGTGCATGTAGAAGCCCACGACGAGCGTGAACTTGGCCGCCGAGAGGATGATCAGCGTCGGCGGCAGGATGGCGTGCAGGGTCGGCACGTAGAACACGCCGACCTCGATGATCGTGATGATGGTGAGGATGGCCGCGATCACGAGGTACGTCCGCGTGGACGCGTGGGCCTCGCCGGCATGCCGCACGTCGGTGTGTTCGGTCATGGCGTCCTCAGGCGGCGGGAAGCGGCGTCGTCTGAATCAGATAGACGACGGTGAAGATCACGATCCAGACCACGTCCACGAAGTGCCAGTAGAGCCCGGCGATCTCGACATTGAGCGCCTTGGCGGGGCCGAGCTTGCCCTGGAACGAGCGGACCAGCAAGGTGAGCAGCCAGAGCACCCCCACGAAGACGTGGGCGCCGTGGAAGCCCGTCAGCGTGAAGAACGTGGACCCGAACAGGCTCGTGGTGAACCCGAGCCCCTCGTGCACGAAATGCTGGAACTCGTACGCCTGGAAGCCCAGGAAGACGGCGCCCAGCAGGGCGGTGGTCGCGAGCCAGACGCGCGTCCACGTGCGGTCGCCGCGCTGCACCGCCGCCAGGGCGAGCACCATGGCGAGACTCGACATCAGCAGGTCGAAGGTGCTGATGGAGGTGAGCGGGATGTTCAGGATCTCGTGCGTCGTGGGGCCCGACACGCTCCGTCCCTGGTACACGAGGTAGGTGGCGATCAGCGAGCCGAACAGCAGGCACTCGGAGCCGATGAACGTCCAGAACGCGATCTTCCGGCTGTCGAGGCCGGTGCTGGTGTGATGGGCAACTGCCGCGTGACTCATCTCAGACCTCGAAGGGCTCGAAGGCCCACTGATAGATGCTCACCACCGTGAGGGCGGCGCCGGCGAGCGCGGTCCCGAGGCTCGGCCAGAGGCTCTGGTGCATCAGCCCGCCGACCCCGATGACGACGATGCCGACCGCGGTGCACAGCGGCCAGATCGAGCCGCCGGGCACATGGATGGGCGCGGGCGGCACGGCGGGCAGCGGCGACGGCTCCATGCCGCCCTCCCGCCACAGCGGCAGCCCGTCCTTCACGGTGGGGATCACGGAGAAGTTGTAGACCGGCGGCGGCGAGCTCGTGGCCCACTCGAGCGTCGCGGCGTTCCACGGATTGGGCCCCGCCGCCGCGCCCCGGCGGCTCACCAGCACGTTCCAGAGGAACACGAGCATGGCCACCCCGGTGAGCAGGGCGCCGATGGTCGAGACGAGGTTGTACGTCGCCACCCCGAGCTCCGGACCGTACGTGTAGATCCGGCGCGGCATTCCGAGCAGCCCGCTGAAGTGCATCGGGAAGAACGTGAGGTTCATCCCCACGAACATGAGCCAGAAGTGCAGCTTGCCGAGCCCGTCGCGCAGCGTGCGGCCGAACACCTTTGGCCACCAGTAGTACATCCCGGCGAACAGGCCCGACACGGTCCCGCCGAACAGCACGTAGTGGAAGTGCGCCACCACGAAGTACGTGTCGGTCTGCTGCAGGTCCGCCGGCGGGGAGGCGTGCATCACGCCCGAGATCCCGCCGATGATGAACAGCGAGACGAAGCCCACCGCGAACAGCATGGGTGGGCGGAACTCGAGCCGCCCGCCCCACAGCGTGCCGATCCAGTTGAAGATCTTCACCCCCGTGGGCACCGCGATGAGCATCGTGGACGCCGAGAACACCGAGTCGGCGATCGGCCCGAGGCCCACCGAGAACATGTGGTGGGCCCACACGCCCCAGCCCACGACGCCGATCAGCACGCCGGAATACACCACCACGGCGTAGCCGAACAGCGGCTTCCGCGAGAACGTGGGCAGCACCTCCGACACGATCCCCATCGCCGGGAGGATCAGGATGTAGACCTCGGGGTGACCGAACAGCCAGAACAGGTGCTGCCAGAGCAGGACGTCGCCGCCCGCCGCCACGTTGTAGAACGTCGTGCCGAAGAAGCGGTCGAACATCAGGAAGACCACCCCGATCGTGATCACCGGGAAGGCGGTCACGATCAGGAACTGCGTGACGAAGCTCATCCAGGTGAACACGACCATGCGCATGAGCGACCTGCCGGGCGCGCGCAGGTTGATGATGGTCGTGATGAAGTTGAAGCCCGCGGCGAGCGATGCGATGCCCAGGATCTGGAGGCCGATCACCCAGAAGTCGATGTTGGGCCCCGGCGAGTACTGGGAGGACGTGAGGTTCGCGTAGCCGAACCAGCCGCCGTTGGGCGCCACGCTCAGCGTGTCGGCGCCGAACAGCGGGCCCACGAAGAAGCTCGCGTTCATGAACAGGCCGCCCAGCAGGAACACCCAGTAGCTGAACGCGTTGAGGCGCGGGAAGGCCACGTCGCGCGCGCCGATCTGGAGCGGGATGATGAAGTTGAAGAACGCGGCCGAGAGCGGCATGAGCGCGAGGAACACCATCGTCGTGCCGTGCATCGTGAACAGCTGGTTGTACGCCTCGGCGCTGACGAGGGTGTTGCCCGGCGCGCCGAGCTGGAGGCGGATCACCAGGGCCTCGAGCCCGCCCACCAGGAAGAAGAAGAAGGCGGTGACCCCGTAAAGGATCCCGATCCGCTTGTGGTCGGTCGTGGTGACCCAGCTCCACAGGCCGGTGGGCGCCGCCGGGGCGGCGGTCTCGGGATGCGGCATCGCGGTGGTCGCCATGGCTACTTCCTGCTCCCGAGATACGCGACCAGCGCCGCGATCTCGTCGTCCGTGAGGTCGATCCTGGGCATGAGGCTGCCGGGCTTCTCGCCGAGCGGGTCGCGCAGCCAGCGGGCCAGGCCCGCCGAGTCGTTGGGCAGGAGGCCCGAGGCGATGGTGCTCCGGCTCCCGACGTGGCTCAGGTTGGGTCCGGCAACGCCCCCCGACACGCCGGCCATGGTGTGGCAGACGATACAGGAGTGCGCCCCGGGATCGCGGATCTTCTTGAACGCCGCCTCCCCCGCGAGGACGAGCGCCTGGGTGGAATCGACCGCCGCCACCTCCGCCTGGCGCGCCGCCCACGCCTCGAAGTCCGCGGGCGCCTGCACCACTACCCGGAGCCGCATGTTGGCGTGCGACGCCCCGCAGAACTCCGCGCACTGGCCGAGATAGGTGTCGACGGAGTCGGGCGTGAACGCCAGGTGCGTGACGCGTCCGGGCATCGCGTCCCGCTTGCCGTGGAGCTTGGGAGCCCAGAAGGAGTGGATCACGTCCGCCGAGGTGATGGCCAGCACCACCGGGCGGCCCTGCGGGAGATGCAGCTCGTTCGCCGTGGCGATCCCGAGCGCGGGATAGCGGTACTCCCACCACCACTGATGGCCAATGACCTCGACCTGGAGGGCGTCCGGCGGGCCGTCGCCTTTGACGTCGAAGATCGTCCGGATCGTGGGCACGGCGATCGCGATGATGATGGCCGCGGGGGCCAGGGTCCACGTGATCTCGACGAGCGTATTGCCGTGGATCTGGCGGGCCTCGGGTCCGCCCGGCCGGGCGCGGAACCGGATGAGGGTGTAGACGAGCGCCGTCTGCACCACGACGAACACGGCCACGGCCCACCAGAAGATGTTCCGGTAAAGCGCGTCGATCGCCTCGCCCACGCCGGAGGCCGGGTGGAGTGTGGACTGGGGATAGGGATCGCCGCTGCACGCCGCCAGCACCAGCGGCGTCGCCAGGACGAGCCCCGCCAGCCACGGAGATGCGCGAAAACGACGAGAGAAAGCTCTGGCCATTCCCTGCTCGAGCATGGGGAAACGAACGGTGGAGCGAGTTGTTCTGCTGAGGGCGCCGTGCTGGCGGCGCAGGCGGCGTATGTTAGCCCGACCATGCC
>DAIRFN010000127.1:0-13955 GCA_036795065.1 Vicinamibacterales bacterium
ATCTTCCGTCTTCGCCGCCGTGCAGACGGTCGCGGGCGACCGTGGACCGATCCGCGGGCGGTGCTGAACGCCGTGCTCTGGGTGCTGCGCACGGGCGCGCCATGGCACGACCTGCCGGCGCGGTATCCCCCCTACCAGACCTGCCACCGTCGCTTTCAACTCTGGCAGCGCTCGGGCCGCCTGGACCGGCTGCTGCAGCACCTCGCCGAAGACCTCCGCGACCGCGGAAAGATCGATCTAACTGAAGCCTTCGTCGACGCGACCTTCGCCTCGGCGAAAAAGGGGGCGCTGCGGTCGGTCCAACACGCCGTGGCAAGGGCACCAAGGTCATGGCGATCTGCGACCGCCATGGTCTTCCTGTCGCCGTGCACGTGGCCAGCGCTTCACCGTATGAGCCGCACCTCGTCCTCGCGACCCTCGAGGCGCGCTTTCTCGAAGACCTCCCGACCCGCCTAATCGGCGACCGCGGCTACGACAGTGACGTCCTCGATGGCCACCTGATGGACGAGTACGGCATCGAGATGATCGCCGCCAACCGCCGCGGCCGCACACCCATGCAGGATGGGCGTCCCCTCCGACGCGCCCGCCGGCGGTGGAAGATCGAACGCCTCTTTGCCTGGCTCCACAACTGCCGGCGCGTCGTGACGCGCTGGGAGCGGCATGTCGAGAACTACCTCGGCATGGTCCAACTCGCCTGCGCCCGGATTCTCCTCCGCGCATTTATGAGATAGCTTCTAGAGTGAAGTGATGGCTCAGAGTCCAGATCTCATACTTCCTGTCTACCTGAATCAGCGACTCGTATTCGATCTGGTAGCGATGCTTCAAGGGGGCATCGCGACGGTGACGCGGGTGTCCGAGGCGGAACGAGAGACCGAGCGCTCATCCGCCGAGGTTGCCGGCGGATTCGGCCTGAGCCAAGCCCTGTCGTCCTTGTTAAAGGTCAACCTCTCTGGAAACTTGGCACCCAGGGTGAAGCCGGAACCGAGCGGACCAGTGCCGCAGAAAGAGTTCACACTCCGGCGTCACTATTATTCACACTCCGAAATCTGCTCACCGAGCGGGGATTGATGCGCTCGCATTCAGGCGATCGCCCCCCCGTTCCGGGCGAGTTCGTGGAGTTCACCGCGTCGCTTCGACGCAACCCTTTGATTGAAGCCCTGGAGGCGGTCTCTGAGATACTCGACGTGGTCCTGCTGTTCCAAGACTCGCCGAAGCCTCATCACAATAAGAAAGGCGGGACGCAAAGCCAGCCCGACCTGAAGAAGCTCCAGGGCCAAATGCAGGCGTTGGCTGCCTCTCTCAAAGCAGGCGGTACCCAGGATCTGGTTGCGGAACTGGTTCAGACAGGAGGGCGGGCGGTGCTGACAGTAGAGCAGCAGGCGCTCAGCGACCCGTCGCTCTCTGATCTTGTTGACGGAACCTTCCGCGTCATGGGTCAGGTCATCAGGGCGATTCCCGATTCCTCTGCATCAGTGAGCCTACTCCGGAAGACTGCGATGAGCAGAGTTCCGCCCCAGATGCTTCAGACGTTGATCAGCGTGTTCGGAGGGCTGCAGCAAGAGCACGGATTCGCGATGCCTACGATGGAAGTTGAGATACGAGGCCCGGTCTTCCATGTGCTCCCTGTGGCGATATTTGCGTGAGGCGCCTAACACCCGCTTGCAGCCGACGGCGGCTGATGCGATCCTGAGCCGCCGCGGCTGAAGCGGAACGTTAGGCGGCGCCACACGTGCACCAGCATAGAGCTGCGATCGGAGGTCATGTGGACCGGCTGAAAGCCTTGCTCACGATCACCGCCCTCGGCGTTGTGCTGACCGTTTTCGCCGCGTCTACGAACGAGGCGCGCGAACAGCGGATTACTGCGCCACGGCCACTTCCACCGCAAAGCTATTCGCATCCCCCTGAAGCTCCATTCGATCGATCAGACTACGTGAT
The DNA here is from genome assembly GCA_036795065.1 of Vicinamibacterales bacterium. GTDB lineage: Bacteria > Acidobacteriota > Vicinamibacteria > Vicinamibacterales > UBA2999 > VFZN01. Next base: position 1,936 of record DAIRFN010000127.1, read on the forward strand.
CAAGATCAACCAGATGAGCAGCTTCTACGACAAACCCGGGGAGTTCGGCTACGCGATTCACGGTGAAGAGTACGGTTTCGACCGTCTCTCCTTTGTTCTGACTGAGACTCAGCCGAACGGTGGGCCGCCCCTTCATACACATACGGTCGAAGAGGGGCACGTCGTGATGAGCGGCAGGGTCACCTATGTCATTGGCGATCGGCGGGTGACGGCGGACGGCCCGTACATCGCACGCGTGCCGGCGGGCGTGCCTCACACGTTCATCATTCGAATGCGGAGCCCGTCAACGTCGTCGCAACATTTCCGAGCAGTCGCAGAGACTACACCGAAGTGGGGCCGAACCCATTGTTGAAGCGCCAGTGACCACACCGCAAATGCCCGCCGCGGCGCCACGCATGAGGAGCGGCAAACGAGGACCGGTGATTGAGTACAGATGCCCCTCACCCAACTGATGACAAGACGCTGTTTGCAGAGGTGATCGAGATGGTGACGTTCGTTCTCGTCCACGGTGCGTTCGGCAGCCCCGCCGAGTTGGCACCGGTGATTCCCTGGCTCGAGGCTCTCGGTCACCGTGCCATCGCCGTCGATCTGCCGTGCACGAACCCGTCGGCGACACTTGACGATTACGCCCTGGCGGTGGTCGGGGCGATAGCCGGGATCGAGGGGCCAACCGTGGTCGTCGGCCATTCCGCGGGCGGCGCGACGATCTCGCTCGTGCCTGGCCAGACCCGCGTCGACCGCCTAGTCTACGTGACTGCGGTCGTTCCCGAGCCGGGGCGCTCGATCGCAGACGTTGTTGGCGCCGGCGTTCGCGAGACGATGCTGTCGGTCTCACATGACGACGGCAACGGCTGCCGGTCGTTTGACCTGGAGATGCTGGCCTCGCTCGCGCCACCTGAGGAGCGGGAGGCCTATCTAGCCTTCCTCGGAGCTACGCAGCGCCCCCAGGGCTGGGCAGCATTGGAACAGCCCTGGCCCGGCCAGTCACTTCCTGACGTGCCCCGCACCTACGTCCTCTGCACAGAGGACAGCATCATCCCGCCCGCCAAGCAGCGCGAGATGGCGGCGCGCCTGGGCGTGGACCCCATCGAGCTCGCCTCCGACCATTCGGTCTTCGCCCTCCAGCCGCGCGAGCTCGCCGCGGTGTTAGCGGCGCAGGGCCGAGCCGCGTGAGCTCCCAGGATTCGGAAGCTCAAGCGCTGCACGTGAGGCGCTGCCCAACCCGGCGATGCAGCGGACCGGCTTCGCCGGCCGCTGATCGTCCAGGCTGTTAGGCCGTCGAACGCCAGCACGATCTGTGTTGACACAGCGGCCTCGCCGGTCCCTGTGAAGCTGTTGTTCATTCTCGTCTACAAGGGAAGAAAATGTGTCGGCGAGCCAGTGTCGCTGCTGGTGAGGATTGAGGCACACGCATGGGTAGGTCCTGAACTGCCCACTGTCACCCTCCATATCGGCGACCGTCGCTTGGAACTCATGTCGCCGAACCGCCGGCATCAGTTGGTGTATCCCTGTCCTCCTTCTGAATCTTGTGCGTTCAACGGAGTGGTCAGCGCTCTAACCGGCGAGGAACTCCGACTGATATCGAATTCGTCAGTGATGTCTGGTCAGGTGTTCGGGAAGTACCTTGCTGTCTCGGTCGCGGGAGCGCGCGCAGTGAGGTCCCTCGTCGCGCTCCTCGACAGCGTGAGATGAGACTCGCGCGTCGCGGATACTGCTGCCACCTGTGCGACCTAAATTTGGCCGAGATGCTCACGGAGCGACGACGATATTGTCACGGTCAAGTACGAGGACCTCTCGTTGGCCTTCGACTTTGTCAGCAGTGGTGCGCCGATGGAGCATCAGGCGTACATCTCGATGGATACCGGGAAGATCTGGAGTTCTCGGTCCGAGATCCGGACGGGTACTACGTCACGATTAGCGCGCTGTGATCGAGCCCGAGTTCGTCCTTCAGTTCCAGATGCGAGGATGCCGGAGCATCCCGGCCCGACGGAGTAAGCTATCGCCATCCCGGGCATGGACGACCCCCACGACCTCGACCGCCTCGTCGACGAGCTCAACGCCTCCGCGCGCGAGCGGCCGCAGGCCCCGCCCAGGCTCGAGAAGTGGTTGCGCGTGCTGCGCGAGCAGGGGGGCAGCGACCTGTACCTCGTGGCGGGCGTGCCGCCGTCCATTCGCGTGCACGGCGTGATTCGCCGGCTCGCCGAGCCCATCCTCGACGGGGAGGACATCGAAGCCCAGGTGCTCCCGGCGCTGCCTCCGCATGCCGCCGCAAGCTATCGCACCCACGGACATGCCGATGCCTCGCTTCGCAGCGGGCCGGGTGGACGCTTCCGCGTCAACCTCCATCGCGAACGCGGGCGCGCCGCCGCCAGCATCCGCGCCCTGCCGCTTCACCCGCCGCGACTCGACCAGCTCGGCCTGCCGCCGGCCATCGAGGCGTTGACCCGGCTTCCGCACGGCCTTGTGCTGGTTGGCGGCCCGACCGGGTCTGGCAAGACGACCACCGTGGCGGCGCTGGTCGATCTCATCAATCGGCGCGACGCCAGGCACATCGTGACCATCGAGGACCCCATCGAGTTCGAGCACGTCCACGAGCGCAGCGTCGTGGAGCAGGTGGAGATCGGCATCGACGCGCCGGATTTCCCCACGGCGCTCCGCTCGGCCGTTCGCCAGTCGCCCGACGTCATCGTCATTGGCGAGATGCGGGATCCCGAGACCATGCGCATTGCGCTCGCCGCGGGTGAGACCGGACACCTCGTCCTCTCCACACTGCACACCAGCGATGTGACCTCCACCGTGTCGCGCGTGTCGGACGCGTTTTCCGCCGAGCGCCAGCCCACCATCCGGCAGGAGCTGTCCATGGCGCTCGCGGCCGTGATGACCCAGATCCTGCTTCCCAGGGCCGGAGGCGGGCGGATCCCGGCGGCTGAGCTGCTGATGGTGGGCTACGGCGCGCGGCAGCATCTCCGCAAGAACGCGCTGCAGCATCTTCACCAGGAGATCACGATCTCCCGCAAGAGCGGCTCGTTCACCTTTGAGGAGTCGCTGGCGCAGCTGGTCCGAGGCGGCTTGCTCGACATCGACGAGGCCCGGGCCCGCGCCATCCACCGGGACGAACTGGAAGGTCTCCTGGTGGGACTGCCGGGCAGCGGCGGCGGTCACGGTAGTAGGATCGGATCATGATTCGAATCCGGCGCGGGCGGCTGCTGCTCGGCTCCGCGGCGATGCTCGCCGCTGCGGTTGCCACCGGCGCGCGCGCGGGTGGGCAGGCACCGCAGGTGTTTGTCGGCACCCTCGACGAGCACCCCGCGATCCAGTACGAGACGCGGCCAACCACGGACCTGGTGACCCGGCTGAATGCTACGCTCGCCTCGGGCAGCCGCTCGCTCGAGCGCGACGCGAGGACCGGCTACCTGCTGCCGGTGCTGAAGGCCCTGAACATCCCGGTCGAATCGCAGCTGCTGGTGTTCTCGAAGACCGGTCTCCAGCGCGAGCACACGGGCCCGGGCAACCCGCGCGCGCTCTACTTCAACGAGTCGGTCGTCGTGGGCTACATCCCCGGCGCGCCCTCCCTGGAACTGGCCGCGCACGATCCTCAGCAGGGGGTCGTGTTCTACACGGTGGAGCAGTCAGCCGCTGGGGCGCCTGCGTTCGCGCGCCGCACGAACTGCCTCACGTGTCACATCTCGGCCGTCACGCTCGAGGTGCCTGGCTTCATCGTCCGCAGCAACATGGTCGGCGCCGACGGCAACGCGATGCCACGGCTGGGCAGCCACGTCGTGAACCACCAGACTCCGCACACCGAGCGGTGGGGCGGATGGTTCGTCACCGGCCATGCCTCGATGCCGCCGTACGGACCGCTCGGCCATCTCGGGAACACCACGGTCACCGCGCATCCGACGTCTGGCCCGGCCATCTTTTCGAACCGTGTGCTGATCGAATGGATGAACCGCTCGCCCGACACCGACCAGTACCTCTCGTCGGACAGCGACCTCGCTGCGCTCATGACGTTCGACCACCAGTCACACGCTCTCAACCTGCTGACCCGGCTCAACTGGGAGGCACGTGTGTCCGCGGCGAGCGGCCGGCCCGTGGCCACCGACGATGCCATCGCTGCCCGCGTGCGCGAGCTGGTGGACTACCTGCTCTTCGTCGGCGAAGCGCCGCTGGCCTTCGAGGTGACGCCGCGCCCCGGGTTCGCCGAAGCCCTGGCCGCCCGCGTGCCGAAGGATCGCCAGGGGCGCTCGCTGGCGCAGCTAGACCTGACCACGCGCCTGATGAAGTACCCGCTCAGCTATCTCGTTTACGGCGACGCGTTCGATGGGCTGCCGGTGGCCGTGAAGGAGGCCGTCTACCGGCGGACCTTCGACATCCTGTCCGGCAATGACCGGGATCGGACGTACGCGCACCTCTCAACGGAGGATCGACGGGCAGTCGCCGAGATCCTGCGCGAGACGAAGGCCGACCTTCCGGGCGACCTGCGGACCGGCATGCCCACCGCCCGACGATGAGGATGCCGCGCCTGGTGACGGCGGTTGGCGTCGCGGTGCTTGCCGCGGCTGCCCTCGGGCTGGCGCAGGCGCCGGGCAAACCGCGCGTCGTCATCCTCACCACGGGCGGCACCATTGCGAGCCGCGTCGGCGCGTCCATGCAGGACGGCAGCACGCTGGTGGCCGCCGTGCCCGGGCTCGCGGAGCACGCCACTGTCAGCGTGGAGGAAGTGACGCGCGTGGGTTCGTCCCAGATCACGCCGGCGCACTGGTTGACCCTGGCGAAGCGGATCAACGCCCTTCTTCGAGACGACCGGGACCTTCGCGGCGTGGTCGTCACGCACGGCACCGACACGCTGGAGGACACGGCGTTCTTCCTGAACCTCGTGGTGCGCGACCGGCGGCCCGTAGTGGTCACCGGATCGATGCGATCGGCCAACGAGATCTCGGCCGACGGGCCCGCCAACCTGCTGAATGCCGTGCGCGTGGCGGCGGACGACCAGGCGGTTGGCAAGGGCGTGCTGGTGGCGCTCAACGAGCACATCGCATCCGCGCGCGACGTGTGGAAGACCGACAACCGCCGCGTGGAGACGTTCAGGTCGCCCGAGCTGGGGTTCCTCGGCTTCGTGGATCCGGATGGCGTGGTGTTCTATCGGTCGTCCCTGCGACCACACACGGCCGACAGCGAGTTCGACGTGAGCGGTCTCGAGGCTTTGCCTGACGTGCCGATGCTGACCGACTACCCGGGCTTCAACGGCGAATTGATGGACGGCGTGCTGGCCATGAAGCCAGCGGGTGTGGTCGTGGCTGGCTTTGCCGGTGGCCGCCTGAGCAGCGGAGGGCGCAAGGCCGTGGAGCGGGCCGGTGCGGCCGGCCTGCCAGTCGTGATCGCCTCGCACGTACCCGGGGGCCGCATCGTCGGCGACCCGGTCGGCAACACGGAGGCCGTGGTCGCGCGCGATCTGGCGCCGAACAAGGCCCGCGTGCTGCTGATGCTGGCCCTCACCCGCACGCGCGACCGCAAGGAACTGCAGCGCCTGTTCGAAAAGTACTGAGCCAGAACCCGAGAACCTGAGAACCCGAGAGCCTCAGAGCCCTACTCGGCCCTGAGCCCCTCCACCGGATCCACACGCATCGCCCGCAGCGCCGGCGGCACGCACGCCGCCAGCGCGGCCAGCGAGAGCAACGCCGCCGCAGCGACCGTGGAACCTGCATCTCCCGGCGACACCTCGAACAGCACGCGCGCCAGCGCTCCTTCTGCGAGTTTCACAATCACCAGGCCCACGCCCAGCCCGATGGCGACAAGCACCGCGCTCTGGCCCAGCACCATCCCGCCCACGCCGGCCGGGCGGGCGCCCAGCGTCATGCGGATGGCCAGCTCCCGCGTGCGCATCGCCACCGCCCATGAGAACAGTCCGTAGACACCGAGCGCGGCCAGGAACGCCGCGAGGCCGCCGAAGAACAGCAGCAGGCTCATCAGCAGTCGTGGCTCGGCCGTGCGCGCCGCGAAGCGATCGCCCCAGGTTCGCGCAGCGGCCATCGGCACCTGCGGCGCCGCGGCCTTCAGCCCCTCGCGCATGGCCGTGAGCGCCGTGGCCGTGTCGGTGGCGCGCACAGCGATGAACACCTCGGAGAACGGGAACTGACGGGTCGAGGTGTAGAAGGCCGGCTCGGTGGCCTGCCCCAACGGCACGTTGCGGACGTCCCTCACGACGCCCACGACTTCGAAGGGCAACCCGCCAGGGTTGTGAGCCTGCCGGGCCGTCAGGTTCACGCCGAGCGGCCCAACCCCGGTGGTCGCCAGGCGCAGGACCGTGCCGACGCCACGCCCCTCGAGATGGCGCCGCGCGAACGACTCGTTGACGACGACGACCCCCGCCGTTTCGGCGTCGTCGAAGGCGCTGAAGGCGCGCCCGGCAACGAGCGACGCCCCCACCGCCTCGAAGTAGCCCTCGCTGACGCTGTGCATCTGCGCCTGCGCGGCATCGTCCTGTCGAGCGGGCCACGGCTGGCCATCCAGCACGAACGGCTGACGCCATCCGATCTCGAGCGGGAGGAAGTTACTGGCGCCCGCGGCCATCACCCCCGGCTGGCGGCGAATCTCTTCGAGGATGCGCGCGTGCGTGTCCGCGATCGGCAGCCATCGATCGCGGACGGGGGTGCCTCGCGGCGCGTCCGGCAGCGTCAGCTGCACGGTGGTGATGAGGGTGTTCTCCGCCTGTACGCCGAGCGGCGTGTCCATCATGCGCTGCACCGTCCGCACGAGCAGCGCCGAGCTCACGAGCAGCGCACAGGCGAGCGCCACTTCGGCGGCCACGAGCACCGAGTACAGCCGCCGCGCGCCCCGCGAGCTTCCGCGCTCGCCGGACTTGAGGTCGAGGTTGACCTGGTTCTTCAACAGCAGCAGCGCAGGCACCAGGCCGAAGAACACTGTAGTCACGGCCACCACCCCCAGTCCCAGGCCGAGCGCGCGCGGGTCCACGCTCGCCTCGTCCAGCCGCGGGATCTCCACCGGCATCACGCGCAGGATCAGCGGCAGCGCCACGACGGCTGCGACGATGCCGACGGCGGCGCCGGCGGCGGAGAGCACCAGGCTTTCGGCCATCAACTGCTTCACCAGCTGCCGCGGCGAGGCGCCCAGCGCCACGCGCATTGCGATCTCGCGCTCGCGCGACAGCGCGCGCGTGAGCAGCAGCGAGGCCACGTTCAGCACGCCGATCAGGAGCAGCAGCCCCACGGCACCGAAGAGCACCATCAGCGCGGGGCGGTAGTAGCCCAGCTCTTCGTCCATCAGCGGAATCAGCCGCGAGCCCCAGCCCTTGCCCGGGCTGTTGCGCGTGTTGCCGAAGTCGGCCTCGAGCCGCGTCCACAGCGTGTCGATGGCGGCCTGCGCCTGCTCGATGGTGGTGTCCTCCTTCAGCCGGGCCACGGCTTCCATGAAGTGCGCCTGCCGGCTGTGCTGCGTCATGTCCCACTGCAGCCGCTGCCACACGTCCACATCGTCGGGGTAGTGAAACCTCGGCGGCATCACGCCCGCCACGGTGTAAGGCGTCCCGTTGAACAGCAGCGGGCGGCCTACGATGGAAGGGTCGGCGTTGTAGCGCGAGCGCCACAGGCGGTCACTGATGACCGCGATGCGCTCGCCCTGCGCGAACAGCGGTCCCTTGGCCGGGAACCCTCCGCCCACTTGCGGCGCCACGCCGAGCACGTCGAACAGGTTGCCGCTCACCTCGATGGTGGGCACGCGGACCGGGTCCTTGCCGGGGTCGGTGAGGTTGATGCCGGGGCGCCACCAGGCGGCGGCGTCCTCGAACACCGGCAGCGCGCGCTGGTCCATGAAGTTCACCGGTGAGATGGGGTCGTGGCTGAGCGCCTGCTCGGCGTTGGTGTCCCAGATGGCCACCAGGCGATCCGGTGCGCGGTAGGGAAGGGGGGTGAGCACCACCGAGTCGACCACGGTGAACACCGTCGTCGCCGCGCCCGTCCCCAGACCGAGCACGAGGACCGTGACCAGCGCGAAGGTCGGGTGCTGGCGGAACTGGCGTAGCGCGGCTTTGAATGAGGTCATGGCTGGCGGTTGGACGGGCGCCGGGGCAACAAGGTTGGTGTCGGGAGAGAGCCGAGCATGTCGGGAGCAAACTGCGACTGGAGTGGACAGCGGCGGGGGTCTGGAGTCGGGTGGCTGCCGCGCTGCAAGGGACGAGCGCCGGGACGGGAGCGCGAGTCAGTACAATGACGGCGCATGCCCGCATCACGTCGCACGCCCGCCCTCGTGAAGGTTGCCGTCATCCTGATCCTGCTCGCTGGCGTGGGATATCTCTTCATGCGCTCGCTCGACGTCACGCGGGCCGAACCCTACACGGTGAGGCCAGAGCACCTGGAGTCGTGGACGCTGGCGGCAGACGCGGGCGCGACGGGCAACATGGCTGTGCTGGCGCTCGCGCCTCCGGCCGAGCTGCCGCTTCGGCTGTTCCGCCAGATCTTCTCCCGGGCGGGCGAGTCACTGAGCGCGCACAATGCACCCGGCATCGCGCTGGTGCTGGCCGACGAACTGCGCGGCGTCGCCGTGCCCGTGGACGACCTGCTGGCCCTGGCGCGCGAGACCGGCCTCGACCGTGCGCGGATCAATCCGCGATGCATGGGCTACCGCCGCGAGTCGCAGCCCGGCTCCACGCGGCAGCTCTACTTCGTGCTCTTCGACATGCCCGAGTTCGCCACCTTTAGGCAGGCGTTGGCCGCGCGTGTGACGTCGCAGGCCGGCTCGGCGTTCACGCCCGCCGCGCTCTCGCCCGTGATGATGCTGGCCGCCGCCCCGGACTTCTCGCGATGGATGCCGATCGTCGCCGACGCCGAGCGCGACTGCGTGGCGCCGGTCGAGGCGGAGTAGCGAGCGGCGTCGGGACCGAATTGCGTCGGGAGGGACCTGCGACGGGAGTGAATAACGTCGGGCACCGGGAACGGTGAACCCCAGAACCCCGGAACCCCAGAACCTCGGAGCCGATATGCGCCTCCTCCCTATTCTCCTCCTGTGCGGCGCCGTGACCTTGTCGGCGCAGTCCGCGCCGGTGCCGCCGCCGTGGGCATTCACCGTGAATACGCCGGCACCAGCGGGTGCGTCTGATGCTCAGGCGGCGTCCGCGGCGCCGGATACTGCACCCAGGCGCGTGCCGGGGAGCGACGCCTCGTTCACGGTCGCGCAGACACGCGACGCCTTCAACCCGCCCGACTGGCATCCCGCCGGTCATCCGCCGATGCCTACCGCGGTCGCGAATGGACGCAAGCCCGAGATGCGCGCCTGTGGCTTCTGCCATCTGACGAACGGCCAGGGCCGCCCGGAGAACGCATCGCTGGCGGGCCTGCCGGCCGCCTACATCGTGCAGCAGATGGCCGACTTCAAGCGCGGCGCGCGCCGGAGCAGCGAACCGAAGATGGGGCCGCCCAATGCGATGATCGCGGACGCGAAGGCGGCGACGGACGAGGAAATCCGCAGCGCCGCGGAGTACTTCGCGTCATTTCCCTACCGCAGGTGGATTCGTGTCGTCGAGACGCGGGAGGTGCCGCAGACTCGCATCGCCGGCTGGATGCACGTGCCCACGTCGGGCACCGAACCGCTGGGCGCGCGCATCGTCGAGATGCCGGAGGACCTGGCGCGGACCGAGTTACGTGACGGTGCGTCTGGATTCGTGGCGTATGTGCCGGAGGGCAGCATCAAGGCGGGCGAGGCGCTGGTCGCGACGGGCGGCAACGGACGCACGGTGGCGTGCGGCGTGTGCCACGGCACGGACCTGAAAGGCCTGGGCCCGGTGCCGCCGCTGGCGGGGCGCTCACCCAGCTACACGGTGCGCCAACTCTGGGACCTGAAGCACGGCGCGCGCAACGGCCCGTGGTCGGCGCTGATGAAGGGGGCTGTCGAGAGGCTCACGCTCGAGGAGATGATTGCCATCGCCGCCTACACCGCCTCGCGTGAGCCCTGAGGGTGGCCATTGAGCGATTGGCGATTGCAGATTGAGCGATTCATTGAGGATTGAGTGATTGAGTGATTGGGCGATTCATTGAGGGCTGGGCGATTGGGCGATTGGTGATTAATGATTGGTGATTGGGCGATTGGTGATTCGATTGAGGGATTGGCTGATGGCTGATTGGCCCACCGCCCGAGTTCGAGCTCCGGGCAGTGTCCAGCCTCGGTTGAATCGCTCAGTCGCTCAATCGCTCAATCCTCAATCAATCACTCAATCGCTCAATTCCCCCAATCGCCAATCAATCGTCAATCTGCAATCGTCAATCGCTCAATCGGTCAGCCCGCCCGCGTTAGCGGACGACCAGCGGCTTGGTGGTGGTGGGGGAACCGCACTTCTCGAACCAGTCGATGCCCTCGCTGACGAGGTCGAACTTCAAGGCATAACGGCCTGGCCGCTCGGGGGCAGGCACCTCGATCTCGACCTCCGCCGTGCCGCCGGGCAGGATGTCGCCCGGGAGCCACGCGCGCGCGTGGTCGCGGTTGATCATGGTGCCGTCCTCGCCCACGAGTTGCGCGCCCAGGCGCACCAGCCGGCGCCCGTAGCTGGCCTGCGCGCGGAACGGGCGCGCGGAGAGGTTCTTCACGCGCGTCTTCACCTTCACGGGCTGCGCCGCCCTCCCGCGGAGCGGGAAGCCCGGGATGAGCGTGCGGACGTCGATCTGCGCGCGGGGCGTGGTGCCCGGGATGGCGTTCCCCAGCCCGCTCATGTCCCACACCTCCTGCCGGATCCGCTGGTAGTCCGGAGTCCCCGGCGCGAAGCGGCGCGAGTACGAGTCCTGAGGATGGTCGGTGATCTCCCAGCACAGGCGGTCCACGCCCACCTCGGCGGCCATCTGCCGCGCGCGGTTCATCTCTTCGTCGGAATCGTTCCAGTTGAAGAGGATGTAGCGCCAGTTCAGGTGCGGCACATCACGTCCGGCCTGACGCTTCTCGTCGGCCATGGCCCGCAGGTTCGCGATCGCCTTGTCGAAGTTGCCCCGCTGGCGGTACTTCACGTAGGTGTCCTGCGACGCGCCGTCGATGGAGAATGTCACCTCATCGATGCCCGAGTGGACCAGGCGTCGCGCCTTCTCCTCGGTGAGCGCGAGGCCATTGGTGCTCGAGTAGAGGTAGATGTGCGGGAACTTCGCCTTGATGTACTCGCACATCTCGACGGCGCGCTTGTGCAGGAACGCCTCGCCGTAGTTGAAGAAGTCGATGCGCACCAGCGACGGCCCGGCCTCGTCCACCGCGCGGGTGAACACGTCCCAGTCGAGCATCCCGGCCTGCCTGGTGCGGGTGATGCCCGTCTCGGGCGCGCAGCACGACTGGAAGCACGAGATATTGCAGGCGGCCGTGCACTCGATGTACAGCCGGCTCGGCAGCGGGCCCACGTCCACGTCGCGCTGCGGCACCGCATCGTCCGGCCCGAGGGGGAGCTTCAGCGGGCAGTCCCCACAGAAGGACGATCCCCCGCTGTTCAGGTCCGCCCGAAGCTGCCGCGCCGTCGGGCCCTGCCAGATGTCGGCCAGCGACGACGTGCGGAAGTCGCCGAGTACCCGCTTCGCGTACGGATCCGCGCAGCCGCAGACGATGCGGCCGTCGCAGAGCATCACGGCGATGGAGTGCGGCCAGGAGCAGGTATAGCGGCTGGCGAGATAGTTCTGTGACATGTGGCCCGAGCGGCGGGGAGGCCGACTCCCGACTCCCGTCGCAATTCACTCCCGTCGCAATTCAGTCCCGACGCAGTCCAGTCCCGACACGATCGACTACTTCTTCTGGAGCTTCCTCATGTAGCTCTCGAGCCGGTCGTTCTCGTACTTCACCTGGTTCAGGAACAGGCTCTCGGCCAGGTAGGCGCGCAGCTCATCGTCCGACATCTGCGACACCAGGTGGTTGATCTCGCGGTTCATGTCCTCGAAGCTGCGCTCGAGCTCGCGCTTGGCCGTAATCTCGTGAAACAGCGTCTCGAGGACGGCCAGCAGATCGCCGTCGAGCGGGATGTCGGCGCCGGTGGTGGTCTTGATGCTGCG
>DAIRFN010000389.1:0-3988 GCA_036795065.1 Vicinamibacterales bacterium
CACCGAGGTGGTGACGAGCATCAAGACGGGGTACCCGACGCGCGGCATGCTGCCTGCATCATAGTAACTGCGTCGGCTTGTTCCCAGGATTCGGCCATCCCATCGAGGCTCGCGTCGCTCATCCCAGGAACCAGTTCAGGCCCAGCTCCATCGGGCCATGCGCGAGGTTGGCGTTCCCGACGGCCCACAACGGCCAGAACCATCGGCCGCGGGGGAGCAGGACGTTGTAGGCCAGCGTCATCGGAATGACCACGCGTGTCACCGCACCGGGCTGACCCTCCCACACGGCCGGCCCGAGCACGAACAGCAGGACCGCGTAGCTCATCCCGACGCGCCACCACGGATTCCGCCACGCGCGCCACCAGGCCAAGGCGGCGGCCTGCGTCGTCAGCGCCACGAGCGCCGCGACCGTGAACCACGCGTCGCGCCCCGCATCGGCGAGTCGCACGTCGCCGACGGCGGTGATCCACTTCTGGATGTAGGCGGAGAACGGCACCGCGAAATTCCTCTCTCCCGCCGCGTCGGCAGGCAGCCCCAGCGAGGCCAGGTAGACCAGCCAGAGCGCAAGGGGGCCCACGACCATCGCGCCCTGCACGGCGAGGGTGACGAGCCGGCGGGCCTTCGGTATCTCTGAGGGAAACAGGACAGTCGCGCCGAGCAGGCTCGTCTCGCGGGTCAGGCCGGCCACGCCGAGGATGGCCGCGGCCATCCAGTGGCGGTCCGCCTGCAGCGCGGCGATGCCGAGAGCGAGCAGGAGCGCGCCGGGGCCGTCGGGCAGGGCCAGTCGCATCGAGGCCAGCACGCCACTTCCCAGCACGCAGGCCACCCACGCCGCCGTCGCGGAGGCCGAGCCGGGCGGAAACCACCGCAGCAGCACCCACGCCAGTCCCATCCACGAGGCGACGTTCAGGAGCGCATAGATCTGGAGGACAAGCCACGGGATGCCGAGACCGACCACGTTGGAGAGCCAGGGGAGGAAGATGCGTCGTGCGCGGTACGACGGCGTGTCGAGCGCCTTCGCTGTGGCCGGGTCCTGCAGCAGCGGGTCGAGCGCGAGTTGCGCGTAGAACTGTCCGTCGTAGCCGTAGGTCGAGTCCACCGCGTGCGGCACCGCACGGAGGGCTGGCACGGCCCGGGGCTCGAATGCCGAGCCGAACATGATGAACACGGTGAAGCCGTACTTCGGCTGGTAGAACGCCGCGACGCTCCACAAGACCAGGATCCCGACGGTGACGTGGGGGACGAGCGCCAGCCAGCCCTTCCGGTAGACGAACGCCGCGCCCAGGCGGATGGCCCGCCATGTCGTCGTCGCCGCCACGATCACGCCGGCCGCGAGCCGGGCGAGAAGTGGAGGAATCGTTCGCGCGAGGGGGTGGACGTAGAGAATGGCCGCGGCCAGCAGGAAGGTGGCGGGCGACAGCAGGATGCGGTACGGCGTCACGAAGTCGGCGAGCAGGACGGCTCCGAAGAGGAGCAGGACGAACGCTGCACCCACGCCTGCCACCACGAGCCACACGCGAACGGCGCCGCGGGGCTCCAGCCCTGGCTCATCTCTGCCCTCTGGCCACGGTCTCAGGACAAGAAGACCGATGCCGACGAGCGCGGCCAGCCACAACGGCACACGCGGATTGCCCGGATGACCCCGCGGGACGATCGCGAAACTGAAGAGGCCGCTGGAGAACCCGTGAACGTTGGCGATCTCGAGGTAGTCGAGCTGCCAGCCCGCGCGATCGCCTGTCAGCGTCAGCTCGTGCCCCTCGCCTCCGCCCGGCACCGCGGACGCGTCGATCCGCACCTGCTCGTTCGCGGGCGCGACAACGGACGTGAGCTGCACGTCGTCGAGGGCCAGGGTCAGGCGCGTCGCCTCGCCTGCGCCCCGCACGCGCGCGATGATGGCCGCGGGCGAGCCGCTCAGGCGTGCCACATCGGGCAGCGACACCGTAAGTGTGGCCTCGTCGGCCGTTCGAGGTGACGCGACGATGCGGAAGCGGACGCGCTCGAAGCCGAGGTGGACGTGTGTCGCGAGAACGAGGAAACACACCACCACGAGGCACACCGCATAGACGCCGCGTGCCAGGCGTGCATGGGGGGCGGCGGCGCGCTCGTGGCCAGGCGGGGACGACGGCTGTTGCATCGAGGCCAGACCGAATTGTACCTCCAAGGGAAAGCGGCCGGCGTTGCGGACGGGCTATAGTGTCGGGACCATCGTGCCAGCCACTGCCCGCATTGCGCCTCGCGGCGAAGATCGTCTCCGTTCCGGCCACCCGTGGATCTACCGCACCGACGTCCGCGACGCCGACGCGGGCCCCGGTGCCGTCGTGCTGGTACTGGGGCCCAAGGACCGCCCGCTCGGTTATGCGCTCTACAGCGATCGGTCGCAGATTGCGCTGCGGATGATCGCGCGGGCCGACGCCACCATCGATCATGCGTTCTGGCGGCGCCGGCTGAGCGCGGCCATCGAATTCCGCGGTTCGCTCGGGATCGACGCCACGGCGCTCAGGCTCGTGCATGGTGAGGCGGATCTCCTGCCCTCGCTGATCGTCGATCGCTATGCCGACTACCTGGTGATGCAGGCGCTGTCGCAGGGGATGGACCGTCTGCTGCCCACGCTCGTGCCGGTCCTGGTGGAGCTGACGGGCGCGCGCGGCGTGCTGGCGAGGAATGACCCGAAAGTGCGGCTGCTCGAGGGGCTCGAGCAGAAGGTCGAATCGCTGCACGGCGAGGTGCCCCCCACCATTGCGGTGCACGAGGGCCCGGTGTTTTACGACGTGGACCCGTGGCACGGACAGAAGACCGGGCTGTTCCTCGACCAGCGCGAGAACCGCGAAGCGGCGGCGCGCTACGCGCGGGGACGCGTGCTCGACTGTTTCAGCTACAACGGCGGCTTCGCCCTGCGCCTCGCGCCGGTGGCCGACACGGTGGAGGCCATCGACAGCTCGGCCGACGCGGTGGCGCGCATCGGGCAGAATGCCGCGAAGAACCAGCTCGCCAACATCATCGCCCGCGAGGCCAACGTCTTCGACGCGCTGCGCCTGCTCGAACGCGAGGGCGCCCGCTACGACATGGTGGTGCTCGACCCGCCCGCCTTCGCCAAGAACAAGGCGTCGGTGCCGAAGGCCCTGGCGGGCTACAAGGAGATCAACCTCCGGGCCCTGCGACTGCTGAACCCCGGTGGCTACCTCGTCACGTGCAGCTGCTCGTACAACGTGGACGAATCGATGTTCGGCCAGGTGCTCTACGAGGCGTCCGTGGACAGCCACACCCCGGTCACGGTCGTCGAGAAGCGCATGCAGGGACGGGATCACCCGGTGCTGCTCGGCGTGCCCGAGACCTACTACCTGAAGTGCTTCATCCTCCGGAAACTCGCGTAAAGGATCGACCGATGCCGCGTATCGCCCGCTCACTGTTCGTTGCCCTCGCCATCACCCTGTTCCTCGCGCCAAGTCCCCGGGCGCAGTCCGGCGCGATCCGTGGGTTTCCGAGTGACGCCGTGACGGCCCAGCGCCAGCGCGAAGAGCAGTTCCGCAAGGTGCCCGACAGCGCGAAGCTGAAGGAGTACATGACGGTGATGGCAGGGGAGCCCCACGTGGCCGGGCGCCCGGGCTCGCGCAAGGTGGCCGACTATGCGCTGGCCCAGTTCAAGTCGTGGGGCCTCGATGCGCGCATCGAGAGCTTCGAGGCGCTGATGCCCTGGCCCACCGAGCGCGTGGTCGAGATGGTGGCGCCGACCCGCGCAACCATGGTGATCAAGGAAGTGGCCATCCCCGAGGACCCCGACTCGAGCGACGCCGACCACACGCCCACGTTCAACGCCTACTCGGCCGACGGCGACGTCACCGGCGAGGTGGTGTACGTGAACTACGGCATGCCGGCCGACTACGTCCGCCTCGACGAGATGGGCATCAGCGTGAAGGGCAAGATCGTGCTGGCGCGCTACGGCGCGGGCTGGCGCGGGATCAAGCCGAAGGTGGCATGGGAGCGCGGCGCG
>DAIRFN010000128.1:0-13899 GCA_036795065.1 Vicinamibacterales bacterium
GTCGAGGTTCTGCTCGGGGTCGAAGGCGTCCTCCACGCCCAGGGACTCGGCCGTACTCGGCGCGAGCAGGGCCGCGTTGTCCCACGTCAGCTTCGTCATCGGCTTGGGCATTTCCTGCAACCAGCCGTTGTTGGCGAAGCGCCCGTCGTAGACCGTCGGGTCGCGACGGAAGTTCACCTCGAGGCCCGACACCGCCGTCGCCGCCGTCGCGCGCGACGCCCAGTCGGCCGCCAGGGCCACGGTCTTCGGCGCGTGCGCCGTGCCCGCGACCATGCCGTCGTGCAGCCAGCGCCGCCACGCCTTCTCGAACGCGGATGCGTCACCCGCGCCCTGCGGCTGCTTCACCCAGAATTCGCGGACGATGTCGTAGCCGGCGCGGTCCGGGAGGTCGGTCAGGGTCGCCATGACCTCGTGCGCCGACTTGCCGCCGTACATCGGCTGGATGAGCGGCTGCACGATCGTCGCGGTCCCATCAATGGTGCGGGCGTCGCTCCATGCCTCGAGGTAGTGCGTGGCCGGCACGTGCCAGTGGCACAGCACGGCCGTCTCGTCGAGGAAGAGGCCCGAGTGCACGCGCATGGGCACCTTGCCCAGCGCGTCGGCGAAATTCAGGTCCGCCGGCGCCGAGAGCGCCGGATTCGACTCGCCGATCATCAGCAGCATCTGCACGCGGCCGGCGTCCATGTCGCTGGCCAGCGCGCGAAGGTCGGCGGTCTGCTCGCTGGCCACGGGCTCGGGCGTCGGCAGGTACGTCACGGTCTGCCCGCCGTTGCCGAGCGCCTCGTTGAGGGCGTGCGCCAGCGCGTGCACGCTGGCCGGCTGTGCGTCACCGGCGATCACGACCGAGCGGCCGCGGTGCGCGGCCAGGTCCTTGGCAATCGCTTCGACCGAGGCCTCGGTCCCCGCCGGGGCTGCGCCCGAGATGCCCGCCACGCCCACGCGGGCGGCGACGGCGCGCGCGAACGCGTCCACCTGGCTCGACTTCATCGGCACGCGGTGGTCGGCCTTGGCCCCGGTCACCGAGTGCGCGGCTTCGGCCACGTAGAGGCGGTTGAGGCCGTCACCGGTGCCCTCGATGCGGCGCCGCGACGAGAACTGGCGCGTGTAGCGCAGGTTGGCCGGGCCGTCCGAGGCCAGGAAGTCGGCGTCGAGCGAGAGGACGACATCGGCGTTCGAGAAGTCGTAGAGCGGCTCGACGTACTCGCCGAAGGCGAGCCGGGCGCCGGCCCGGGCGCCGTCACGCGGCAGGGCCTCCCACTGGATCCACTTCGCTTCGGGATACGCGGCCAGAGTTTGCTGGATCTGCGCCGCCAGCGTCGGCGAGCTCACCGTTTCGGTGAGGATGCGCAGGCCCGCGCCCCGGGTGGCCGCCTGGCCCGACAGCGCCGACTTCACCGCCGTGACGAACGTGCTCCACGGACGGATTTCGCCCAGTTGCACGAGCGACCGCGAGCGGTCCGGATCGTAGAGCGTCAGCACCGACCCCTGCGCGAACAGGTCCGTGGCGCCGAGGCTGCCGGGGTGATCGGGGTTGCCCTCCACCTTGGTCGGGCGGCCGCCGTGGCTCTCGACGAGGAGGCCCGTGGCGACGCCGCCGAGCGCCATCGCCGTGGCGAAGTACAAGGGCTTGCCGGGGATTTCCTCTTCGGGCTGCCGCACGTAGGGCACGATGAGCTCGGTCGGCTGCACCGTGCAGGCGCTGACGCCTGCCAGCGCCGCCGAGGCGCCCATCAGCTTCAGGAACGAGCGGCGGCCGACCGGATCGGTCCATTCCGATGCGTTCGCGGGGAACTCGCGGTGGAGGAATTCCTGGAACTCCGGGGTCTCGGCGACCGACTCGAGGCTGCGCCAGTACTGCGGTCCGCCGGCCTTCTCCAGCCGCTCGCGGATGGCCTTGATGTCAAGAGACTCTGCGCTCATGTCGTCCTTCGGGCTCTTCGTCACGTCGCTCGGGGCTAACGGTGGCAGACCGAGCAGCTGGTCATGTGCTCGATGCCCGCGATGTTGTAGGCCTTGACGAGCTGGGCGCCGACCTCGGCCTGCGTCGTGCCCGCGGGCACCTGGTAGCCCATCGTCGTGATCTGATCGCGCGGGCGGACGAACTGCGCCGGGTCGCGGTGGCACGCGAGGCACCACTCCATCTGGAGCGATGCCTTCTGCAGCATGAGCGGCATGCGATCGACGCGCCCGTGGCAGGTCTCGCAGCCGACGCCCTGCTTCACGTGGATGCTGTGGTTGAAATAGACGAAGTCCGGGAGGTCGTGGACGCGGATCCACTGCAGCGGCTTGTCATCACGAAAGCTCGCGCGGACCGGCTCCAGGTAGGGGCTGGTCGACCAGATCTGCGAGTGGCAGTTGATGCACGTCTTGGTGGGCGGGATGCCGGCCGACGGCGAGACCTCGACCGAGGTGTGACAGTACCGGCAGTCGATGCCGATGCCACCGGCGTGGTGCTGGTGGCTGAACTGCACGGGCTGCTCGATGAACTGGTTGGCCTGGGTGACGAAGTCGGATCGCTGGATGGTGAGGATCGTCCATCCCAGGCTGGCCAGGATGAACAGGCCGGCGATGATGCTGCCCCGCGACCAGTAATTGGCGCTCTTCGGGAATACCTGCATGTCCCCTACACACTCCTCGGACAGGAAAATCGCAGCACTCTACCGCGCTTTGCCGTCCGGGAGCTAATTGTGAAAATTTTCGCAAGCCGTGTTGTATCACAGAGAACACGCCGCGTTCAAGGAACAGCACTCGATGCCGACACGTATATGAGCGGTCACCTGGCCGGGACCAGGAGCCCGGCAGTCCAGACTCAACCATATATAGTGTTGGTCGTTCAACCAAACCGCTATCGGTTGACTCCTGACGAGCTGGTTCTGGCCTTCTCTTCCGTGCCGGCCTGCGTGGGAATCGTCTCCCACTGGTAGCTGCGCCCGTGCACCCATTTCTCGAACCACTCCAACTCCACCTGCAGCTTGAACAGCCGGTGCCGGAGCTCGGTCCACCCATGCCCCTCGCGCGGGGCCACATAGAGGTGCGTCGGCACACCGTTGCTCCTGAGTGCGCGGTACATCTCCACCGACTGCGGCAGCGGCACGCGCGGATCCTCTTCGCCCACGAGGAAGATCGTCGGGGTCTTCACCTTCGCCACGTCCTTCAGCGGCGAGTGATCCCAGTAGGTCTCGATCGGCGCGTTCGCCTGCCAGGGCGTGCCGCCGAACCACGGCGTGCGGAACTCGCGGTTGTCCGACTGCGCGTACATCGAGATCCAGTTCGCCGCGCCCGCGCCGCTGCTCGCCGCCTTGAAACGATCCGTGAACGTGATGATCTTGTTCGTCATGTGCCCGCCGGCGCTCCATCCCATCTTCACGAGCTTCTCCGGATCGGCCAGGCCCTTCGCAATCACCGCGTCGGTGCCGGTCATCACGTCGAGGTGCGACTGCTTGAAGTACCCGTTCGCCATCTCGCGCAGGAACGCGTCGCCGTAGCCCGTGCTGCCGCGGTAGTTCGGCTTGAGCACCGCGTACCCCTTGCCTGCATAGACCTGCGCGTCGTGACTGAAGGCGAACTTGTCGGACGAGGCCGGGCCGCCGTGCGTCGCCACGATCAGCGGATAGCGCTCGCCCTCGCGGTACCCTACCGGGTAGTACAACAGGCCCTCCACCATCTGGCCGTCCTGCCCCTTCCACGCGAGGCGCTCCTGGCGCGCCAGCAGGAAGCGCGCGGAGAGATCCCCGAACACCGTGGTCACCCTCGTGAAGGTGCCGCCCGCGGTGGGGGCGATGTGCACTTCAGCGGGATGCTCGGGAGTGTTGCGCGTGAACACGAAGCGATCCGCGCTCTCGACGTAGCGCCATCCGTTCAGGCTGTGCTGCCCGCTGGTGAGATTGGTCGCCACGCGCGACTCCGGATCGAGCACGAAGATCTCGTCGTGCACGCCGAGGTTGGCGACGAAGTAGATGCGCGAGCCGTCCTTCGACCAGTCCGCGCTCGAGACATCGTAGGCGGCCGTGGCGGGCGTCGCCTGCCGCGCCTTGCCGCCCTCGAGGGGCATCACGAACACCTTGCCGTTGTGGTACCCCTCCATCGCCTCGTTGGCGCCCGCCGTGAACAGCACCCGCGTGTTGTCGGGGGAGATGGCCAGCCCGCGCTCGGCGATGCGGTTGCCGGAGGTGAGCTGGCGCAGGTTGGCGCCGCTCGCGTCCATCACCCAGACGTCCGAGAGGTGCGAGAACTCGAGGAGCGGGGACGGCGATCGCGAGAGCGCCACCCGCGATCCATCCGGCGACAGGGTGTACTGTTCGATCGAGAAGTCGCCATCGGTCAGCTTCCGCGTCTGGCCCTCCAGGTCGGCCGTCCACAGGTGGCGGTGCTTGAAGTTCGTCTCTTCGAACCTGTACACATCGTCCTGCAGCCGTTCCCGCTCGCGTTCCTCGGGCGACTTCGCGTCGGTCGCGGTGAAGAACAGGCGCGAGCCATCGGGCGCCCACGTCAGGTTGGTGGGGGGCGCCGGGTGTTCGGTCAGCCGACGCGCCTCGCCGCCGGCCACGTTCAGCAGGTAGATCTGGTTGTGCTCGTCCGGCGCGCGCCGCGCAAGAAAGGCCACACGCGTGCCGTCGGGCGACCAGCGCGGGCTCGACTCGCCACGTTCGCCGAAGGTGAGCTGCACCTGGCCCGTGCCGTCGGCGTTGATCCGGTACACGTGGCCCACGCGCCGGTTCGCCTTCCAGTCGGGACCGTCCATCACGAACAGCACCTGTCGCCCGTCCGGTGAGAGCTGCGGGTCCTGGATGACCGGGAGCGACAGCGTGTCGATGAAGCCCATCGGCCGGCGATCCTGCGCGGCCGCGGATCCCGCCCAGAGGGCGACGAGCGCGAGGACCGACCCGATTCCCTTGCCAGAGCAACCCATGGATATCCCTCCGGAAATTGCCTCGGCGCATGATACCGGGGCCGCCGGCTTGACAATCTCATCCGTCTGTCGCATAACAGTCATGCTGCCCACTTATGGTGGGTGGCCGCATCCGGCGCTTCCCCTCGTTGTGGCCCCGGAGCAGCCAGTGCCAGGGTCGCCCCCGCGGCCCTGGCACACCTCATCAGCAGGCGGCTTCGCCGCCTGACGTTCACGTCTCACTTTTCTCTTTTTCGGCGGGAATCTTTGCTAGAGTCTGCGCCATGAAGCGCATTTCACGCGGCCAGTTCCTCGGCTACGGTGCGGCGCTGGCGGGAGCCGGTACCGCGGCCACGTCCGGGCTCGAGGCCTTCGTGCCGGCCCAGGGCCAGCCATCCGCGACCACGCCGCTCTTCGAAGCCGACCTGATCGTGGTCAACGCGCGGGTCTACACCATCGACCCCGCCCGCCCGCGGGCCGAGGCCTTTGCCGTGAAGGACGGCCGCTTCATCGCGGTCGGGTCCACCGCCGACATCCGCAACCTGGCCAGCGCGCGCACGCGCGTCGTCGATGCCGGCGGCCAGACGGTGACGCCGGGATTCATCGACACCCACTGCCACGTCAGCGGCGTCGGCGAGCTCTACAGCGTGAACGCCAATCTGCCCCGCGTGCGCGAGCTGCAGGCCGCGCTCAAGGCCAAGGCGGACAAGACCCCGTCGGGGCAATGGGTCGAAGGCATCATGTTCGACGACACCAAGCTCGACGTCGTCCTCACGAAGCGCTTCCTGGACGAGGTCACGCGCGACCACCCGCTGGTGGTGAACCACCGCGGCGGGCACACCAGCTGGTACAACTCGAAGGCCTTCGAGATGGCGGGCATCACGAAGGACACGGCCGACCCGGACCACGGCCGCTTCTTCCGCGACGCGAGCGGCGAGCACACGGGGCGCGTCGCCGAACTGGCACGGAACGTCTTCGCCAAGGTCGGCACGCGCGAGACCTTCACGCCCGAACAGCAGCGCGAGCGTGGCCGGAACGGCATGCGCCACATCTCGGAACTGCTCACCGCGGCCGGCCTCACGTCCGTGCACGACGCCGGCGCCAACCGTGACCGCATCCAGGCCTACGAGGACGCGCGCGCCAACGGTGAGCTGCGCCATCGCGCCGGCTTCCTCGCGCGCGGGGCCGATACCTTCGAAGGCTTCAAGGCCGCGGGCATTCATTACGGCTTCGGCGACGAATGGATCCGCGTGGTCGGCGTGAAGTACGCCGCCGACGGCTCGGCCTCCGAGCGCACCATGCGCATGAGCACGCCGTATGTCGGCACCAGCGACTACGGCATCCTCACGATGGACCAGAAGCAGATTGAGGAGGCCGTCGAGGACGCGTGGCGCCACAACTTCCGCGTCGCCATCCACGCCAACGGCGACGTGACCATCGACATGGTGATGAAGGCGTACGAGCGCGTGCAGAAGCAGTGGCCGCGGCCCGACCCGCGCAACCGCATCGAGCACTGCTCGCTGGTGAATCCCGACCTGCTGGGCCGCATCAAGGCCGCCGGCGTCATTCCCACGCCCTTCTGGACCTACGCCCACTACCACGGCGAGAAATGGAAGGAGTACGGCGACGAGAAAATGAACTGGATGTTCGCCCACAAGTCGTTCCTCGACTACGGCATCCGCGTCCCGGGCGCCTCCGACTACGGCCCGGGTCCCTTCGAGCCGCTGATGGCGCTCCAGAGCATGGTCACGCGCAAGGACTTCGACGGCAACGTCTGGGGGCCGAAGCAACGCGTCACCGTGGACGAGGCGCTGACCATTGCCACCATCAACGGGGCCTACGCGTCTCACGAGGAACACGTGAAGGGATCGATCACGGCGGGGAAGTATGCCGATTTCGTCATGCTGGCCAAGGATCCCCACGACGTCAATCCGGACGAGATCAAAACCATCCCCATCGTCCGCACGGTGGTTGGGGGCAAGACGATGTATCCAAAGGGTGAAGCCTAGGTGAGCGACAGGAAGTACCGTCAGCGCGGATATCAGGACGATACCCGCGAGCGCCCGGCCCGCCCGGCGCCAGCCGGCCAGCGGCCCGAACGCGAGCCCGGAGCGCCCGCCGGTGCCCGGCGCATCTCGTCGGAGGGGGCGCGGAATCCGCGCATGATGGGCTACCGCGAGGTGGCCCGCTGCGCGCGATGCGGGACCCTGGTGGACGCGCAGATTCTCTCCCGCAGCGCCTGCCCGAAGTGCCAGCAGGACCTCCGCTCGTGCGTGCAGTGCACGAGCTTCGACCCCGCGGCGCGTTTCGAATGCGTGCAGCCGGTGCCCGCCCGGGTCTCGCCGAAGGACGTCGCCAACGACTGCGCGTTCTTCGAGGCGCGGACCAGCCTGGAACGCGAAACCACCACCGCGGGCGGCCCGAGCCCATCGAGTGGCGGCAATGGCGCCGGCCAGGGCGGCGCGCCCTCGTCCACGGCGCGCAAGGCCTTCGACGACCTCTTCAAGTTCTGATCGCCCTGCCGGCCGCGCGCCAGCACGCCGGACCTATAATCGGGAGATGGGACTTCTCTCCGACAGCGATACCCAGGTGCTCAAGCAGCACCTCTCCGTCATCGACACGCCCGTGTCGCTGCTGCTCTTCACCCAGACGTTCGGCGGCTCGGAAGGCGGGCCGATCGCGAAACAGGTGCTGGACGAGGTGGCCTCGCTCAACGACCACATCTCGGTGGTCGAGAAGAACTTCGTGCTCGACACCGACGACCGCGCCAAGTACGCCGTCGAGCGGGAGCCGGCCATCGTCGTGCTGCGCAACGGCGAGGACACGCGTATGCGCTTCCTGGGCGCGCCCACCGGTTACGAGTTCGTGCCGCTGATCGAATCGATCCTGCTCGCCGGTACCGGCAAGGTCGAGCTCGAGCCCTCGACGGTGAAGATGCTGGACGCCGTCACGACGCCGACCGAGATCAAGGTCTTCTCCACACCCACTTGACCGCATTGTCCGAGGGCGGTCGTCCTCGCGCACAAGATGGCGTTCAGCAGCCCGCACATCACGGCCACGGCCGTGGAAGCCACCTCGTTCATGGACCTGTCGCGCAAGTACCACGTGACCGGCGTCCCCAAGACCATCGTCAACGACAGCATCGAGATTCTGGGTGCGCTGCCGGAAGAGCAGTTCGTCGAGACCGCGCTGCAGCCCGGAAACTGAGACCTGAAGCGAAAGGAAACCACGAAGCCACGAGGGTCCCGAAGAACGCACGAAGGGCCTTCGGATCTTCGTGATGATCTTCGTGTCTTCGTGGTTTCTTTTGTTCTGATTTGCTAGGCTCTCGCCCATGCGAAAGTTTAGCCTCGTCGTTGCGTTCGTGTGCTTCGTGGCCTCCGTGCTCGCGGTGACACCGGCCGAGGCGCAGGGAAAGAAGGTCTACATCTCCGTCGACATGGAGGGCATCTCCGGTGTCAACGGCGACGACCAGACCGGCCCGGGTGGTGCGGAGTATGGTCGCGCGCGCAAGCTGATGGCGGAGGACGCCAATGCGGCCATCCGCGGCGCCTTCGAGGGCGGGGCCACCGATGTCCTCGTCAACGACTCGCACGGCGGCCAGAGAAACCTGCTCCCCGAGGATCTCGATCCCCGCGCCCGCCTCATCAGCCACAGCTTCAAGCGCTACGGGATGATGGAAGGCCTCGACGAGACCTTCGACGCGATCATCTTCGTCGGCTACCACGCCAAGGCCGACGCGCCGCGCGGCGTGTTCGCGCACACCGGTTCGGGCGTCGTGCGCGACCTTCAGATCAACGGCACGTCGGTCGGCGAAGGCGGCATGAACGCCGCGCTGGCCCAGTGGTACGGGGTGCCGGTCGTGGCGGTGACCGGCGACGACACGGCGGTGGAGGAGGTGACGCGCTCGGTGCCGGGCATCCGGGGCGCGGCCGTGAAGCGAGCCATCAACACGCGCGCGGTCGAGCTGAGGCCCCTGGCCGACGCCCGCAGAGACATCCAGGCCGCGGCGCGCGAGGGCGTCCAGGGAGCGCGCAAGGTCGCGCGCGAGCGACTCGGCGCCTACCAGGTGCGCATGCAGTTCCGCAGTTTCATCATCCCGGAAGTGGCGTCGGCGTTCAGCGATATCACGGTCGTGGCGCCCGACACGGTGCAGTTCTCGCGCGCGAGCATGGCCGAGGCGTACCGGCTGATTCGCGTGCTCTATCGCTACATCAGCACGGACTGAAAGGCCTGCCCGCCGAAGCTCGCCCCCGATTCAGGCGATCGACGATGGGTGCGGACGGGCTTGCCCACCGAAGCTCGCGCCCGGGTCAGGCGAGCGACGGTGGGTGCTCGGGGAGCCAGCCCCGGCCGTCCCGCAGGACGAACCGCGTCTCCTCGGGGACTTCCCACCCTTCGACCGTGGGGAACAGCGGATCACCAGGCAGGGTGAGGATGCTCGCGTCCTCGCTCTTGACGAACCCGGGCATCACGCGCACGACGGTGACTCGCCGCGCCCAGGCCACGGCCTCGTCCACGGTGCCACAGCGCTCCAGCTGCCGCAGCGTCGTCCACGTCGGCGGCGGCAGCATGATCTCCTGCCGACGGCACCGATCGATCGCCTCCGACGGCGTCAGCCACGCCAGCTCGGTCATCTCGCCCTCGTCGTGTTTCGCCTCCTGCCCCGCCGGCATCACGGCCAGGAAGAAGCGCGTGTCGTAGCGGCGAATCTCGATCTCCGGCGTCACCCAGTGCGCGAACGGCACGAGGTCGTCCACGCCGATCGCGACGTTCGCCTCCTCGGCCAGCTCGCGCACCGCGGCCACACGATAGCGACGCTCGTCGATCGGCGAGAGATCCGGAAAGCGCGGCGGCTCGTGCAGGAAGCGCGCCTCGTGGAGAGCCGTGTGATCGGCCTCGTCCACGCGCCCGCCCGGAAACACGTACGCGCCGGCCATGAAGGCCACGCGATCGTTGCGCTTCACCAACAGGACTTCGCACGTCCCGGCAGCCGCCGAGGACCTCAGCACGACAACCGTCGAAGCCGCCCGTGGCTCGCTCACCTGTCTCTCGCTCATCACGCACTCTTTCGATCGAATACCGCCACGGCCTCGATGTGGTCGGTATGCGGAAACATGTCCACGCCCTGCAGGCCCGACAGACGATAGCCCGCGCGCGCGATGCGGGGGCGCTCCACGGCCAGTCTCTCCGGATTGCACGATACGTAAATGACCCGACGTGGCTGAAGGTGTCCGACGCCGTCGAGCACCGTATCCGGGCATCCCTGTCGCGGCGGGTCCAGCACGACCAGGTCGAATCGCTCACGTGAGAGCCGCGCGAGGGCCTCTTCGGCCCGCGCGAGCAGCAATCGAACCGCGCCGTCTGGCACCCGGTTCAGCCGCAGGTTCGCCTCGGCATCCTTCACCGCCTGCCGATTCTCTTCAACGGCCACGACGCGCGCGCCCTGTCGCGCCAGCGGGATGGCGAAGAGACCGCTGCCGCTGTAGAGATCCAGCACGAGGCTGGCGTTCCCGCCTTCGTGGAGCACCAGCCGCAGCAGCTCGCGCGCCGCGCGTACGTTGGTCTGGAAGAACGCGGTCGGCGAGATGAGGAAACTCGTGCCCAGCATGTCCTCGCGCACGTGCGCCCGACCGTCGATCCGGATCGTCTCGCGGCCCACCATGAAGGGGCCGGGGCGATCGTGGATGTTGATGAAGAAGCCATCGGGCCGCTCGCGCGAGTCGAGGAGCGCGCGGACCGGCGCACGGAGGGCCTTGTGATTCGCCGTCACCACCAGCATCATCACGGCCTCTCGCCCATCGTCCGTTGTCCGGACGAGCACGTGCCGGAGGATGCCCGGCGGCACGCGCCCGCGGGCGATCTGATCACGCAGGGCGAAGGCCAGCTGGTTGCCACGGTCGCTGTGAACGGGACATTCCTCCACGGCGACGATGCGCGTCGATCCTGCCCGGTAGTGCCCCATCAGCAGGTTGGCGCTTCCGCTGTTCGGCGAGAACACGAACGCCACCTTGTGGCGGAAGCGCTCGTCGATGGGCGAAGGCGCCATGGGCGCCAGCGCCACGTCGGGAAACCATTGCCGGAGGCGCGCCTGCTTGTCGGCGAGCTGGCGCGCGTAGGGCACGCCCGGCAGGCCGCAGCCCCCGCACACCCCGAAATGCCGGCAGTTCACGGGTGGGAATCGGAAAGGCACGCCGGATGCCCGCGCGCTGGCAGGCCTCTTCCGGCGGCTGTCGTTACTTCACCCCGAGCAGCTCGACCTCGAACAGCAGCGTCGCGTTGGGCGGGATGACCCCGCCGGCGCCGCGTGCGCCGTAGCCCATGTCGGGCGGGATGGTCAGCGTGCGCTTACCGCCCACCTTCATGCCCTTCACGCCTTCGTCCCAGCCCCGGATGACCTCGCCCGCGCCCAGCGCGAACTCGAACGGCTCGTTACGGTCCATCGAGCTGTCGAACTTGGTGCCCTTCTTGTCGGCCTTGCTGTCGTCGTACAGCCAGCCCGTGTAGTGGACGACAACGGCGTGGCCGGGCGTGGCCTCGGCACCGTTGCCCGTGGTAGTGTCGGTGGTCTGAAATGGCATGCTCGGTTGTCCTCCGCACGCCGCAAGCAGTAACACCAGGAGCGCGCTCGACATCAGTTTGGAAGTCATGAGTCGCGGCCATTGTACGACGCGGGGCCGTCGAGGGCGAAGCGCGGCGGTGAGGCATCGAGCCAGTTCGCAGGAGGGAAGCTCAGATGAAGGTGACCATGCGTCTCCGGACACCGTTCGCCGCAGTTGCCGCCGCCTCGGTCGCCCTGGCCCTTGCCCAGCCGCCGGGCGCGTGGGCTGAGCAGGGCGCCCAGGCCAAGGACGCGTTCCCCAACGGCTGCGTCGATTGCCACACCTCGACATCCAAGGGTGGGGACACCCGGCTCAGCACGCTCTTGAAGCAGTGGATGACCGCCGTCGAGCCGGCGCTGCTCGACAAGACGAAGGCGTCGGTCACCGATCCGTCGAAGGTCAAGGGTAAGCACCCGGCCGTTCCCAAGGCCGCCGCCGCGCTTCCGCAGAGCTGCATGACGTGCCACCGGCGGGGCTCCACGGTCGCGCCGCCCTTCGCGACGCTGATGCACACCGTGCACCTCACCGGCGCGGGGAACCAGTTCGTCGCCCAGTTCCAGGGTCAGTGCACGCACTGTCACAAGATGGATGCGAAGACGGGCGCGTGGAGGATACCAAGCGGGGCGGAGAAGTAGCGGCGGGCCGCCTTCGCGCGAGTCACGAGCGAAGGCTGGCGAAGGGAGAGGGATTCGCCCACCGTCGCGAGGCGCCTGCGCCTTGCGCGGTGACTGGAGCCGGCTCGCTCCAGCCAACTCGAACCTCGTTCGAGTTGGCGGAGGGAGAGGGATTCGAACCCCCGGTACCCTTTCGGGTACAGTGGTTTTCAAGACCACCGCCATCGACCGCTCGGCCATCCCTCCGCGACGAGAAGCCAGAAATAAGAGGGCCTTTTGCCCTCTTATTTCGATTCTATCCGCTCCCGGCCGCCCATGAACGGGCGCAGCGCCTCGGGAATCACCACCGATCCGTCCTTCTGCTGGTAGTTCTCGAGCACCGCGATCAGCGTGCGCCCCACCGCCAGGCCCGAGCCGTTCAGCGTGTGCACGAACTCCGCTTTCCCGACGCCGCCGGGCCGGAACTTGATGTTCGCCCGCCGCGCCTGGAACGCCTCGCAGTTCGAGCACGACGAGATCTCTCGATACGTCTGCTGACTCGGCAGCCACACCTCGATGTCGTAGGTCTTCGCGGACGAGAATCCGATGTCGCCCGTGCAGAGCGCCACCGTGCGGTACGGGAGGCCCAGCAACTGCAGCACCTGCTCCGCATCGGCCGTCAGGCGTTCGAGCTCGTCGTACGAGGTGTCGGGCGCCGCGAACTTCACCAGTTCCACCTTGTCGAACTGGTGTTGCCGGATGAGCCCGCGCACGTCGGCGCCGTGCGATCCCGCCTCGCTGCGGAAGCACGGCGTGTAGGCCGTGTACTTCAACGGCAGCTGGCGGCCGTCGAGAATCTCGCCGCGATACAGGTTCGTGACCGGCACTTCGGCGGTCGGGATCAGGTACAGGTCCCAGTCGCCCGCGATCTTGAACAGGTCCTGCTCGAACTTCGGCAGCTGACCGGTGCCATAGAGCGTGGACCCCGACACCAGGAAGGGCGGCTCCACCTCGGTGTAGCCGTGCTTCGTGCCGTGCAGCGTCAGCATGAAGTTGATGAGCGCGCGCTCCAATTGGGCGCCGGCGCCCATCAGCACGGCAAAGCGGGCGCCCGAAATCTTGGTGGC
Organism: Vicinamibacterales bacterium; assembly: GCA_036795065.1. Classification (GTDB taxonomy): domain Bacteria; phylum Acidobacteriota; class Vicinamibacteria; order Vicinamibacterales; family UBA2999; genus VFZN01. The sequence goes on from DAIRFN010000128.1 coordinate 13,211, forward strand.
CCGCTCGAAGTCGATGATCCCCAGATCGGGCCCGAGGTCCCAGTGCGCCTTCGGCTCGAAGTCGAACGCGCGCTTCTCGCCCCACGTGCGCACTACGGCGTTGTCGGCAGAAGACGCGCCCACCGGCACGCTCGCGTGCGGCAGGTTGGGCAGCGTCTCGAGGATCATCACCCGCTGCCGCTCGATCTGGTCGAGCTCGATGTCCAGCTGCTTGATTTTCTGGCCGCGCTGCTTGTTGGCCTCGAAGATGTGCGACGCGTCCTTGCCCTGCCGCTTGGCGCGGGCCACCTCGTCGCCGGCGGTGTTCTGCTCGCGCTTCAGGCCTTCGACCTGCGGGATGAGGCGACGGCGATGGGCCTCGAGCGAGGCCAGCTGCTCGAGCTCGGCGCTGGCATCGAGGCCCCGGGATTGCAGGCCCTGGCGCACCTCGTCGAGATGGTCACGGACGAAAACGGGATCAAGCATGATTCGAGTGCATTATTCTAGTTCGGATGACCTCTGTCGTCCGCAAAGCCGTCTTCCCCGCCGCGGGCCTCGGCACCCGGTTCCTCCCGGCCACGAAGGCGCAACCCAAGGAGATGCTGCCCCTCGTCGACAAGCCCATCATCCAGTACGGCGTGGAGGAAGCGGTGGCCTCCGGGGTGTCGAACATCATCCTCGTGACGGGCCGCGGCAAGAACGCCATCGAG
>DAIRFN010000129.1:0-12210 GCA_036795065.1 Vicinamibacterales bacterium
TCGGCGGCGACCGCCGGCGCGGCCTGGCCGAGCTCGACCCGATCACCGGGCAGGCGCTCGCATGGAACCCCGATGCGCCGGGCGGCGTGACCCTCGACGCCGGCAGCGACGGGACGCTGTTCGTGGCGCCCTCCTCGATCATCGGCGGCCGGAACCGGGGCCGGGTGGCCGCGTACTCGCCCGCCACGGACTCCTGGGTGCCGTGGAGGCCCGAGCTCGGTGACGACGCGTTCTACCTCTACGAGCACACCCTGTCTCGCCGCGCGGTGTTCCTGCCCGATTGCTTCATGCCCATGGGGCGCGTCGTCGCGTGCCACCCCGCCGCGCTGCCGTCTCCAACCGGTGAGGCCGTCACGCAGTTGCAGGGTTCCACGTTCGCGAGCGTCTCCTGGATCTTGCCGGTGCCGAGTGCCGTCTGGACGGGCCTTCGCGTGGATGTCGGAAGCCGCGAGGGGGCGAGCGATCTGGCCAGCTTCGACCTGCCTGCCGATGCCACGTCGCTCTCGGGCGCGGTGCCCCCGGGATCGTATTTCGCGCGCGTGCGCACCGTTGGCCCGACGAGCACCAGCCTGCCGACGCCGGATGTCTCGTTTGCGGCAGGGCTGCCGTCTATCCCCGCGCCGCCACTGGACCCGACGGTTGCCAGCGAGGGGACGGTCCTGACGTTTCAATGGCGGCCCCCGTCAACCCACACCGCTGCCGGCTATGTGCTCGAAGCGGGCACCGGGGCGGGACTGAGCAACGTGGCCTCGCTGCCGCTGGGCGCCGGGGCCACCAGCTTCACCATCGACGCGCCCCCGGGGCGCTATTGGGGCCGGGTCCGCGCTGTGAACCTTGCCGGCGCGAGCGCGCCGTCCACGGAGCTCATCATCGATGTAGATGCGACCGCGTCGCCGTGCTATGAGATGCCGCCCCTGGCGCCGATGAACCTCGCGGCAAGCGTCGCGGGTCGCACGGTCACGCTCACCTGGGAGCAGCCCGGTACGGGGCCGGTTGCGAACATCCAGCGCATCGTCGCCGGCAGCGCGCCCGGCCTGGCCGACCTCGCTGCCATCGAGGTCTCCGGACCCGCGACGCGCTTCACGACGACGGTGCCGCCGGGGACGTACTACGTGCGGGTGATCGGCATCAATACCTGCGGCGCCAGCCCGTTCAGCAACGAGGTCCAGGTCGTGGTGCCGTAGCGCCCCTGTCGCGCAACACAGAAACGCCGGGACTGAAGTCCCGGCGTTTCTGAATCACCCGATCACTCAATCAGCCAATCACCGGATCATTCGCTCAATCCCGCAATCGCCAATCATCACTCACTCGCTCAATCTGCAATCACCAATCGCTCAATGGGTGCTATTCAGCACCCGGCCGCTGCCGGGGAGGGGCCGGGAGTGTCCCCTTGTTGGCGATGGCCTTGTTGATGGCCTCGATGGTCTTCTCCGTGCGGAAGGCCACGATCTGCTTCGCCCACTCGGTGTTCTTCGCCTCGTTCGACACATCCACGCCGTTGATGGTCGCCTTGCCCGCCTTGACCCGCGCGTCGTAGCGCACCGAGTCCGGGTCGTCGATGAACATGTTGAGCGTGATGATCGGGTCGTCGTGCATGTTCTCGGACTTCGTCTCCTTCAGCCCGAACTGCTCCATGTGCTTCGCGACGCTCGCGTAGTCGTAGTACTCCTGGATGTGCGCGACCAGCGCCTTGCCGGCGTGCTTCGCGTTCAGCGCCTCGGCCACGGCGCGCTGGCCGGCCTGGTTGCCGCCGCTGTCGCCGATGAAGAACACCTGCTTGAAGCCGTGCGCCACGAGCGACTCCGCGGTGTCCGTGAGCAGCGCGCGGAACGTGTCCTCGCGGAGCGAGATGGTGCCGGGCGAGGTCATGTGGCCGGTGGGCGGATCGATGCCGCCCTCGGGCACGTGCTTGATCACCGGCGCGCACAGCGCGTTCCCCATCTTGCGGGCAATCGCGTCGCAGTTGGCCGTGAGCACGTAGTTGTGCTTGCCGAGTGCGAGCCAGGGCCCGTTGGGCTCGTGGCCGCCCGTGGGGATGATCACCGTGGTCTTGCCCGCGGCCATCGCGTCGCGGACGTCCATCCACGTCATCTCCTCCAGCCACACCGTGTCGGCCTTCGGCAGCGGGTTGGGGGCGTCCTTGCAGTTGAGCGGGTTGTCGCGGCAGTCGCCGCCGCCCATCGACCGCGGATCCGGCGCGCGGCGCTGCCCGCCGCCCTGCGCCTCGGCCACCGGCGCGAAGGCCAGCAGCCCGGCCACCACCGTCATCGCTCCGACACCCATCAGCGTTCTCTTCATAGACTCACTCCCCGGAATCGCCCGATGACTCAATCGTCAATCAGCGAATCAATCGCTCAATCACCAATCGCGCAATCACCAATGAATCGCCACGGTGCAATCGCCACTCTGCAATCGCCACTCATCAATGGACGCCCGTCCCCGGCTTGGCCGGCGCCGGCCCCAGCTTCACCCGGAACGCCCCGTCGTCGTAGCGCTCGCGATAGGCGGTGTGGCAGGTCTGGCACATCTTGCCCATGCTGCCCGCCGTGGCCTTTACTTCGTCCCACTTGCCCGCGGCGGCCGCAATCTCGATGGCCTCGGCCGACTTGCGCGCGTCCTGCGCCCAGCCCATCGCATCGGCCTTGCCGTGCGGCTTGAAGAACGCCTCGGTGGCGACGAACGCGGCCTTGAGGGCCGCGGCCTGCTCTTTCGCGCCGTTGGCATCCGACTTCTCGATGATGCCGCGCATCGCGCCGTTGGCCGCGCCCACCTTCTGCATCACCTTCTGGAACGCCTCTTCCTCCGCCGTCATCCGCGGCGGCAGCCGGCGCGCCACGTCGTTCATCGCGGCGTTGATCACCGAGGTGGCGACGATGGCGGGCTTGCCCGTGAACTTCGCGAGCGCGTCGGGGGGGAAGCCGGCGAGACGATCCTTCACTTTCGCGTCGGCGGGATCGAACTTCACCACCTCGCCGATGACGGTGACGTAGGTGTTCACCTCCACGGGCTCGTTCAACCGCGGCGCGAGCACGAGCACGTCCTGGCCCGTGCTCTTCGTCTTGTCCTGGTCCACCGAGAATGCGGTGGGCGAGAGCGTCTGGTCGACGGTGGCCATCATGGTGACGTTCTCGCCGATGAAGGTGTCGGGCTTGGCCGCGAGCGTGCTGGCCACGACGGGCACGAGGGGCTTCTGCGGCGTGGCCGGGGCCGCGGGTGCGGCAGGCGCGCCCTGCGGAGGCGCCCCGCCCGCGGGCGGCTTCGCCGGTGGCTGCTGCGCCTGCGGCGCGGCGACGTAAAGGATGAGACCCAGGGCGGCCGCGGAGAGCGCCAGTGTTCCAGCGCGGCGGCCGTCGAAGTTCGGGCGTGACATGACGAAGACTCCTCTATGGCTTGTTCGGCCGGCGCCACGAGCGTGGCGGCCAGCAACTGATCTGACGCATTGTAGGCGAAAGGCCGGGCGCGACGGCGCCCAGCCTTGTCTCCAATTGTCACCGCTACGCGTGTCAGTCTTCGAGGATGAACGTCACCTTCATGTTGACGCGGTATTCGATGATCTTGCCCTTCTCGATCGCCACCGTCATCTCCTGAACCCAGGCGCCCGTGACGTTCTTGAGCGTCTTGTTGGAACGTGCGATGCCCCTCTCTACGGCGTCCTCGAAGCTCTTCTTGGAACCCGCGGTGATTTCGGTGACTCGTGCAATAGCCATCGGTGCCTCCTGCGGTCACTCTGGCCCGAGCCGGCCTCCGCTGTAAAGGGCGTTACAATGCGCGGCCAAAGGGGGAAGGCCGATGCGCCGTCGTCTCGCGGTGATGGTTTCGGTGGTCGCGGCGGCCGGCGCGCACGTGGCGACCGGCGATGTCGTGGGTGCCGACTCGGTGGCGTGCGATGTGCCCGCCATCCAGGCGAAGGCGCCCGCAGGCACCAGCATCACCGCGGCGCGGGTCGTCGAGGCATCGGGCACACGCCCACGCTATTGCCAGGTGGAGGGACACGCGGCCTCCGACGGCAACACGGTGAACTTCCGGCTTGGCCTGCCCGACACGTGGAACGGCAAGTTCGTGTTCCTCGGCGTGGGCGGGCTGGGCGGCACCCTGCCGAACGTGGAACCCGGCGTGGCCCGGGGCTATGCCACCGCCTCCACCGACACCGGGCACGTCTCCAGCGACCCGGCGTGGGCGTCGAACCGCGCGAAGGAGATCGACTACGGTCACCGCGGCACGCACGTGACGACGGTGGCGAGCAAGGCGCTGACGGCATCGTTCTACGGAAGGCCGCCGCAGTACGCGTATTTCAACGGCTGCTCGAACGGCGGCCGGCAGGCGCTGATGGCGGTGCAGCGCTACCCGGACGACTTCGACGGCGTCATCGGCGGGCACCCCGCCACGGGCACGCCGATGCAGGTGGGCCGAGCCGTGGTCTACCAGCAGATGCTCTCGTCCGCCAGTAATCACCTGACGGCCGAGGCCATCGAGTTGCTGTCTGCCGCGACCCTGGACGCCTGCGACAAGACCGACGGCCTCGAGGACGGCCTCGTGTCCGACCCGCGACAGTGTCGCTTCGACCCCGCGACCCTGGTTTGCGGAAGCCCTGGTGCCACGGGGTGTCTCACGCCCGGCCAGGTGGCCACGGTGAAGCAGATCTACGCCGGCGTGAAAACGCCCGACGGCAAGACCTTCGCGCACGGTTTTCCTCCGGGGCACGAGGGCGGCTCCTCGGGGTGGCTGCAGTGGATCTCGGGCCAGGTGCCCCCCGTGGCGCGGGCCGATGGGTCGCTGGCGTACGAAGGCCGATCGCTGCCTGCCGGTCACGGCCTGATGGACTTCAACTTCAAGTTCCTCTCGCTCGACGTGGACGACGCCTCGTACGGGTGGCGCGCCTTCAACGCCGCGCGCGACCTGCCCCGCATGAAGACCATGACCGAGATACTCGGCCCGACCGACGCAAACCTCGGCACGTTCCGGAAGAGCGGGGGCAAGCTGCTGCTCTATCACGGCTGGTCCGATCCGGGCATCAGCGCGCTCGGCACGCTCGACTATTACGAGCAGGTCGTGAGGTCAGCAGGCGGGCAGCGTGAGGCCGATACGTTCGTCCGCGCCTATTTCATTCCCGGCATGCATCACTGCGGCGGCGGGCCGGGGCCGAACCAGTTCGACATGATCCCCGTGCTCGAGAACTGGGTGGAGCGCGGCGTGGCCCCGGGCGCGGTCGTCGCCTCGCGCGTGGTCGACGGCAAGGTGGTTCGAAGCCGTCCGCTCTGTCCGCAGCCGCAGGTCGCCCGATACAACGGGAAGGGAAGCGTGGACGACGCGGGCAGCTTCACCTGCAGGTAGGTCCCCGGTCGCAAGTTCACGTTCAAGGATGGCGCAGATTTCGTGGAGGACGGTGGAGCCCACCGGGTTCGGGAGCGGGTGGCTGAGCGGGTTGCTGTCGGCCATTCCCGGTCTCGTCGGGTTGGGGGCCGTGCTGTGCATCCGGTTTCCGTCGCTGCTCACGGTGCCCGAGGCCCGCGCGCTGTATTCGGTAACGCTCGTGCGGGCGCTGCTGCACCTGGTGCTGGTGTCGGGGTTCCTCCTCGGCCTGGTCAGCCTCACGCTGCGCCGCAACAAGTTGCTCGGCGTCGTCGGCACGGGGGCCGCGCTCGTGGCGGCGCTGCTGGGTGGATCGCAGGTGCCGCTTGACGGCGAGCTCTCGAGCGGGCCGTATCTCGGCCTCGACTGGTTCCTGCTGAATCTCATTGTCTATTCGGCGATCTTCATCCCGCTCGAGCGGCTGTTCGCGCGCCTGCCCGATCAGCCGCTGTTCCGCGCCACCTGGCGAACCGACTTCACCGACTTCTTCATCAGCGCGCTGCTCGTCCAGGTGACGACGCTCGTCACGATGCGGCCGGCGATGGTGCTGTTCGACTGGGCCACCTCGCCGTCGCTGCAGGCATCGGTGCGGGACCTGCCCTCGGTGCTGCAGTTCCTGGCCCTCGTGGTGGTCACCGACTTCACGCAGTACTGGGTGCACCGCGCGTTTCACGCGCTGCCGCTGTTGTGGCGGTTCCATGCCGTGCACCATTCGGCCGACCAGATGGACTGGCTGGCCGGCTCGCGCCTGCACATGGTTGACATCGCCGTCACGCGCGGCCTGACCTACGGGCCCATCTACGTGCTGGGATTTTCGGAGGGGCCGCTGATGGCCTACCTGGTGCTGGTGAGCGCGCAGGCCACGTTCATCCACGCGAACGTCCGCTTCGAATTCGGCCCCCTCCGCTGGCTAGTGGCCGCGCCGCAGTTCCACCACTGGCACCACGCCGCGGAACGGGACGCCGTCGACAAGAACTTCGCGGTGCACCTGCCGGTGCTGGATGTGATCTTCACGACGGCCTACCTGCCCGACCGGTGGCCGTCGGCCTATGGCCTCGCCGGTGGAGAGGGGGCCCCGGCCGGCTATCTCCGGCAATTCCTGTGGCCGTTCCAGCCGCGGCGGAAGGCCGACTGAGGACGCGCCGTCGGACGCGGGCTCCCGGCCGGACGCGTACAATGCCTTCATGTCCGGGTTGCCGGCCGACGCGCACATCGGGGACGTGAGCCTGACGGTGTCCGACCTCGATCGATCCATCGGCTTCTACACCGACGTGCTCGGATTCCGGTTGATGCCGCGAGAGGGGACGACGGCCGCACTCGGCGCGGGGGGCAACGCGGCACTCGTGCAACTCTCGGAGCGGCGGGGCGCGGTTCGTCAGCCGCGGCGCAGCAGCGGGCTCTATCACTTCGCGATTCTCGTGCCGAGCCGCGCGGCCCTCGGCCGATCGCTGCGGCGGCTGGCCGAGCAGCGGTGGCCGCTCACGGGGGCGGCCGATCACCTGGTGAGCGAGGCGCTGTACCTGGACGACCCCGACGGCCTCGGCATCGAGATCTATCGCGACCGGCCGCGCGATGCCTGGCGAATCGACGCCGGCGAGGTGGTGATGGCCACCGAGCCGCTGGACCTGGCCGACCTAGCGGACGAGCCCGGCGCCGACGGCGCGTGGCCGGGCCTCGAGGCCGGCACGGCCATCGGGCACGTACACCTGCACGTGCCCGAACTGGGCGGCGCCGAGCAGTTCTACTGCGAAGGTGTCGGGTTCACACCGACGCTGCGCCGGTATCCGGGCGCACTGTTCGTGGCCGCGGGCGGCTATCACCACCACCTGGGCTTGAACGTGTGGGCCGGCCTCGGGGCGCCGCCCCCACCGGAGAACGCGGTGGGGCTCAGCGCCTTCGCCATCGAGGCGCGGGCGTTGCCGCCGCGGGCGATCACGGACGAGGCCAGCGGAGTGACGGTGACGTTCCGCGCGACCTAAGGCGAGGCAGCCCGAAGCGATGAGCGACGTCGAAATCAGGCTGCCGGACCGGCGACTGCACGGCCGTTGGCTGGGAGACGAAGGGACGGCCGACCCCTACGTGCCCACTCTCGTGTTCCTGCACGAAGGCCTCGGATCGATCGACCTGTGGCGTGGATTTCCGGCGGCCCTGTGCGCCCGCACGGGCCTGCGAGGGTTTGCCTACGACCGGACAGGGTACGGCGGGTCGAGCCCGTGGCCGGCGCCGCCGGGCGCCCGCTACCTGGAGATCGAGGGCGACGTCATCCTGCCGCAGGTGCTCGACGCCGTGGGGGTGGGGACGTGCCTGCTGGTGGGGCACAGCGACGGAGGAACGATTGCCCTCAACTACGCCGCGTGCCAGCCTCCCATGCTGCGCGGCGTGGTCACCATCGGCGCGCACGTCGTCACCGAGGAACGCACCGTCTCGAGCATCCGCCAGGCCCGCGAGGCCTTTCTCACCGAGGACCTGCGTGAGCGGCTGATGAAGTACCACGGCGACAACGTGGACGGCGCGTTCGGACTGTGGAGCGAGAGCTGGCTCTCGCCAGGGTGGGCGCCCATGGATGCGGGAGGGCGGCTGCCGCGCGTCCGCGTGCCGGTGCTGGCCCTGCAGGGCGAGCACGACGAGTATGCCACCATGGTGCAGCTGCGGGCCATCCAGCGTGGGGTGTCGGGACGGTGCGAGACCCGCGTGATCCCCGAGTGCGGTCATGGTCCGCACCTGCAAGACGAGGAAACCATGGTCGATGTGATTGCGCGCTTTGCCGCCACACTGTGGCGGGGGCCCGCACCCGACTCCCGGCACTCCATCGCGGGCGCCATCCTGATGCTGGCCTGTCTTCTCTTCGGGCCTGTCTCGGCCCGCGCGCAGGGCGACGGGTGCCCCGCGCCCGCGCCTCGCGCCGCCCTGCGGCAGGCGTCCGAACATCTCCAGCAGCTGGATGACGCGGCAGCGGCCGATGCGCTGCGCGCGGCATGGTCCGGCGTGCAGGAGTGCCCGGAGCTGGCGACGGCGCTGGTCGCGGTCGATGGCTGGGTCGAGGCCCGGCGCCTCGCGCCCCTCGGGGGCGCCCCCGATCGGCTGGGCGCCATCAACAACCTGCTGCGGAGACTCGACGACGACCGGGCGTCGCTGGCGGCGACCTCGACGCTGGGCCGCCTCAACCGGTACGCGGAGGCCGCGGTCCGCGCGGCGGTGGCGGCCGCGCAGGACGAGCGCGACGAGATGCAGGCGTACCTCTCGCATGCACGCGACCTGGCGGGCGCGCTCGCCGCAGCGGGCCAGTCGTCGATGTGGCCGCTGCCCATCGACGAGATCGAGGGTGAGCTGTGGCTCGAGGTGGACCGGTTCGACGACGCGCGGGCGGCATTCGCGCGAGCGTCCGAGGCCGGCCGTGGCGCGCGTGGCGTGGTCGGGCTGGCGCGAACGCTCGACCGGCTGCGGGACCAGTCTGGGGCCTGCGCCGAGTACCAGCGGGCCGAGTCGCTGCCGCTGAGCGATGCCGCGCGCCGAGACGTCCAGGGGGCGCGCGCGCGGCTGGCGTGCGGAGGCTGGTAGAGCGTGCCTCGCTACCGCCTTGAAGTGCTGGACGAGCTGGCACGGCACGGCTTGGCGCCCCGGGCGGACACGTCTCCCGAGAAGCTGCGCGAGCAGATCAACGACCTCTACCGGTTCGAGATTCGCGCGCTGCGCGACCGGTGCCGCGCCGGCGAGTTCACCACGCACCAGCTGCCCGCGCGCGTGGTCGAGCTGCGCAAGCGCTACTTGCTGCTCTCGATCCCGATGGAGCGCTGGACCGAACCCGAGCCGTAGGCCTTCGTGTCCTTCCGCCTTCGCCGAAGGCGTCGGCGGACCGCCGTAGCTTTGCGGAAGCTGGTCGTGTAGATTCTCCTCATGCAACGGATCACGGTTCCGTTTGTCAGGGACGCGCGCGGGGCGCCGCTGCGTCGCGCCACGTGGGACGAGGCGCTCGCGAAGGCCGCGGCCGGGCTGCGCGCCGTGCGGGACACGCACGGCGGGCAGGCGTTCGGTCTCTTCAGCTGCTCGAAGAGCACGAACGAGATGAACTTCGCGGCGCAGAAGTTCGCGCGCGTCGTGATGGGGTCGAACAACATCGACAGCTGCAACCGCACGTGACATGCACCAAGCGTCGCCGGTCTGGCGATGGTGTTCGGGATGGGCGGGGGCACGAGCTCCTACCAGGAGATTGAAGAGACCGACTGCGTCCTGCTCTGGGGATCGAACGCCCGGGAGACGCACCCGATCTTCTTCCATCACCTCCTGAAGGGGCTGAAGCGCGGCGCGCGGATGTTCACCATCGATCCGCGGCGGACCAGCTCCGCCGAGTGGGCGGATGTCTGGGTGGGGCTCGACGTGGGCACCGACATCCCGCTGGCCAATGCCGTGGGCCGCGAGATCATCGCGGCTGGTCTCGTGAATCACGACTTCGTCACCCACGCCACCGAGGGGTTCGAGGCTTATCGCGCAGCCGTCGAGCCGTGGACGCTCGATCGCGCCTCGGCGGTGACGGGCGTGCCTGCCGACGTCATCCGGCAGATGGCCCATGCCTATGCCACGGCGAAGCGCGCGATGCTGTGCTGGACGCTCGGCATCACCGAACATCACCACGCCGTCGACAACGTGCTCGCGCTCATCAACCTGGCGCTCCTCACGGGGCACGTGGGGCGATGGGGCAGCGGCATCAACCCGCTGCGCGGCCAGAACAACGTGCAGGGCGGGGGCGACATGGGTGCGCTGCCCGACCGGTTGCCCGGGTTCCAGCACGTGGAGAACGACGAGGTCCGGCGGAAGTTCGAGCAGAAGTGGGGCGTCACCATCCCGCCCAGGCGCGGGTGGCACCTCTCGGCGATGTTCGACGCGATGGAGAGCGGCGAGCTGAAGGCCGTCTACGTCATCGGCGAGAACCCGATCCAGTCCGAGGCCGACCAGCACCGGGCGGCCCGGTTGATTGGCAAGCTCGACTTCCTGGTGGTCCAGGACCTGTTCCTGACCGACACCGCCGAGCTGGCCGACGTCGTCTTTCCCGCGGCCGCCGGCGCGTTCGAATCGGATGGCACGGTCACGTCGAGCGAGCGGCGCGTGCAGCGGTGCCGGCGCACGCTCGATCCTCCAGGCGAGGCGCGTGAGGACCTGGCCATCATCTTCGACCTGGCCCGCACGCTCGGGCACGACTGGGGCCCGCCAGACGCCGAAGCGGTGTGGAACGAGTTGCGCTCGCTGTCTCCCGTCCACGCCGGCATGAGCTACGCGCGCCTCGACGAACACCGTGGGCTGCGGTGGCCCTGTTACGACGACACGCACCCGGGCGAAGCGTTCCTGCATGGGCGGTTGTGGGAGCGCCCCGTCAAGGGGCCGCGCGCGCCGTTCCACCCCGCCGAGCACCAGGAGCCGGCGGATCCGCTCTCGGCCGAGTACCCCATCCGCCTCACGACCGGCCGGCGGCTCGCCGAGTACAACACCGGCGTGCAGACCGGCGCGTACGCGTCGCCGACGAGGAGGGGCGAGACCCTCGATCTGTCGCCGGAGGATGCCAGGCGCTACGGCATCGAGCCGGGAGAACTGGTGCGGGTCGTCTCACGGCGGGGCGAGGTGATGGTGCCCGCCTACCTCGACGACGCGCTGCGCCCGGGGCTGGCCTTCATGACCTTCCACTTCCCGGAGCAGGTGCAGACCAACCAGTTGACCATCGACACCACGGACCCCAGGTCGGGCACGGCCGAGTTCAAGGCGACGGCCATCCGTATCGAGAGGCTCGGCGTCGCCGCCCCCGTGCGTTGAACCCCTCGTGCTAGATTCGTCCCGTGGACCTGCACATTACCGGAGGTGAGCCGACCGAAGACGAGCGCGCGGCCATCGATGCGTTGCTGGGCCTGCCGGAATCGGGTTGGGAAGGCGGCGCGCGCGACATCGCGCGCGACGGGCGGACCGCCGCCGGCGGCCATTCCGTCATCGGCGATCGGCACCTGCTGCTGCCGGCCTTTCACGCCGTCCAGGACCGGATGGGCTGGGTATCGCGAGGGGCCCTGAACTACATCTGCCGGCGGCTCTCGGTGCCCCCTGCCGAGGCGTGGGGTGTGCTGACGTTCTATCACCTGCTGGCTACCGAGCCGCGACCGTTGGCTGTGGCGCACGTCTGCGACGACATCGCGTGCCGCCTCCGCGGGGCCGAGCAGGTGTGCCAGGAGTTGGAGCGGCGCCTCGGGCCGCCGTTATCGGCCGCGGACCCACACTCCGGCCCCCCCGCGATGGCCGATCTGGAGGCGGTCGGGATTCGCGAGGCGGGCCCCGGAACGGCGGATGCCGGCGTCGCGTCGGTCGGCTGGCAGCGCTCGCCGTGCCTGGGGCAGTGCGACGCGGGATCGGCGGCGCTCATCACGCGCTCTGGCGCAATGCCCGAGCGGTTCGTGCTCGCGCCGGCCCCGGATGCCTCGGCCATTATCGGGGCCTTGGCCGGCGTGCCAGCCGCGCCGGCGGCCCGGACGATCGATAGCCTGGGGACGCCGAGGCTCCTCGCGCGCGTGGGCGTGGTGGATCCCGCGAGCCTGGACAGCTACCGGGCGCACGGCGGCTACCGCGCGCTGGCCCGCGCCATCGAGTTGGGCCCGGAGCAGGTCATCGCCCAGGTGACCGCCTCGAAGCTGCTCGGCCGCGGCGGCGCCGCGTTTCCCACTGGGCGCAAGTGGGACGCGGTTCGGCGCCAGCCGGCCACGCCGCGCTATGTCGTGTGCAACGCGGACGAGAGCGAGCCCGGTACCTTCAAGGACCGCGTGTTGATGGAGCAGGACCCGTTTGCCGTGGTCGAGGCGATGACCATCTGCGGCCTGGCGACGGGCGCCACGC
>DAIRFN010000129.1:12310-13846 GCA_036795065.1 Vicinamibacterales bacterium
CCGTTTGCCGTGGTCGAGGCGATGACCATCTGCGGCCTGGCGACGGGCGCCACGCGGGGATTCATCTATATTCGCGGCGAATACCCGCTGGCCGAAGCGCGCATCAGATCGGCCATCGCGGTGGCGAAGCAGGCCGGCCTGCTGGGCCCGGACATCCTGGCGTCGGGCGAAGCATTCGACATCGAGATTCGCCGCGGGGGCGGGGCGTACATCTGCGGCGAGGAGACCGCGCTCTTCAATTCCATCGAGGGCAAGCGTGGCGAGCCACGGTCGAAGCCGCCGTTCCCCGCGGAGGTGGGCGTCTTCGGCCAGCCCACCGTGGCCAACAACGTCGAGACGCTGGTGAACGTGCTGGACATCCTGCTCGAAGGCGGCGAGGCGTGGGCGCGCACGGGCACCGCGGCGTCCACGGGCACGCGGCTGTTCTGCCTGTCGGGCCACGTCGAGCGCCCGGGTCTCTACGAAGTGCCCTTCGGCGCGACACTGAGGGAGATGATCGACCTCGCCGGCGGTGTCTCCGGCGGGCGCGACCTCAGGGCGGTGCTGCTGGGAGGCGCTGCCGGCAGCTTCGTCGGCCCCGAGCACCTCGACCTGCCGCTCACGTTCGAAGGTGTGCGCGCCGCGGGCGCCACGCTCGGCTCGGGCGTCATCATGGTCTACGACGAGACCGCCGACATCGCAGACTCGCTGCATCGCATCGCGGAGTTCTTCCGCCACGAATCGTGCGGTCAATGCGTCCCGTGCCGCGTGGGCACCGTCCGACAGGCTGAGCTCCTGCCCGCCCTGTCTGCGCCATCTGCGTCATCTGCGGCTTCGTCGGTATCGGCGTCGTCTGTGTTCTCGGAGTTGTCCGCGGCGATGAAGGACGCCTCCATCTGCGGCCTCGGCCAGACCGCCTCGGCGGCCATCGAATCGGCGTTGAGGCTCGGCCTCGTCCAGAACGAAGTGAGAAGTCAGAAGTCAGAAGTGAGAAGTGAGAAGTGATACCTGAGCCCATCTGGTTTCGTTTGCCGCCACCGGCATCTCAGCTGCCTGAGCGGCCGCAGCAGGCCGAGGCGGCGGTGGTGTCGGCCACCATCGACGGCCGTCCCGTCGAGGCGCCCGCGGGCGCGACCATCCTGGACGCGTGTCGCGATGCCGGCATCGAGGTGCCGACGCTCTGCTATCTGGAGACGCTGACGCCGGTCAACGCGTGCCGTGTGTGCGTGGTGGAGGTGGAAGGCGCGCGGGTGCTGGCCCCCGCGTGCTCGCGCAAGCTCGAGCCCGGCATGGCCATCCGCACCCGCTCGCCGCGCGTGGACCTGTCACGCAAGCTCGTGCTGGAGCTGCTGGCCTCGTCGGTCGATCTTACAACCGCGCCGTCGCTCGAGCCGATGATGCGCGAGTACGGCGCCGACCCCGCGCGGTTCGGGTCTGCTCCCGCGACGGTGTCGCAACAGCCGAAGGTCGACAACGACCTCTACGTGCGCGACTACTCGAAGTGCGTGCTGTGCTACAAGTGCGTGGAGGCCTGCGGCACCGACGCGCAGCATACCT
>DAIRFN010000130.1:0-13841 GCA_036795065.1 Vicinamibacterales bacterium
CGCTGGGTGCCGCCGGGCGCGACGGTGAAGCAGAGTCTGATCCTCGGCACGTTCATCGGGCTCGCCTTCCTCGCGCGGTCGCAGGAGTCGCTGTTCGCCTTTTATCCCGGCATCCTCGCACTGAGCGCCGTCGGTGTGCCGCGGACCGAGCGCATCCGGCGGACGATGCGGCTGGCGCTGTGGGCGTTCCTCGGCGCGCTGCCGTGGATTCTGCTGCAACTGGGGCACAGCTACATCCTCTTCACGCGCTACGAGTACGACCTGCTGGGGCAGGGCGGCTACTTCAACCCGCTGCGCTCGCGCTGGATCGATACGCTGTTCTCGTCGTGGCACGGCTTCCTGTCGTGGACGCCGGTGGCCTACATCGCGGTGATCGGCACCGTCGCCTACCTGCGGCGCGAATGGCGCTGGGCGCTGTCGGCGCTGCTCATCCTCTTCATCACCGCCTGGGTGAACGGCGCCACACAGGACTGGGCCGGCGGATGGTCGTTTGGTGGCAGACGGTTCTCGAGCGCGCTGGTGATGCTCGCGCCCGGGCTGGCGGTGGTGATCGGCTTCGTGCTGCGCCGCCCGCTCGTCGCGCTGGCGCCGCTGGTGGTCGGCGCCCTGTGGTGGAACCACCTGCTGATGGTCCAATACACCGCGGGGATGCTCCCCAAGGACGAGCCCGTCAGCTTCGGCCGTATCGTCCGGCAGCAGGCCGAACTGCACACGCGGTCGCCCTACTGGTATCCGTTCGCGTTTCCGGCCAACGTGTGGTTCGCGTGGCGCGAGGGCGTACCGGTGGACAAGTACGACGTGCTGTCGCCCGAGACGCCGCGGGCCTCGTTCAGCCTGACGTTCGATCGCACTGCCGAGAAGTTCCTGCTCGGGGGATGGGATGTTGCTGGGGGCGACGATTGGGGCGCGGCCTGGTGGATTGGCCAGACGCCCGCGGTGCTGGCCGTGCCGCTGGCGCTGGAGGGCGGAGGTGACGTCACCATCACGGTGCGGTCGCGGACGCGCTTCGAAGAGCCGGTGATGCAGGCGTCGATGGCGCTGGACGTGAACGGCGAAGAGGTGGGCCGGTTCCTGCCGGGCGTGCCCGATGCCAGCACGGCGGTCATCACGGTCCCCGCCGACACCGCGCGCCGGCTGTTCCGCAGAGGGTTCAACCAGGTGGCCTTCCGCAGCCTGGGCGTCACCCGCGTGGACCCGGCCGACACCCGCCCGCCCGGCCCGCTGGCGCGACGGCAGGGGCGGCAGGTGTGGCCGGTGGCGGTATACAGTCTGGACCTTCGCTGAGGTGGTGAGGCGCTCAGGGCTGAAGTTCTCGTAACTTTGAACGTACTGCCGTCTATCTCGACAGGGGGGTGCCAATGCGCGTTCGTGTCTGGGCGTTCGTGGTCCTGCTGGTCGTCGTGCAATCCGTTCGTGTCCCGCTGTCCGCGCAGACGGCGTACCGGCTGAAGGGCACCACACGTACAGGTGAGACGCCTCTGGCGGCCACGATTTCGGCGGAAGCCACCGTTGGATTCCGAGGCGAGCAGTTCGCCGGGCAGAAGACCTTCTCGGTGCAGGCCAACGAGAAGGGAGAGTGGAACCTCCTCGGTCTCACTGCCGGCGTCTGGGTGTTCATGGCCAGCGCGCCAGACCGGCTCCCGGCGGTCATCGTGCTGCCCATCAAGTTCGCGCAGCGCCAGATGCAGAGCGCGCAGGGCGGACAGCTCAACTGGCCGCTGCCGCTCAATCTGGTGCCGGCCGACGAGCATCCCTCGATCAAGGCGGCCGCACCGCTGGTGGTCGAGGGCCGGGCCCTCGAGGCGGTGCAGTCGCTGTCGGCCGCCCTCCTGCCCGACGCCAAGCCGGCCACGCAGTGCGCGGCCGGGCAGATGGCCCTGGCGATCGATCAGACCGGCCTGGCGCAGCAGTTGTTCCTGTCGGTGCAGAAGGCAGAGCCGAAGAACAGCTGCGCTCCTGTCGGCCTCGCGTCGGTGGCCCTGCTGCTGAACGACTGGGACACCGCGTCGAAGATGCTCTGGTCCGCCCGCGACCTGGTCCCCCGCGACCAGCGCCCCGCGCTCGCTGCCGCGATCGCCGAGTTGCAGCAGGTCTCACGCGTCCAGTGAACGCGCGTCGTGGTCCAAGCGCGCGTGAACCCGTTGTGCTTTGAACCTTCGTGCTTTCACCACAACCAGGCCGCTCCTCTCACCCCGCTCGCGTCCCCGTATCGCGCGCGAACGAGCCGCGTGTGCACTTCATCGGAGAACACGTATGGCTTCCACCTCACGGGCACGTCCGTGTAGAGCGCCTCGATGTTCGACACGCCGCCGCCGAGGACGATGACCTCGGGATCCAGGAGGTTGATTACGGTCGCCAGGGCGCGCGCCATGCGGTCGGTATAGCGCGCGAGCGCCGCCACCGCACCAACATCCCCCGACAGCGCGGCGCCCGCAATCTGCCCGGCCTCCAGCCTCCGCCCGGTGGCGGCCGCGAAATCGTGGGCCAGTCCGGGCCCGGACAGGAACGTTTCGATGCACCCGTCGCGCCCGCAGTAGCAGCGCGGCCCGGGCCGCTCTTCGTCCCCCGGCCACGGCAGCGGGTTGTGTCCCCACTCGCCCGCAATCCGATGCGCGCCCTCGACTAGCCGGCCCCCGACGACGAGGCCGCCGCCCACGCCGGTGCCGATGATCACGCCGAAGACGACCGACGCGCCCGCGCCCGCCCCGTCGGTGGCTTCCGAGAGCGCGAAGCAGTTGGCGTCGTTCGCCATGCGGACGGGCCGCCGGAGCCGCCGGGCGAGGTCTCTGTCGAACGCGCGGCCGATGAGCCACGTGGAGTTCGCGTTCTTCACCAGCCCGGTGGCCGGGGAGATGGCCCCCGGGATGCCCACGCCGATGGAGGCCGGCGCGCCGTGTGCCTGTTCCAGCTGCCGCACGAGGTCCGCAATGGCGTCCAGAGTACCGTCGTAATCGCGGCGTGGTGTGGGCACGCGCACGCGCCCCAGCTCGCGGCCGTCCGGCGCCAGCGCCACGGCCTCGATCTTCGTCCCGCCGAGGTCAACGCCGATCTTCATCGGCGCGCCTTCGTCTTCGCGGAGCGAGGCGTCCTGGTGGCGCCGCCCGTCACCTTCGTCCGTGCGGCCGGGCTCTTCGCCGCGGAGAGTGTCTTCGCCGATGCGCGTGGCTTGTTCGCGGCCTTCTTCGTCGGCTTCGAGGGCACCGCGCCCGTCTGCCCGAAGAGCACGCCGAGGCGCATGCCCCGGGCCGACACGTCGATGAGCTGTGCCAGCCGCCGCTCGCGCGTCTCATCGCGCCTGGCGCTGGTCACCCACCAGATGGCGAGCCGACGATATCCCGGCGGCTGCTTGCCGAAGAACGACCATGCCGCGCGGTTGGCGCGGAACCGGCGCTCCATGGCCGCCGGGAAGGCCTCGGGGCGCCTCTCGAACGAGTAGACGCCCGACCGCGCGTCGTCGCGCTTCGCATAGGCGTCCAGGCCGGCCTGGTGCATCTCGCCGCGCGCGATGAGGGCCTCGACCTTGGCGATGTTCACGCGGCTCCAGATGCTGCGGGCCTTCCGGGGCGTGAAGCGGTTGATGTAGCTCACCTCGTCCAGGCCCTTCCTGATGCCGTCGATCCAGCCGAAACAGAGGGCGACGTCAACCGCGGTGGGGTAGTCCAGGCCCGTCTGACCCGTGCCTTTCTTGTAGAAGCCCACCCAGAGCTCGGTGTGGCGGTCGTGGTGCTCTTCGAGCCAGCTCCGGAAGTGTCCCGCGTCGCGAAAAAAAGAGACCGAAATGGCTGCCATGGGAGGGGTCCCTTCCGCCCCCGATCGAGGACTTCAAAGCATTGAGCACAGGTAATTTATGCCGTCTCAGCCAGATGACAACTCCTGACAATCCGTTGCCCGCCTGGCCGTATACTCGGCGTGAAATTATGCGCCTGAAGTCCAGATACACGCTCGCCGTGTCGGGGGTTGTCTGCGCTGGCCTCACGTTGCTGGCGGGCGAGGCCCCGCGCCAGGGCGCCAGCCCGGCCGTGGGGCAGTCTCAGCGGGCCCAGTCGGTGCCGGCGCCACGGGTCGCCAAGCCCGTTGTGGCGGCGCCGGCGATGATGACCACCCACCCCGCCTCCGGCCTCCCCGTTGCCGATCAGAACGCGCTCGTCAAGCAATACTGCGCCACCTGTCATAACGATCGCGCCAAGGCCGGCGGCCTCACGCTGGCGTCGTTCGACGCCGCGGCGGCGACCGAGCACCCCGCGGTGGCCGAGAAAGTCATCCGCAAGCTGCGCGCCGGCATGATGCCGCCCGCGGGCGCCCGTCGTCCCGACGCAAAGGTGCTGGGCGATCTGGCCTCCGCTCTCGAGACGCGGATCGATCAGGCGGCCGCGCTCGACCCCAATCCCGGGCGCCGGCCGTTCCAGCGCCTGAACCGCGCCGAGTACACCTACGCGATTCGCGACCTGCTCGACCTCGACCTGGACGTCGAGGCCTACCTGCCGCCCGACACCATCAGCGACGGCTTCGACAACGTGGCCGACGCGCAGGGCTTCTCGCCCACCGTGCTCGAAGGGTATCTCCGCGCGGCGAGCGCCATCAGCACGCTGGCCGTGGGCGACGCGAACGCGGCGCCCACCGAGGCCACCTACAAGGTGCCGCGCACGGCGTCGCAGATGCGCCACGTCGAAGGCGCGCCGTTCGGCACGCGCGGCGGCCTCTCCGTCACGCACATCTTCCCGGCGGACGGCGAGTACACGTTCCGCATGATGCTGCACTCCATCCCGACCGGGCAGCTCTTCGGCAGCAGCTTCCCCGGCGAGAAGATCGAGGTGTCCATCAACGGCGCGCGCGTGGCCCTGCTGGACATCAACACCTCGATGAGCGAGTCCGACCCGAACGGGATGAACCTCGTCACGCCGAAGATCTACGTGAAGGCCGGCCCGCAGCGCGTGGCGGCGGCCTTCATCGCGCGCTTCGATGCGCCGGTGGACGACCTCATCGCGCCCATCGAGCACACGATGGCCGACAGCCAGATCGGCAGCGGCTTCGGCATTACGGCGCTGCCGCACCTGCGGGAGTTCGCCATCACGGGCCCGGTGAAGGTGATGGGCGTCTCCGACTCGCCGAGCCGGCGCCGCATCTTCACGTGCCGGCCGACCGCGCCCGCCGAAGAGGCGGCATGCGCCACCAGCATCATCAGGCACCTGGCATCGCTGGCCTACCGTGGCCCGGTGTCGGCCGAGGATGTGCGGAAGCTGATGGCCTTCTACGAGCAGGGCCGGCAGCAGGGCGACTTCGAAGAGGGCGTCCGCATGTCGCTCCAGGCGCTGCTGGCCAGCCCCAAGTTCCTGTTCCGCCTCGAAGAGGTGCCGGCCACCGTGCGCCCGGGCCAGAACTACCGCATCACCGACTACGACCTGGCCTCCCGGATGTCGTTCTTCATCTGGGGCAGCGGCCCGGATCAGGAGCTGCTGAAACTGGCGGGGCAGGGGACGCTGCGCCAGCCGGCCGTGCTCGATCGGCAGGTGAAACGGATGCTGGCCGACCCGCGGTCCGAGGCCCTGGCCACGCGGTTCGCCTCGCAGTGGCTGCGGCTGCAGGACCTGGTGAAGCTGAGCCCGGATTACCTGCAGTATCCGCAATACGATCGCACGCTGGCCGATGCGCTCAAGCGCGAGACCGAGCTGCTGTTCGATGCCGTCGTTCGGAACGACCGCCCGGTGCTGGAGCTACTCACCGCCGACTACACCTTCGTCAACGAGCGCGTCGCCAAGCACTACGGCGTGCCGAACGTGACGGGACCCGAATTCCGCAAGGTGGCGCTGACCGACCCGAACCGCCGCGGCCTGCTGGGGCAGGGCAGCATCCTGGCCCTCACCTCGGTGGCCGACCGCACCTCGCCGGTGCAGCGCGGCAAGTGGATCATGGAGGTGCTGCTCGGATCGCCGCCGCCGGCGCCGCCGCCCAACGTGCCGTCGCTGGACGACTCGGTGTCCGCGGCGCAGGGCGCCAAGGTGCTCTCGGTGCGCGAGCGCATGGAGGAGCACCGCAAGAACCCCGCGTGCAACTCGTGCCACCGCGTGATTGATCCGCTGGGCCTGGCGCTCGAGAACTTCGACGTGACCGGCGCCTGGCGCATCCGCGACGGCGACTCGACCATCGACTCGAACGGCGACCTGTACGACGGCACGAAGATGCCGGGGCCGCAGGGCCTGCGCGAGGCCATTCTGAAGCACCAGGACGTGTTCCTCCTGAGCTTCACCGAGAGCCTCATGACCTATGGCCTGGGCCGGCGCGTCGAGCACTTCGACCTGCCCACGGTCCGCGCCATCGTCCGCGACGCGGAGCAGGCGGATTTCCGGATGTCGCAGTTCGTGCTGGGGCTCGTCAAGAGCCCGGCGTTCCAGATGGGCCGCGCCGAGGCGGCTGAGACCACGGAAGTCAGATAGAGGAGCAGAGTCGATGTTCATCACGCAAAAGCACATCTCCCGCCGCACCGCCCTGAAGGGCCTGGGCGTGACCGTGGCGCTGCCGTTCCTGGAGGCCATGGTGCCGGCCGGCACCGCGTTCGCCAGGTCGCGGTCGAACGGGAAGGTGCGGCTGGCAGCCATCGAGATGGTGCACGGCTCGGCGGGCGCCACCGCGATTGGCGCGCAGAAGTTCCTCTGGTCGCCGGAGAAGACGGGCTCGGCCTTCGACCTGAGCCCGAGCAGCCTGGCGCCGCTCGAGTCCTACCGCGACTACCTCACCATCATCAGCAACACGGACGTCCGCAACGCCGAGGCGTTCACGCCGCCCGAGATTGGCGGGGATCACTTCCGCTCGAGCGCGGTGTTCCTCACCCAGGCGCACCCGAAGCAGACCCAGGGCTCGGACGTTCATGTCGCCGCGTCGCTCGATCAGCTCTACGCGCAGAAGTACGGGCAGGACACGCCCATCCCGTCGATGCAGCTGTGCATCGAGAACGTGGACCAGGCCGGCGGCTGCGCCTACGGCTATGCGTGCGTCTACACCGACACGGTGAGCTGGGCATCGGCCACCGAGCCGCTGCCGATGGTGCGCGACCCGCGCGCCGCGTTCGACATGCTGTTCGGCGTGGGCGCCACGCCCGAGCAGCGCGCCGCGCGGCGCAAGGCCGACAAGAGCATCCTCGACTGGATCACCGCAGAGGTCGCGCAGCTGAAGAAGAACCTCGGCCCGGTGGATCGCGCCCGCCTCGCCGACTACCTGGACGACGTGCGTGAGATTGAGCGGCGCATCCAGCGCATCGAGGCCAGCAACGCCAGCGGCGAGCCGCGCGAGCTGCCGATGGCCCCGATGGGCGTGCCCGACGCGTTCGAAGAGCACGTCAAGCTGATGTTCGACCTGCAGGCCGTGGCGTTCGCCTCGGACATCACCCGCGTGTTCTCGTTCAAGATGGGCCGCGACGGCTCGAGCCGCGTCTACCCGGACAGCGGCGTGAAGACCGGCTTCCACCCGGCCTCGCACCACCAGGACCGCGAGGATCGCATCCTCGACTTCGCGAAGATCAACAAGTACCACCTGACCCTGGTGCCCTACTTCCTCGACAAGCTGAAGAGCACCCCGGACGGCGACGGGAGCCTGCTCGACAACACGATGGTCATCTACGGGTCGCCGATGGGCAACTCGAACGTCCACAACCACAAGCGCTGCCCGCTGTTCCTGGCGGGCCACGCCGGCGGGGCGCTGAAGGGCAACCTGCACATCAAGGCCGCCGACGGCACGCCCATGGCGAACGCCATGCTCTCGATGCTGCACATCCTCGGGCTCGACGACATGAAGGGCTTCGGCGACAGCACCGAGGCCATGGACCTGAACCACGCGCCCGAGACGACGACGATCTCGGCGCAGGCGTAGGAGCGCACACATGGCGCGACGGGTGTTCTCGGGCGGCGTGCTCGGCGTGGTCGGCGCGCTCTGCCTCACGGCCATCCTCTCCGCGGCGCAGGCCTCGACCGTCATCGAGGCCGCGCGCAGCGGTGACAAGGAGGCGGTCCGCGCGCTCCTCAAGCAGGGTGCGGACGTGAATGCGGCCGAGGGCGACGGCACCACCGCGCTGCACTGGGCGGCACGGGCCGGTGATGCCGAGCTCGTGCAGATGCTGCTCTACGCCGGCGCCAACGTGAAGGCCACCACGCGCCTGGGCGCCTACACGCCGCTGATGATGGCCGCGCAGGCCGGGCACTCCGCGGTCGTGGCGGCGCTCCTCACCGGAGGGTCGGACGTCAAGGCCACCTCCACCACGGGCACGACGCCGCTGATGTTCGCCGCGCAGTCCGGCGATCCCCGCACGGTGACGATGCTGGTAGAAGGCGGGTCGGACGTGGATGCGCGCGAGACCGCGATGGGCCAGACGCCGCTGATGTTCGCGGCGGCCTACAACCGCGTCGACGTCGTCAAGCTGCTGCTCGCGCGCGGCGCGGAGATCAAGGCCACCTCCAAGGTGGTGGACCTGACGAAGCTGAGCAGCCCCGAGGAAGAGTTCTTCCGCCAGCGCGCGGCGCAGAACGCCGCTCGCGCGGCGGCCGGTGGACCTCGGCCGCCCGACGTGCCGGGCGTGACGCGGCAGTTCCGCTACAACGAGCTGGTCGGCACCTCCGGCGGCTTCTCGCCGCTCCACTTCGCCGTGCGCCAGGGCCACGCCGAGGTGGTGACGGCGCTGGTCGATGCCGGCGCGGACGTCAACCAGCTGAACCCGGGCGACAAGTCCACGCCGCTGGTGGTGGCCATCGTCAACGGGCACTTCGACATCGGCAACTACCTGATCGACAAGGGAGCGGACCCGAACCTCGCCAGCGACAACGGTGTCGCCCCGCTCTACGCCACCATCAACGTGCAGTGGGCGCCCAAGGCGCTCTACCCGCAGCCGCGCGCGTACCTGCAGCAGCAGCTCACCTATCTCGACTTCATGAAGGTCCTGCTCGAGAAGGGCGCGAACCCGAACCAGCGCCTCATGCGCAAGGTCTGGTATTCGGGCTACAACTTCGATCTCGCCGGCGTGGACGAGATTGGCGCCACGCCGTTCTGGCGCGCGGCCTATGGCGGCGACGTCGAGGCGATGAAGCTGCTCCTGGCGCACGGCGCCGATCCGACGATTCCCACCATCAAGCCGGCCGGCCGCCCGCGCACGGGCGACGGCGACCGCTTCAACATCCAGGACGTGTCGGGCATTCCGCCGGTACCGGTGGGCGGTCCCGCGGTCACCCCGCTCCAGGCCGCGGCCGGCGTGGGCTACGCCGAAGGGTTCGCCGCCAACTCGCATCGCTACGCGCCAACGGGCCTGCTGGCCGCCGTGAAGTACCTGGTCGAGGAAACCGGCGCGTACGTGAACGCAGCCGACCACGAAGGCAACACCGCCCTGCACCACGCGGCCGCCCGTGGCGACGTGGAGATGATCAAGTACCTGGTCTCGAACGGCGCCGACGTGACGCGCGTGAACCGCGAAGGGCAGACGACGGCCGACATGGCCAACGGCCCGGTGCAGCGCACGCAGCCGTTCCCCGAGGCGCTGAAGCTGCTCGAGAGCCTGGGTGCGAAGAACAACCACAAGTGCGTGTCGTGTTGACGAGAACCTGTTCACGGGAACACGAAGAGCACGAAGGGCACGCAGGACGCACGAAGAGAGCTCGAGGGCCTCGCTTGACGGCCATTGAAGGATTGTCTTCGTGGCACTTCCTTCGTGTGCTTCGTGTCCTTCGTGTTCCCGTAACGAGCGGAGTGCGATGAAGCGAAGAGCGATCGGCACTGCAGGCATCGTCGGAATGGTCGCGTGGCTGGGGCTGGCCCCGGCGGCCCAGGTGCGGCCTGGCGCGGCCGCGTCCGCCGCGCCTCGTCCGATGGCGGCCCACGCGGCGTCCCCGGCCACCGGACTCACCCCGGCCGAGCAGACGCAGATGGTGAAGCAGTACTGCGCCACCTGCCACAGCGATCGCGGGAAGGCCGGCGGGCTGTCGCTCGCGTCGTTCGACGCGGCCAACCTCCTCGAGCACGCGCCGGTCGTCGAGAAGATCATCCGCAAGCTGCGCGCCGGCATGATGCCGCCGGCCAACGCGAAGCGGCCGGAGCCGGCCGCCATCCAGGCCCTGGCGGCCGCCTTCGAGACCACCATCGACCGCGCGGCGGTGGCCAACCCGAATCCCGGCTCGCGGCCCTCGCAGCGCCTGAACCGCGCGGAGTACCAGCGGGCCGTGCGCGATCTGCTGGGCATCGAGGTGGACATCACCGCGTTCCTGCCCGCCGACACCATCAGCGACGGCTTCGACAACGTCGCCGACTCGCAGGTCATCTCCACGACCCTGATGGAGGGCTACCTGCGCGCGGCCAGCCAGATCAGCCGCCTGGCGGTGGGCGACCGGAACGCGTCGGCCAGCACCACGACCTGGAAGGTGCCGCGGACCGCCTCGCAGATGCGCCACGTCGAGGGCGCGCCGCTCGGCACGCGCGGCGGCCTGTCGGTGACGCACGTGTTCCCGGCCGACGGCGACTACGTCTTCAAGATCCTGCTGCACTCGGGCCCGACGGGGGATCTGTTTGGCGGTCCCTACTCCGGCGAGCAGATCGACCTGTCGATCAACGGCGAGCGCGTGGCGCTCATCGACATCAATCCGCGGATGAACGAGCAGGATCCGAACGGGCTGAACATCTTCTCGACTCCCATCCACGTGAAGGCGGGCCCCCAGCGCGTGTCGGCGGCGTTCATCGCGCGCTTCGACGGCCCGGTGGACGACCTGATGATGCCGGTGGAGCACACCCTGGCCGATACGAACATCGGCGAAGTGTTCGGCACGACCGCCCTGCCGCACATCCGCGACTTCGCCGTGACGGGCCCGATGCAGGTGACCGGGGTGTCGGACACGCTCAGCCGCCGGATGGTCTTCTCGTGCCGGCCGACCGCCGCCGCCGAAGAGCGGTCCTGCGCCGAGCAGATCGTGCGGCGACTGGCCTCGAGGGCCTATCGCAGCCCGGTGGGGGTCGAAGACTTCCGCGCCCTGATGCGCTTCTACGACCAGGGCCGCGAGAAGGGCGACTTCGAGTCGGGCGTGCGGCTGGCCGTGCAGGCCATCCTGGCCAGCCCGCGCTTCCTGTTCCGGATGGAGCAGGTGCCGGCGACGGTCCGGGCGGGGCAGACCTACCGCGTGGCCGACCTCGACCTGGCCTCACGGCTCTCGTTCTTCCTCTGGGGCGCGCTGCCCGACGCCGAGCTGACCAGGGTGGCGTCGTCGGGGCAGCTGCGCAACCCCGCCGTGTTCGAGCGCCAGGTGCGCCGGTTGCTGGCCGACAAGCGCTCCGAGGCGCTCTCCACCCGCTTTGCGGCGCAGTGGCTGCGCCTGCAGGACGCGAAGCTCGTGCGCCCCGACCACCACTTCTATTCGTACTGGGACACGACGCTCACCGAGGCGATGGTGCGTGAGACGGAGCTGTTCTTCGACAGCCTGGTCCGCGCCGACCGGCCCATCACCGATCTCCTCACCGCCGACTATACGTACGTGAACGAGCGCCTCGCCAGGCACTACGGCATCCCGAACGTGCTCGGCGAGGACTTCCGCCGCGTGACGCTCACCGACCCGAACCGCCGCGGCATCCTGGGGCAGGGGAGCGTGCTGCTGCTCACCTCCATCGCCGACCGCACCTCGCCGGTGCTGCGCGGCAAGTGGGTGATGGAAGTGCTGCTGGCCTCACCCCCGCCGCCGCCGCCGCCCAACGTGCCGGCACTGGACGACTCGGTGAAGTCGACCGTGGGCGGCAAGATGCTCTCGACGCGCGAGCGCATGGAGGAGCACCGGAAGAACCCGGCCTGCAACTCGTGCCACCGCGTCATCGACCCGCTGGGCCTCGCCCTCGAGAATTTCGACGCCACGGGCGCCTGGCGCATCAAGGACAACGGCGTCGCCATCGACTCGGTGGGCGACTTGTACGACGGCACGAAGATGGAAGGCCCCAGCGGCCTGCGGCAGGCGCTGCTGAAGCACGCGGACTTTGTGAAGCTGAGCTTCACCGAGAGCCTGATGACCTACGCACTGGGCCGCCGCGTCGAACCGTTCGACATGCCCACCGTGCGGTCCATCGTGGCCGACGCCTCGAGGAACGACGACCGCATCTCGTCGTTCATCCTGGGCGTGGTCAAGAGCGCCGCGTTTCAGATGGCGAAGGCAGAGGCCGTCGAGACGACGGTGGAGAGATAACACCGGGAGTCGGGAGTCGGCAGTCGGGAGTGACACGGCGTCGGGAGTGAATCCGCGCCGGGAACCGGACAAGAGGGGACACGCGAATGTTCATCACCAGGAAGCACATCTCCCGCCGCACCATGCTGCGCGGGATGGGCGTGACGATGGCGCTGCCGCTGCTCGAGGCCATGGTGCCCGCGCGCACGGCACTCGCGAAGACGGCGGCCGGCAAGGTCCGCCTCTCGGCCATCGAGATGGTGCACGGCTCGGCTGGCGCCACCGTCGTCGGGGCCCAGAAGCACCTGTGGTCCCCGGCCGCGACGGGACGGAACTTCGACTTGTCGCCCAGCAGCCTGGCGCCGCTCGAGCCGTTCCGCGAGCACCTCACGATCGTCAGCAACACCGACGTGCGCAATGCCGAGGCCTTCGAGCTGCCGGAGATTGGCGGCGACCACTTCCGATCGAGCGCCGTGTTCCTCACCCAGAGCCACCCGCGGCAGACGCAGGGCTCGGACGTGCGCGCCGGCACCTCGCTGGACCAGTACTACGCGCAGCGCTACGGGCAGGAGACGCCCATTCCCTCCATGCAGCTCTGCATCGAGCCGGTGGATCAGGCGGGCGGCTGCTCCTACGGTTACTCGTGCGTCTACACGGACAGCATCAGCTGGTCGGCGCCGAACACGCCGATGCCGATGATCCGCGACCCGCGCGTCGCCTTCGACCAGCTCTTCGGCGTGGGGGCGACCCCGGGCGAGCGTCGCGAGCGGCGCGCCGAGGACAAGAGCATCCTCGACCTGATGACCGAGCAGCTCGGCCGCTTGCGCAGCGAGCTGGGCGCCGCGGACCGCGTGCGCCTGGGCCAGTACCTGGACGATGTGCGGGAGATCGAGCGCCGCATCCAGAAGGTGGAGGCCTACAACGCCAGCGGCGAGGCGCGCGAGCTGCCCGGCGCGCCCATCGGCGTGCCCGACTCCTTCGACGAGCACGTGCGGCTGATGTTCGACCTGCAGGTCCTGGCCTTCGCCTCCGACACGACGCGCGTGTTCTCGTTCAAGATGGGCCGCGACGCGTCGAGCCGCGTCTACCCCGAGAGCGGCGTGAGCACGGGCTTCCATCCAGCCTCGCACCACCAGGACCGCGAGGATCGCATCCTCGAGTTCGAGAAAATCAACCGCTACCATATCGGCCTGCTGCCGTACTTCTTCAAGAAGCTGAAGGAGACGCCGGACGGCGATAAGAGCCTGCTCGAGAACACGCTGGTGCTCTACGGCTCGCCGATGGGCAACTCGAACATCCACAATCACAAGAAATGCCCGCTGTTCCTGGTCGGCCACGCCGGCGGCGCGCTGAAGGGCGGGCTGCACCTGAAGGCCGCCGACGCCACGCCGATGGCCAACCCCATGCTGAGCGTGCTGCACATCCTGGGGCTGGACGGGATGAAGAGCTTCGGCGACAGCACGGCGCCGATGGACCTCAATGCGGCGCCCGACGGTACTGTCGCCGGCTAGTCCATTGATGATTGCCGATTGCAGATTGAGCGATTCATTGCGCGATCGGTCGATTGACGATCGGGCGAATCATCGGTGATTGGTGATTGGTGATTGGTGATTGGTGATTGGCTGATTGAGTGATTGAGTGATTGAGTGATTGAGTGATTGAGTGATTGGGTGATTG
>DAIRFN010000131.1:0-13839 GCA_036795065.1 Vicinamibacterales bacterium
CAGGATGACCCCCGAGGTGCCCAGGCGGCGCGACGCGGTGATGAACCGCAGCGTGTCGGTGGCCGACAGGCGATAGGCGCCGATCCCCGCCCAGACGGGACGGCCCGAGGCGACCTCGTTGGCCAGCCCGTTCTGTTTCTCGAACAGGCCGGCTTCAGGCGTGTAGGCCATCGGGCACAACACGTCGATGAGCGCCTGGTCCAGCCACGTGCGCCAGTCCTGCAGGCGGACGTCGTAGGCCTCCTGCACGTTGGGAATGACCGCCGCGCTGACGATGGCCGATGGACGGACCGCCTTGACCGCGGTGCGGACGCGCATCACCAGCGACGTCAGCCGCGATCGGCGGAAGGCGTCCCATCGGTCCGCGTAGAGGTCCGGGTAGGCGAACGGATCGAGCTTCTCGCGCGCGTCGGCCTTGCGGCGCTCGGCCGTGGACAACTCGGGCCGCACCGCGAGCTTGAACTCCTGGAGGGCCGCCCGGCTGAAGTCGTACTCCGCACCCGGATAGCGCACGTAATCGAGGTGCACGCCGTCGAGCTCGTAGTTCGCGGCCAGCTCCTTCACGACCGCAGCCACGTGCGCCGCGGCCGCTGGTACGAGCGGCGACGCGTAGAGTCCCTCCACCTCGTCGCTCCGCGCACGCGTCCATCGCGCCAGGCGCCCCAGGTACTCAGGGCTGCGGGTATCGACCCGACGCAGCTCGGCGGCCAGGGCCCTGGGCACCATCAGCCACTCGGGGTTCTTGTAGACGATGTGCTCGCGCGAGGCCGGCAGCGTCGCCGCGCTCGAGACCAGGTTCACGGCCACCCAGGCATGCACCTGGATGCCCGCCGCGTGGGCGTGCTCGACGGTATACGCGAGGGGGTCGAACTGCGGCCGAGCCGACAATTCCGGCGCGCGCGGTTCGAGGCTGCTGTCGTAGTAGGCATCGCCCCTTCCCCGCACCTGGACCAGCAGTGCGTTGAAGCCTCCGGCCCGAGCCGAGCTGACCATGCGGGACACAGCCTCGGGCGAGGCCAGGGTGGCGCGAGTCACCCACAACGCGCGCACGTCATTGGCTGCTGGGGCCGGAGCCGATGCCCGCGGGGCCACGGCGAGGATGGCCATGGCCACCAGGGCGCTGGCAAACCAGCGCCCGCGCGAGGGGCCGGATGAGAAACGGAGCGCAATCACGAGCAACGTAGCAATGTAGCCCGGCCCCGAGCATCCGTCAACGCGAAGTACCGCGACGGTCCTCCGCGGCGTCGTAAGCTAGGGCGATGCACGTGCTCGGAATCGACGCGGGGGGCAGCAAGACCGTGGCGCTGCTGGCCACGGCGGACGGCCGCGTCGTCGCGGAAAGCCGGGCCGGCGGCGCCAACCTCCGCACCCACGGCGAGCTGGTGGTGGAAGAGATCCTCCACGACGTCATCGACCACGTGCTCGAGGGGCAGGCCGTGCGTCCCGCGGCCGTCTGCCTGGGCATCGCTGGCGTGGACCGCGGAGACGATGCCGCCACGATTCGCGGCGTCATGCGCCGCCTCGGCTTCCGCGACCGGACGCTGATCGTCAACGACGCGCTCATCGCGCTCGTGGCCGGCGCCGGGCAGCCCACCGGGGTGGTGCTCGTGGCGGGGACCGGGTCCATTGCCTACGGCGTGAACCAGGGCCGGATGGCCACGCGGTCGGGCGGGTGGGGCCCGGTGCTGGCCGACGAAGGCTCCGGATACTGGATCGGCCGGCGCGCGCTGATCGCCATCATGCGCCACGCGGATGGACGCGGCCCGCGGACCGCGCTGACGCCGATGGTGCTGGAGAGGCTCGGGCTCTCGCAGCCCGATGATCTCGTCAACGAGGTGTATGAGGGGGCCGAACGGCGCCAGTTGGTGGCGACGCTGGGGCCCCTGGTGGAAACGGCCCGCGCGGCCGGCGACGCCGTGGCCGCCGAGATCCTCCGCGAGGCCGCCGTCGAGCTGGTCCATGCAGCCGGCTCGGTCATCACGCGCCTGGGAATGCGAGGCGACGTGTTCCAGACGTTTCTGTCGGGCGGGATGTTCAAGTCCATCCCCTGGCTGGCCGCCGAAGTGGCCGGACGCCTCCTCGACGTGGCGCCCCGCGCCACCACGTCGCTGCTCACCGCCGATCCCGCGGTCGGGGCGGTCACGCTCGCGCTGGCCGAGGCCGCCGGCGGCGCGCGCGTGCCGGCCTATCTCGCCGCCGCCGCCGTTTCCGACTCGTGACCATCCAGCACTTCCTGGAGGAGCGGGCCCTGGCCCGCGAGCTCGCCCTCCGCATCCTCGACGCCATCGCGCGAAGACCCTCGCTCGTGCTGGGCCTGCCGACCGGCCGCACGCCGCGCCCCCTGTATGCCGCGCTCCGCGAGGCGTCGCCCGCAGCCGGGGCCGACTGGTCTTCCGTGCGCACCTTCAACCTGGACGAGTTCGTGGGCGTGGACGCCGCCGACGCGGGCAGCTACCGCACCTACATGGAGCGGGAGCTGTTCGCCGCGGTTCGCGTGAACCCCACGCATGTCGGATTTCTCGACGGCCGCGCCCCAGACCTGGACCAGGAATGCGAGCGCTATGAGCGCGCCATCATCGAGGCGGGAGGCATCGACCTGATGATCCTGGGCATCGGCACCAACGGCCACATCGGCTTCAACGAGCCGGCGGCGGGGCTGCAGGCACGCACGCATCGCGCGCGGCTTCAGCCCGGGACGCGCGCCTCCAACGCCGCATGGTTCGGGGGCGACGTGACGCGCGTGCCCGAGGAGGCGTTGTCGATGGGGATGGCCACCATCCTCCGGGCCCGGTCCGTGGTCCTGATGGCCACGGGCCCGAAGAAGGCGGCCGCGGTGGAGGCCATGGTGCGGGGCCCGATCACCACGATGCTGCCCGCGTCGTTCCTGCAGTTGCACCCCGACGTGACCGTGATGGTGGACCGGGAGGCTAACCCTCGATGAGCGCGCGCAGGCGCGGCTCGATGTCCTCGCCGATGGCCTCGCGCACCAGGTCATTCGACCGCCGCAATCGCGCGAGAGCCTTCGTATAGGGCAGCCCCGTCTTCTGCATGACGATGGCGGCTTTGACGTTCCAGTGGGCCTTCTTCAGCAGCTTTTCGGCCTCGTCGGGAGAGACGCCCGCCACGATGTGCAGGATGCGCCGCGCGCGGTCGCGCAGCTTTTCCGACCCCATCTGCACATCGACCATGAGGTTGCCGTAGGTCTTGCCGACGAGGATCATGGCGCTCGTCGTCAGCATGTTGAGCACGAGCTTGGTGGCGGTGCCGGCCTTCAGTCGGGTTGACCCCGCGATGATCTCGGGCCCGACGGCGGGCGCGATGGTGAGGTCGACGAAGGTCTGGAGCTCGGTGCGCGGATCGCAGGTGACGAACACCACGCGCGAGCCGGCCTTGCGGCCGCAGGTGAGCGCGCCGCGGACGAAGGGCGTCATCCCGCTGGCCGAGACGCCGATCACGACGTCCTTCTTGTTCGGCGACAGCCGGTTGACCGCCCGCACGCCTTCCTCGTAGTTGTCCTCGGCGCCTTCCTTGGCGCGGAAGATGGCGCCCTTGCCGCCAGCCATGATGGCCTGCACGAGCAGGGGATCGGTCCCGAAGGTGGGGGGCATCTCCGCCGACTCGAGCACGCCGAGCCGGCCGCTGGTGCCCGCGCCGACGAACACGACGCGCCCCCCCTTGCGGAGAGACTTCGCGATGAGATCCGCGCCCACGGCGATGCGATCCCGCTCCTTCTGGACCGCGGCCAGCGCCTTCCGGTCCTCGGCCAGCATCAGGTCGACGATGCCCGCCGCGGGCAGCTTGTCGATGTTGAGGGAGGCGGGGTTAATCGCTTCGGTGGGGAGGGACTGCCACTTGGAACGTATAGGCATCGAGCGTACGCCTTCGGACGAAACCCTGATGCTAGTCCCGCGGCCCCGGGCTGTCAATGACGCTTGAGCTAAGCTGGGTTTGATGGAGGACGCGCGGGTCGACGCCTTTTTGGTGCACCTGAGCGCCGAACGGCGCCTCTCGCCCCATACGGTCGAGGCATACGGGCACGACTTGCAGATGCTGGGGGCCTTCGCGGCCGGTCGGGGACGCTCCCCGTCGGGGCTGGACCGGTCCGACGTGGAGGCGTTCGTCCGCCAGCTGATGGCCGAGGGGCGC
The DNA here is from genome assembly GCA_036795065.1 of Vicinamibacterales bacterium. Taxonomy (GTDB): domain Bacteria; phylum Acidobacteriota; class Vicinamibacteria; order Vicinamibacterales; family UBA2999; genus VFZN01. The sequence goes on from DAIRFN010000131.1 coordinate 4,147, forward strand.
GCCCCCCGCTCGGTCGCGCGCGTGGTGGCGACGGTGCGCGCGTTCTACCGCTACCTCGTGGTGAGCGGCCAACTCGCGGCCAGCCCTGCCGTCGATGTCAGGGCCCCGCGTTCCATCCGCACGCTGCCGAAGTTCCTGAGCGGGGAAGAGGTGGAAGCGCTGCTGGCGGCTCCGGATGTAGCGACGCCTCGAGGCATCCGCGACCGGGCCATGATCGAGTTGCTCTACGCGACGGGCCTCCGCGTCTCGGAACTCGTCTCGTTGAAACCGGCAGACCTGAACCTGGAGGACGGGTTCCTGACCACGGTGGGGAAAGGGCGCAAGGAGCGCATGGTGCCGATCGGCGAGGAGGCCGCGATGTGGGTGGGCCGCTACCTGAAGGAGGCGCGGCCGGTGCTCGTGGGGCGCCGGTCGTCCACGCGGCTGTTCGTGAACGCGCGTGGCGGGACCGCGCTCACGCGCACCGGCTTCTGGAAAGTCCTACGTGCCTACGCCACCGGGCTGGGCCTGGCGCGTCGCCTCAGTCCGCACGTGCTACGGCACTCGTTCGCCACGCACCTGCTCGAGCGTGGCGCCGACCTGCGGGCCATCCAGGTGATGCTCGGGCACGCCGATCTGTCCACCACGCAGATCTACACGCACATCCTCGATGCCCGCCTGCGCACGCTGTATGATCGGTATCACCCGCGCCGGTGACTCGCCCGATTCGCCTCGCCATCCTCGGACTGCTGCTGGTGCTGGCGGTGCTTGCCGCGCTCACGCCGGCGCTGCTACCGCCTCCCGCCGCGGCGACGCCCGTACCGCACTGGCGTCCCGATGGCATGACCGTTCGCGGCGCCTATCACATTCACTCGACTGCCTCTGACGGGACCGGCAGCCTGGACGAGATCGCGGCCGCCGCCGCGCGCGCCGGGCTGCAGTTCGTGATCGTCACCGACCACGGCGACGCCACGCGCGTACCGGAGGCGCCGCGCTATCGCTCCGGTGTGCTGTGCATCGAGGCGGTGGAAATCAACACCTCGGGTGGGCACCTCGTCGCTCTTGGCGCGCGGCCCTCCGCATATCCGCTCGCCGGCACGGCCCGGGCGGTGCTGGAAGACGTGCACCGCCTGGGCGGGATGGCCGTGGCCGCGCATCCGGGCTCGCCGCGAGACTCGCTGAAGTGGACCGCATGGGACGTGCCCGTCGACGGACTGGAGTGGCTGAACGCCGACAGCGAATGGCGCGACGAGCTGCTCGGGTCGCTCGGGCGCCTGCTGCTGACCGGCGCGCTGCGCCCGGCCGAGACCCTGGCGTCGATCCTCGATCGCCCGGACGAGGTGATGACCCGGTGGGACCAGGCGATGAAGCGCCGGCGAGTCGTGGGCCTGGCTGGCGCCGACGCGCACGCGCGCCTGGGATTCCGGCAGCAGACCGAGCCGTACGAGGGCTGGCACCTGAAGGTGCCGACGTACGAGGCGTCGTTTCGCGCCTTCAGTCTGCGCGTGCTGCTCGATGCGCCGCTCTCGGGCGATCCCGCGCGCGCCGCCGACGACATCGTCAATCGGATCCGATGGGGGCGGACCTATACCGTCGTGGATGGCCTGGCGACCCCGGGCGCATTCGAGTTCAGCGCGACCAGCGGAGGACGGTCGGCACGCATGGGCGACCATCTCGAGATTGCCGGGGAGGTGACGCTGCACGCGCGGATGGCCGCGCCTCCCGGCTCGCGCATGGTCGTGCTCCAGGACGGCGTCTCGCTGTTCGACACGCGGGATCCGGAGACCCACCTCGGCGTGATGGCCGAGCCCGCCACGTACCGCATCGAAATCTACACGCCCGGCGCGACGGGGCAGCCGCCCATTCCCTGGATCGTCTCGAACCCCATCTACGTCGGCCTGCGGGCCGCCCACGAGCGGGGCCGGGCCGGCGCGCCCAGACCGGCGATCCGGGCGCGCACGGGTGTCGAGATCAACGCCTGGGTGGGCGAAGCCAGCGCCGGTTCGGACAGTTCGTTGCACACGCCGGCGGCGGACGGCGGGCGGGCGTGGGAGTGGCGCTTTGCGCTGGCGGGGGGCGAGGTCGCGGGCCAGTATGCCGCCCTCCGGTTCCCCCATCCGGGGCTCGCAGGTCACGACCGCATCGAGATCGGTGCCCGAGCGGACCGCCCGATGCGCCTGTGGGTGCAGGTGCGGAACCCGGCGGGTGAGCGGTGGGGCCGCACCGTCCATCTGGACAACACGTCTCGGACGCAGGATGTGTTCTTCGACGAGCTCGAGCCTCTCGGTGTCACCTCGTCGTCGGTGCCGCCCCTCGGTGCCATCGATGCGATTCTGCTGGTGGTGGACACGTTGAACACACGGCCGGGCACCAGCGGTCGCATCCAACTCGCCGAGTTGTCGCTCGGACAGCCCTAGGCAGGCGGCTGACGAAGCGCAGCCGAGTTGAGAAGCGAAAAGAGAAAAGCGAGTCAAGCTCGTTGCTGGAGCTGTTCTTGCTCGGTCCCTCGCCGAGCCATGCGATTTCCCCACGACCCTTTCACTCTTGACGACCTGCACTGGCCCGCGCTGTACGCGCGCGTGGAGACCAGGCCCGGCTATCCCGTTCTGGCGCAGACAGATGCGGCCCGCGCGGTGGCAATGGCGCTGCAGCGTACGTCGCGAGCCTTCGACGTTGAACCGATTGCGTACTGCCTGATGCCGAACCATGTGCATCTGGTCCTGGCCGGACGCGCGGCCGATGCCGACGCGCGAACGGCATTGCGCCGCTGGAAGCAGCTGAGTGGCGCCGAGCACCGGCTGCGGACAGGACAGACGCTCTGGCGGCCCAAGTGCGCGGAGCACCTGTTGCGGGAACCAGCGGAGATGTGGGAGGCGGTGGCCTACCTGGTGGAGGAGCCCGTGCGCGCGGGGCTCGTGCGCCTCGCGGGTGAGCACCGCTGGCTGAGCGCGCCGGACTTCGCCGCGCGGCGCCTCTGGAGATGCAGCAGCCGGCCTGCGGCGCGCCCGGACTGGTGGCCGGATCGGATTACTTCCGGATGTCGTAGCGGATACTCATCTCCCAGATGAGCAGCGCGATGCCGGCGGCCATCAGACCACCGCCCACGCCGAGCACGGCCAGCGCGTTGAAGAACGGGGGCGTGCCGCGCTCGCCGGCCTGCATGGCGGCAATCAGCAGCATGAACCCGGCGGCGACCACCACGAGCGCCGCCACCAGGGAAACCACGCCAAGCAGGGCGCGGACGAACGACTTCTGGTCGCGTGGCGGCGGCATGTCAGGTCCGCACCGTGAGCAGCAGGGAGATGGCGGCGGCGCCGAACAGCAGGTTGGGTGCCCAGGCCGCCAGCAGCGGGCTCATCAACCCGCCCGCGCCAAACGCCGCGAACACCGAGATCATCGTCCAGTAGACGAGCGCCAGCACGATGCCTACGCCGATGCCGTACATCGCGCCGCGCCGCCCGGTGGTCACTGCGAACGGCACCGCGATGAAGGTCATCACCAGGGTGACGAACGGGAAGGCGACCTTCCGGTAGAGCTCGACTTCGTGCTCGAGCACCTCGTAGCCGCTTTGCCGCAGCTCGCCGATGTAGCGATTCAGCTGCGGATAGGTCATCCGGCGAGGCTCGGGCACCTCGGTTACGAAGTAGTCGGAGGCTTCGAGGTTGAGCGTGGCCCGGTCGAACGGCTCGAATGCCTGCACCTGGTCCTGCTGCCCGAACCACCGGGTCCATCCCAGGCTCGCCTGCCAGCGGGCCGGAGCCTCGCGCTCGCCGGCAGGGCCCTCGAAGACCGCGCGCGTGGCATACACGCGGCGGGTGAGGGTGTGCGTGTCACGGTCGAACTCGAGCACCGAGAGGCCATTCAGCTCGCGCGTTCGCGGATTGAAGTACTGGTAGTGATAGACCTCGCCGTTCCGGCCGACAATCCACTTGCGGTTCAGCACATCGAACGTCTGCGCCGAGCCGCCGCGGATGAGATGCTTCAACTCGTCGGCCCGGCGGTTGGCCAGCGCCAGCACGCGCTCCTCCATGCCGAACAGCACGGCACTGGCGATCAATGCGAAGACGAGCATCGGCGCCGCGGTCCGGTAGAGGCTGACGCCGCACGCGCGCATGACGATGAGCTCGCTGTTCTTGGTGAGCAGGCCGATGGTCACCAGGGTCGAAAGCAGCACGGCCAGCGCAATGATGTACGCCATGAACTGCGGCGTGGACCACCACAGGAACGCGAGCACCTGGCCGAGCGTGGTCTGACCCTTGAACCACTTGTCCGACAGGTCGATGAACGTGGAGATGTAGAACAGGCCCAGCATGGCGATGACCGTCATGCCCAGGATGCGCAGGTACTGCCGCGCGACGTAGATGTCGAGCAGGTTGGGGCGGGGCAGTTCGAACTGCGGGAACCGGATGACCACGACCACCCGGTCGCTTCGCGGGGCCGCGGCGCCCCCAGTAGGGGTATCCGGGCCGCCAGGCTGCGGGCGTGAGCCCAGCCAGCGAGGGAGCGAGAGGCGGGGCAGCGAGATGCGAATGGGTTGATCAGCCGAGCGGGCGCGGGACATGAGCAGGGCGACGCCGGCCGCGCCCAGGACGATGTTCGGCACCCACATGGCCAGCCAGGCCGGGATGATGTGGCCCTTCGTCATGGCCTGGGCCGTGAACATGAGCACGTAGTACACGAAGATGACGCCGATGCCGAGGACGAAGCTGGCGAGCTTGCCGTCCTTCCGGTTACTGGCGCCGAGCGCCAGGCCGAGGAGCGCGAAGACGAAGCACGCCACGGGGATGGAGAACTTCTTGTGGATCGTCATCACCGGGTTGTGCGACGAGATGCCTTGCGCCTCCAGTTCCGCCACGCGGGCGCGAAGCTCGGGAATCGTCAGCTCGTTGTCGCCACGGGCCGGCCCACTCCTGGGAAACACGCTCTCGGGATCGAGGCTGACCACCATCTGCTCGAAGCGCAGCACTTCGTAGGCGGCGGGGTTGTCCAGCGTGGTCGTGTGCCGCGCGCCATCCTGCAGCACCATCTGGATGGTGCGCGCCTGGCGGTCCACCAGCATGCGGCCCGCGCGCGCGAGGTAGATGATCGGCTGGACCGGGTTCTTGGTATCGGCGGCGAGGACGTCTTCCCACCCGCCGGTGCGCGGCACCTCCCGCACGTAGAGCACGGTGTTGGGGAAGTCCTCGAAGAACACCCGGGGCCGGACCTCCCCCTCCGCCCGATCCGCCACGATCTGCATCGTCAGCTCGCGGAAGTTCTGGTTCGCGTCGGGCATTGCCTTGAGCAACACCCACGACGACACCGCCCAGGCGACGACCGCGAGCATCGCGACCGGGCGGAGCAGGCGATAGGGGCTGATGCCGCAGGCCATGAAAACGACGACCTCGCGATCGGCCGACAGGCGGCCGAAGGCGACGAGGATGCCGATGAGCAGCGCCATCGGGATCGTCAGCGCGAGGGCGGAGGGAAGCAGCGTCACCATCAGGCGCAGCAGCATGAGCCAGGGCACGCCCTTGGCGATCATCTGCTCGGCCAGCTCGATGATGAACGGGATAATGAGGATGAAGGTGAAGATCAGGATGGCAATCGCGAACGGCGGGAGGATTTCCCGGATGACGTACCGGTCGAGGGTCTTCATGCCTGCTGGCCTTATTATCGCCTGAACCCCCGACCCTACCGATGATTCGGCTCGCGATCCTCTGGCACATGCACCAGCCGTTCTACCAGGACCTGGACACCGGTGAGCACGCCCTGCCGTGGGCGCGGCTGCACGCCCTGAAGGACTACCGGGGGATGGTGGACGTCCTGGAGCCCTTTCCCGACGTCCGCGTCACCTTCAACCTCGTGCCATCGCTGCTGAGCCAGGTGCAGGCGTACGCCGCTGGCGCCGGAAGCGACCGGCTGCTGGAGGTCGAGCTCACGCCGACGGACATGCTCACCGCCAGCGACCGCGTGTTCATGGTGGCGAATGGGTTCCACGCGCAGCCTGACCGGATGATCGCGCCCTATCCGCGATACGCCGAACTGCACGCGTCGCGAGACGAGGCGGCGAGCTGGAGCGTGGACGAGCTGCGGGATCTCCAGGTGTGGCACAAGCTGGCGTGGATGGATCCGGACCAGCTGACGAGCGACGTGCGACTGGTGCGCCTGGTGGCGAAGGGCCGCGGGTACTCGGAGGAGGACAAGGCCGAGTTGCGCGCGGTCGAGCTCGAGTGGCTGCAGTCCACGGTCGGGGCGTATCGGCGGGCGCGAGAGCGCGGGCAGGTCGAACTGTCGACGTCGCCGTTCTACCACCCGATCCTGCCCCTGCTGTGCGACACCGACGCCCACCTGGCGGCGCACCCCGAGGCCGCGCGGCCGCACCGGCCGTTCCGTCATCCGATCGACGCGCGCGAGCAGCTCGCGCGGGCCGTCAGGTATCACCGTGAACTCTTCGGCGAAGCGCCTCGCGGTGTGTGGCCCTCCGAAGGCTCGGTCTCGAACCTGGTCGTACCCCTGGTCGCGGCCGAGGGGCTGGGCTGGATGGCGACCGACGAGGACGTGCTGGCCCGGTCGCTCGGCGAATTTCTGCCGCGGGACTGGGACGGGTTGCCGCTCAGGGCGGACCTGCTGTACCGGCCTTACGAGGTTCAGGCCGGCGGGGCACACGTCCGCATGCTGTTTCGCGACCACGCGCTGTCGGACCGGATCGGCTTCACCTACCAGTCGTGGGAGCCGCACCACGCCGCTGACGATTTTCTTTGCAGAGTCCGCGAGAGCGCCCGGCGGTTCACCGACCGGGACCCGGGCCAGGATCCGGTGGTGGTCGTCATCCTCGATGGTGAGAACGCCTGGGAACATTACGCGGGCGGCGGCCGGCCGTTCCTTCGCGAGCTCTACGGCCGCCTGCAGGCAGCCGACGATGTCCGGACGGTGACCATGGCCGAGGCCGCCGCGGACGGGGCGGCCTCGCTCCCGACCGTCTTTCCGGGATCCTGGATCCATGCCGATTTCTACATCTGGGCTGGCCACCAGGATGACCAGCGCGCCTGGTCGCAGCTGAGCGCCGCACGGGCGGCGCTGGACGAGCGGTCGCCCTTCGTCCCGGCCGCGGCTCGAGCGCGGGCTTACGAGGAGCTGCTCATCGCCGAAGGCTCGGATTGGTTCTGGTGGTATGGCGACGACCACTCGTCGCCGCAGGACCGGGAGTTCGACGAGTTGTTCCGGCGCCATGTCCGGCACGCGTATACGGCTCTTGGCCTGGAGCCTCCAGCGGAGCTGTACGAGTCCAACATCACGACGGGCGCCAGCGGTCCGGCTGGCGGCGTGATGGAGCCAGCCGAGTAGGGCGGATCCCCTCAGAATCCAGCGCGAAACATCAACAACGGCGGAATTCTCGGTTATTCCATTGAGTCTGATAATAATTATTATGTTAACTTAACCGCGCCAGACCAGCCGTTGAGGGGCAAGCACGGCTCCCGGTCCGCCTCCTTCCCCGGTCTCCAGTCCGGCAACGGCCTCGTTACAGCAGTTTCCGGTTCGACTTACGCGGCGCTCCCGCTGGGCAAGGACCGCGTGCCAGCACGCGTTTCCGGCGCAAAGCTCACGATGGGAATACGAGACGTTCCCACGGGCGGCTTGGTGGTCTGACGGCCAACCCAATGGAGCCTTTGTGGGCCTTTCTGCGTGCCCGTGGTGGCGAGTTCCCGTACGGAAACCGGTTCTATTGCTTCCTGAGGTCTTCCAGGATGGCCTCGAGCGTGGCGATGATCTCGTCCTTCGAGGCGTTCTTCTTGTTGAAGCTCAGGCGCAGGTTGAAGGCCTTGCTTGGGGGCTTGAAGGCGAAGACGAACGCCTTCGGACGGCCGGCCTTGGGGGCCTGGGTGGCCTTTCGCAGCTGTTCGCGGGTGGCGCCGCCCTGTGACGCGATCCGTTCGACCAGGGCCAGCATTTTCTGGGTGTCGCCCTGGCGGACGATCTGCAGCAGGACCGACTTATTGACGATGCCGGCCAGGCGGCACACCTTCCGCACGTCTGACGGGATGGCGTTCAGGGACAGCGATTCGGTGATGGACGTGCGCGACTTCCCCAGGCGCTTTGCCAGGTCCTCGTGGGTGTAGCCACAGCGCTGCCCGAGGCTCTGGAGGGCCTCGGATTCTTCGAACGGGGTCAGGTCCTTGCGCTGGATATTCTCGACGAGCGCAAGCTCCAGCATCTCGGTGTCATCCACGTCGCGGATGACGACCGGGAGATCGGTGAGCCCGGACTGAACGGCCGCATGGTAGCGCCGCTCGCCGGCCACAATCTGGTAGCGGGAGCCCTTCTGGCGGACCACGAGGGGCTCGATGATGCCCTTCTCGGTGACCGACGAGATGAGCTCGGAGAGGTCGCCCATGGCCTGCCGGGGTTGGTCAGGGTTCGGGTCGACGCTCTCGATGGGGACCATGCGTCCCACGGGGGTCCCGGAGGGGGCGGCCAGGGTTTCGACGTAGTGCGCGTCGTGGCGCATGCGCAGGGACTCGGGCAGGCCTCGCTTAGACACGGTCCATCACCTCCTCGCACAAGCTGTAATACTCGGTGGCGCCGCTGGATTCCGGGGCGAACGTGAAGATGGATTCGCGGTACGCCGGGCTCTCCTCGAGCCGCACGCTCTTGCTGATCACCGTCCGGAAGACCTTGTCGCCAAACACCTTTCGAATCTGTTCCTGGATGTCGCGGCCCAGCGCCGTGCGCTTGTCGTGCATCGTGATGACGACGCCCAGGATCTGGAGCTCCGGGTTGGGACGCTGGCGGACCTTCTCGAACGTCTCGAGCAGGTCGTCGGTGCCCTCGAGGGCGAAGTACGACGACTGGATGGGAATCAGGAGGTGCGTGGACGCGACCAGCGCGTTCACGGTGAGCAACCCCAGCGCCGGGGGGCAGTCGATAATCACGTGGTCGTAGGCCGGGAGGACGGTGGCGAGCTCGTCCTTCAGCCGGAAGGGCGCATCCAGCTCGCCCACCATGCGCGACTCGAGCTTGGCGAGCGCGATGCGCGCGGGCGCGACCGACAGGTGTGGCAGGGTCGTCGGGACGATGACGTCGGCCAGGTGGATCTGCGGGTCGATGAAGACGTCGTACATGCTCCGCTCGGAGGCGCGGACGTCGATGAACGACATGCTGCTGTTGCCCTGGGGGTCCAGGTCGATGAGGAGGGTCTTCCTGCCGCGCAGCGCGAGGGCTGCCGCAAGGTTGATGGCTGTCGTCGTTTTACCGACGCCACCCTTTTGATTGGCAATGGCGAGAATCATCGCGCAGGACTGTGCGGGTTTCACGCATTGTAGGAAGCCCTGCGCACGGCGTCAAGGAGCACCGATGTCGGCCGCGGATATTTCCGGAGGATGTTCAGGCTAAGTCACATATTTGCAAGAAGTTGCACGAAATGTCGGCCGGCCGACACGGCGCGATGGGCGGGAATCACATCTTGTACTTCCCCATATCGTCCGGATCCAGCGACTCGAGCCACTGCTGCAGGCGGTCGCTGTCCTGCTTCTCGTTGGTGAAGTCCACGGTCTTCGCGTTGTCGATGACCTTCTCCTCCACCAGGATCGGGGCGCGGGTGCGGAGGGCCAGGGCGATGGCGTCGCTCGGACGCGCGTCGATGGCCACCGGCCCCCCCGGCGTCTGCAGGTAGATCATGGCGTAGAAGGTGTTCTCCTTGAGATCGCGGACGACGATCTTCTCCACCGCCGCCTG
>DAIRFN010000132.1:0-13812 GCA_036795065.1 Vicinamibacterales bacterium
ACCCAGAGGACAACGGGATTCCACTCCACGGTGGCGCCGGCGATGATGAGCATGAGCGCCACGAGTGGGTGCTGGAGGGTGCGCAGATCCCGCGCGGTGATGCGATCGGCAGCGCCAGGGGCCCGGACCCAGACGAGTGCCGCGAGGCAGCCGCTCATCAGCGGCGATGTGCCGAGAAACGCCCCGGTGCCGGCGAGCAACAGGACCGCTCCGGTCACGAAGACGCCTCGTTCGGAGTCGTCCGCGCGTTCGAACAGCAGCCACCCTGCAAGGCCGATGGCGCCACCGGCGGCGGCGGTCGCGACCAGGCGCAGCCACACCGACCCGCCCGCGAGTGCGGCAACGATCGCCACACCGAACACCAGCAGCGGCACGTCATCGAGATCGGCGAGGCGGGCGGCATGCCGGACCTCGGCCGTCGACCGGGCGGTCGTCTGGAGAGCCGCCGAGACGGACGCACACAGACCGATCAGCATCGACCCGGCGAGGGTGTTCCCCGGAAGAGGGATGCCGGATTGAGCGGCGAGGAGGTACAGCCCGACGGCGACGGTCGGGATGGTGATCAGGGCGATGGTCGCGCTGCTGGCGATGGTCCGCCGGGTCGAGACTGCCGTCACCGCCGCCAGACCGAGACCGATGAAGACCCCGATCACCGCCAGGGCGACCCAGGTGGCACCCTGCAGGTGACTGAGAGCGGTGCGCGTGAGGATGTTGAACCCCAGTGGCCCCAGCGCCACGCCCAGCAGGACGAACAACAGCGTAGGCGCCGCGGTGGCCCGCGCGCCGAGAGAGGGCCTGCGCCGCCGCAGCCACCCGCCCTGAGCCTCAGGGATCGGCGGGTCCAGGTGGTCGGGGCCTATCTCGGGCCATTCACCGCGCGGCTGCATCGCTCCGCCCGGCAACCGGCACCGCCACGACGCGCTGACGGCCATCCCGGCGAACCATCAAGGTGGCCCAACCCGTGGGTGTCGGCGTCGCCAGGAACCGCCGCACCTCTGCTGGTGTGGGAGCGGCTGTCGCCCCTGCCCGCGTGATGACGTCGCCCGGCCGGAAACCGGAACCGGACGCGCGGGCATCCGGCCCGACGCGTGTTCCCACGCCGCGTTCCGAGGTGAAGGCGTCCGAGTCACCAGGCGATCCCTCGGCTGGCGCAGCCTCCAGCGGCACCGTCACCGTGCGTGGCTCGCCATTTCGGACGATGGCGATGGTTGCGGACGTGCCGGCTTGACGGGATGCAAGGCGTAGGAGGAACTCATGGGGATTGTCCGTGGACCAGCCGTCGACGTCGGTGATCACGTCGGCGGGCTCGAGCGCTGCTGCGGCGGCCCCGCCAGGGGCGACCTCGGATACGACCACGCCCCGCTCGGCCGCCAAAGCCGCCGCCAGCGCAGGTGTCAGTGGCTGAACGGCGACGCCGAGGTCGAGCGGCGCTGGCCGGGTGGACGATGCCAGGCTCCCCACGATGTCCAGGACATCCCGACCGCCGGCGATGGCTGGTGCCCCATCCTCCACCACCACGGTACCGATGAACTCGCCCTCGAGTGAGAACAGCAGTGCGCCTGGCGTGACGGCCATGCCGCCCAGTGGGAGCAGCGGCCGCGTCCACCGGACGGAGTCAAAGCGGTCACCGCGCCCGAGGAAGACGGGCCTGAGGGTCACTCCAGCCTGAGTGCCCTCCACGACGACGACATAGACCGGCGTCTGGAGCGACGCGAGTGGAAGCGGGGCGATCTCTCGCACGGGTGCGTCCGGCACCCGAATACGAGCGATGCGCCGAACCGGATCCACCGCGAGCACAGCGGCGCGGTCGGCGCCACCCGTCCCGCCGACGATGCCGTCGATGCGCGCCCCGGGATCAAGGGAGGCGAGGGCCGTGTCCCTGCTGATGCGCAGCGCGGCGACATGCCTGACACCGGAAGGGGCGTCAGGACGCGCCAGCACGTCCCGAAGATCGAGTGGCGCGGGCGGCAACTCGGGCGCGACGCGCAGCGCGATGAGATTCGGCGCAATCATCGGCTCCACTCGCTGGATGTCCGCGGCGAGGGCATCGTAGGACGCACGCGCCGCCAGGCGCTCGAGGGGCGGCGCCGCCGTGTCGACGGCCAGCGGAGCGTCGGGGAACCGCAGTCGCGCCAGGAGGAGGAGGACAGCGGCGCAAACGGCGACCGTGAGCAGCAGGAGCCGGGATTCGCGCGATACGCGCGCTTGCCGTGAAGGCCCGTTCGTCATCCTCGAATGTTACGCCGGGAGCGCCGTGGGCCGATGCCGCGCGGCCGGGCGACGACAACGGATCCGGCCAGGGCGTCGTCTAACGCGGGCATGGGGACCTTCCTCCGCGATCTGGCCTACGCTCTCCGGAAATTCGGCTCGGCGCGCGCCTTCACGGCCACCGCCGTCCTCACGCTCGCACTGGGGATTGGCGGCACCACGGCCATCTTCACGCTGATCCATGCGGTGATGTTGAAGTCGCTGCCGGTGGCCGACCCCTCCCGGCTGTACCGCATCGGCGACGGCGACAACTGCTGCGTGCAGGGCGGTCCCCAGGACCGCTGGGGCATGTTCTCCTTCCCGCTGTTCGAGCGCATCAGGGCCGAGGTGCCGGAGTTCGAGGCGCTCACCGCCTTCCAGGCCGGCATGGGACGAATGAGTGTGCGGCGGCAGGGCGTGGACGACGCGCCGCGGCCGCTCCGCGCCACCTACGTCACTGGCAACTACTTCACGACGCTCGGCGTGAACGCTTCAGCCGGCCGCGTGTTTACCGCCACCGACGACGTGGCGGCGGCCTCCCCCGTCGTGGTGCTGGCCTATCACGCCTGGCAGGGCGTGTACGGCGGGGACCCCTCCATCGTGGGGGCCACGCTGGTCGTGGAGGGGCAGGCCTTCACCGTGGCCGGGGTGACGCCGCCAGGGTTCTTCGGCGAGACGTTGAAGGCCGATCCACCCGACATGTGGGTGCCGTTGCAGCACGAACCGCTGATCACCGGGGCCCAGACGTCGCTCCTGCGCCAGCCCATCTCGGCGTGGCTGCGGGTGATCGGCCGGCTCCGCCCGGGCGCGTCCATCGACGGCCTGGACGCGCGGCTCACCGGGCTGTTGCGGCAGTGGATGCAGCACGAGGCCGGCTACCCGGCCAACTGGATGCCGGGCATCGAGCGAACGCTGCCCGAGCAGGTGGTCACCGTGGTGCCGGCCGGCGCCGGCGTGGGCGTGATGAAAGAGCAGTACGGGCGCAGCCTGCGGATCCTGCTGGCGGTGTGCGCGCTGGTGCTGCTCATCGCCTGCGCCAACGTGGCGAACCTGCTGCTGGCCCGCGCGGTGGCACGGCGCGGCCAGACCGCGATACGGCTGGCGATGGGCGCTTCCCGCCGGCAGATCGTGACCGAGGCGCTGGTGGAGAGCGTCCTGCTCGCCATCGGCGGTGCCGTGGCTGGATTGATCGTGTCGGTCGGCGCCTCGAGGCTCCTCCTCTCCCTCGCCTTCTCCGGGGCGAGCATGCTGCCGATCGACACCATGCCCTCGCCGCTGGTGCTGGCCTTTGCCACCGGCCTCGCGCTCGTCACGGGCCTGCTCTTCGGCACCGCGCCCGCGTGGCTCGCCACGCGCACCGATCCCATCGAGGCGCTGCGCGGTTCGGGCCGCACTACCGGCGACCGGGCGTCGTTCGCGCGCAAGGCGCTGCTCGTGGTGCAGGCCACGCTCTCCGTGGTGCTCGTGGCCGGCTCGACGATGCTCGGCCGCAGCCTGGGCAACCTCGAGGGACAGGACTTCGGCTTCAACCGGGACGGTCGGGTGCTGGTGTCGGTGGGTCGGCCGTCGGCGTCGATCACGGGTGAGCGGCTCACCGCGTTCTACCGCGACCTGGAGGGACGGCTCTCGCGCATCCCGGGCGTGCAGGGCGCGGGGCTCGCGCTCTACAACCCGCTCACCAACAACTGGGGCGAGAGCGTCCTGATTGCCGGCAAGCCCACGCCGGCCCCGGGCGAGCAGACCGGTGCCTCGTGGGACCGCGTAAGCGCGGACTACCTGCAGCAGTTGGGGGTCAAGCTGGTGCGCGGCCGCCCCTTCACCGCGGCCGACAACGAAACCTCGCAGAACGTGGCCGTGGTGAACGAGGCTTTCGTGCGCCGCTTCTTCAAGCCGGAAGAGGATCCGCTCGACCAGCACTTCGGGCTGAACATGCCCGAGAACGTCAATACCTTCCGCATCGTCGGCGTCGTGGGCGATGCCCGGTTCGCGTCGTTCCAGCTCGATCGCCCGGCGCGGCCGATGTTCTTCGTGCCGCTCGCGCAGACGGTGAACTACGCCAACGAGATGATGAAGCGCGTCGAGACGGCCTCGCACTATGTCGGCGGGCTGCTGCTGGTCACCACTGCCACGCCCGGCGCCCTCGAACCGCAGGTGGCGCGTGCCCTCGCCGAGGCGGATCCGAACCTGGCGGTGATCAGCGTCCGCACCCTGCAGGAGCAGGTGGAGCGGACCTTCGACCAGCAGCGCGCGGTGGCGAGCCTGGCCGGCCTGTTCGGCGTCATCGCGCTGGTGCTGGCCGCGATCGGCCTCTACGGCGTGACGGCGTACTCGGTGGCCCGCCGCACCAGCGAGATCGGCGTCCGCATGGCGCTCGGCGCCGATCGCAAGCGGGTCATTGGGCTGGTGCTGGGCGGTGCGTTCCGCCGCGTCGTGGGCGGGCTCGTGCTGGGCGTTCCCTTTGCCGTTGGCGCCGGCTACCTGCTCTCCTCGCAGTTGTACGGCGTGCCGTTCTGGGATCCGGCGGCCCTGGCCGTCGCGGCCGGGGCGCTCGCGGCCGCGGCGTTCATAGCGTCCATCGTACCGGCGACGCGGGCAGCGGGCATCGCGCCGATGACGGCGCTGCGAACGGAATGACGGCCGGCCTCACTCGACTTCACCGAGCGGCCGTTCCGCGGGCCCTGAGATCACCTGGCCGCCGGGCTTGAAGCGCGACCCGTGACACGGGCAGTCCCACGTGCGCTCCGCCGGATTCCACGCGACCACGCATCCCATGTGTGTGCACGTCGCCGAGCGGAGCGTCACGGCGCCAGACGGATCTCGATACGCGGCGAGCTTCGCGCCGTCGCGCTCGACGATGCTGCCCTGCCCGCGCTTGACCGTCCGGAGCGACCGAGTCTCGGCCCCGGCGAAGCGGTCGCGGATCAGGTAGTACGGGTAGTCGGCGTTTTCCTTGACGTACTCCCATAACCCGCGGCCGAGCGCCTTGCGAGCAGGGTCGAAGAGCTCCGCCCAGGGGTTCGCGCGTCCCTCGATGGCGTCGGCGATGATCATGGCGGCGAGCGTGCCGAAGGTGAGCCCATTGCCCGCGAAGCCCGTGGCGGAGTACTGGTGCTCGGCACTCCGGCCGATGTAGGGCAGGCCGTCGGGCGTTTCGATGACCTGGCCGGACCACCGGTGTGTGAGCTCGACACCAGGCACCAGACTCGAGAGCTGCGTCTCCAGCCGCGCATAACAGCGCTCTGTCTCCGTCTCCTGACCCGTCTTGTGATCTTCTCCACCGAAGATCAGGAGATCGTACTCGCGGCGCGGCTCGACTCTGAGATAGCGGTACGGGTCGGCCGTGTCCCACCAGAGCGCGTCCTCGACGGTGCCCGGCGGCACCCGCCCGGCGACGACATAGCTCGTGTAGAGCGCCAGCTTCGTCTGGAATAGCGCGGCGCCCGTCGTGCCCGCGAGGCCAGCCAGCGGATTGTGCGTGGCGATGACGATGTCGTCGCAGGTGACCCTTCGACCGTTGGCCGTGACCGAGCGCGGCTCATCGTCGAACGCGGTCGCAGCGCTCTGTTCGTAGATCCGCCCGCCCGAGTCCAGGAGCGCCTTCGCGAGCCCGGCCAGGTACTTCCGCGGATGCACCCGCGCCTGGCCGTCGACACGCACGGCCGGCACGCCGACCAGCGGTGCGGCATCGAGCCGTTCGACGTCGAAGCCGAACTCCTTCGCCAGGCTCTCGTCGCCCTTCAGCGCGTCACCCTCATCCACGGTATCGCCATCGATCGGGGCGTGCAGGTAGCCCGGAACCCACTCGAATCCCGCCTCGAGCTCGTGGTCGCGGACGATCTGATCGATTTGGCCGATCGCGGCGAGGCCCGCGTCCCACACGGCCTGCGCGTGCGAGCGGCCGAACCGACTGGCCAGTGCGGTGAGACGGGCATCGGTCACCATCGTGAGGTGGGCGGTAGTGTGCCCGGTGTCGGCGCGCGCACAGCGATCGCGCTCCAAGACGACGACCGTGCGGCCGCCCTTCGCCAGCAGGTAGGCGGTCGTGAGACCCGTCACACCGCCACCGACCACGACGACGTCGGCCCGGATGTCCTCGGACAGCCTGCCGAACGGCGGCAGCCTGTCGGAGGCCTCCCAATAGGGAGTGGTGTCTTTGTGCGTGGTGCGCATGGCAGCCCTTCCGTTGGCGGGCTCGACGTTGAGGGTTTGGTGGGCGGGCGCGTGAAGCTGCCTCAGCCGCGTCACGCGCCTGCACAGACGCGTGTCAACGGCGGGCCGGCTTGACCTTCGCCGCGGTCTTCCTGGCGCCGACGCCAGCCGGCTCTGCGTCCTCCGGGTGCGCGCGATCGGCGGCGCCCTGGTTGATCCCGCCTTCCGCGAGGCTGGACAGCTTCTCGTCCGCCGCCTTCTCCTCGTCCAGGTTCTGCTGCAGCAGGTCCGCGGCCTCGTCGTGCCCCATCGCGCGGGCCCAGGCGACGAGCGTGCCGTAGGCGGCCATCTCGTAATGCTCGGCGCGCTGGCCCGCGGCAATCAGGCAGGCGTCCATGGTGTCGTCGTCGAAGTCCTCTTCCATGATCGTCTTGCCTTCTTCGATGATCCCCGCGATGCCCTCGCAGTGCTTGCCGCGCACCTTTTCGTCGAGGCTCTCGAACACCTGTTCGAGCCGCTCGATCTGTCCTTGCGTTTCCTCGAGGTGAGATTCGAACGCCTCGCGGAGCGGCGGGGCGGTCGCGGCCTTCGCCAGCTTGGACAGCGCCTTCGTCAGCTGGCGCTCAGCGTCGTAGGTGTCGCGCAGTTCGTCGATGAATGCATCGTGGAGCGTGCCTGCTTCAGCCATGTCGAGCCTCCTTCGTAACGGTCGCGGTTGTTGCCAAGGCGAGAGCATTTCGCGTACCAACGCAAGCCACCCGCGCTGGCGGCGCCAGATCGCTGCAGGCGCGGCAACCCAGGGAGCGCATGGAAGCAATTACACGGGCAATTCCAACAGGGAGGCGTTGGCCGACGATCGACGGCACGCACGCGCGCGAGACGCGCGCGAGATTCAGCTGGCGATCCGCATGCCGAGGGTGGGCAGGCGATGACGCACATTGGGTGGAGGAGCGGACAGCACGAGACACTCGACAGTGTGTTGCTGCTCGGCTGGTGCGCTGGGCGCCCGCGCCATGCGGATGCCATCGCCGTCAGCGTCAGCGCCGTGCTGTTCGGGCTGGCCCACGAGCCTCCCCCATCTCCTTCTCGACGGTTAGCCCGCCGAGGTTGCAGAGCGCTCTTTGCGATGCCAGGGCCATGGCCGCAAATGCGCCACCGATGACCGCGAACACGGTGGCGTAACCGAGGGCGCCGGCAAGCCAGGCCACCGCCAGGGGGCCAGCGGCGCGAGCGAGCTGCTGTTGCCGGGCGATTCGCCCGTTCAGGCGCCCTCCGATCTGCACGCTGAACATCGCCTGGATGAGGTGTGGGCGCGCGAGTGTCATCAGGCCGGCCCCGAGGGCGAAGACCATGGTTCCCACCGCGGCCGTGAGCATGGAAGGGGCAAACGCCACCGCACCAAGACCGGCTGCCTGGAGCAGGAGGCTGACCGCCAGCAATCGCGACGGAGAACCAGCGAGCACGCCGTTCATCAGCAGCGCGCGCCCGGGCAACTGCATCACGCCAATCAGTCCGCCCAGCATCGCCGCACGGGTCGGCGAAATGCCCCGCTCGCCCAGCGCGGGGACGAGGTTGGTGGTGAATGCCGCGCCGGCAAGGCTGGCCAGTGCGAACATGGTTGCGAGGAAGAGGAACCGCGGGGGATCGCTTTCACGATCCGTGGCAGCCTGCCTGGGTGCTTCGGAAGCCGACCCGGCCGCGGCGTCACGCCGTTGGCGAAACACGAATGTGCGGGTGACGAGCGTGGAGACCAGCACCAGTGCCGCCAGCACCAGGACCGCTCCACGCCATCCTAACGCGGCAACCAGCAGAGCCGTGACCGGAAGAAAGACGGTGCTGGCAAGCCCGCCAAACAACGTGACCGCGGCGAGGGCGCGCAGGCGCCGCGCCGGATCCTCGAAGGCGCGTCCGACGATCACGAACGCCGGCTCGTACAGGGTGGCCGCCATGCAGAGCCCCACTCCGGCCCAGACAACGTAGAGCGGCAGCACGCCCGGCATGAGGGTCCAGGCGGCCAGAAGCCCCGCCGCCGTCAGACCGCCCGCCTGCATCACCAACGCCCCACGATCGCCATCGCACCACCGTCCGATCGCGGGCGCCAGCGCGGCCGACATCAGCAAGGCGAGCGAGAACGCCCCGGTCACGATCCACGTCGAGACGCCGAGCTCCCGCTCGAGAGGCTGCACGAGGACCGCGAAGGCGTAGTAGAGCACGCCCCAGTTCACGCACTGCCCCATCCCGAGGGCAATGATGGCGCGCGGTGTCATGATCCGGGTCCCGAGAGGCCTACGAACAGCAGCTCGCCTGTGGAGCAGGCCGCACCGGTGTGGTGCCACCGGCACGGGAGCTGGCGAGCGCGCCAATCGTCACGGCGACAGGTTCCGCGGGCACCGGGCCGCAGCACGCGCTCGTCGCCGTGCTCGAGCTGCGATCCACCGAGCACACACCGGTCTCCGGCAGCACCAGCTCGACGCGGCGGGCCGCCTCCCAGTCGCCGGCAATGGCGGCGACCACCGACCGCGCCTGCTCGTAACCGGTCAGCATCAGGAACGTCGGGGCCCGTCCATAGCTCTTCATCCCGATGACGAAGAGGTTGCCGTCCGGCTGCTTCAACTCTTCCGCGCCGTGCGGACGGACGCTGCCGCAGCTGTGAATGTTCGGGTCGATCAGGGGCGCCAGCGGCCGGGGGCTTTGAACGGCGGGATCGAGGTCCAACCGTACCTCCGAGAGGATGGACCAATCCGGCCTGAAGCCGGTGGCGGCGATGATCTCGTCCACCGGTGCCGCCAACCGCGGGCCGCTGCTGGCGACAATCCCGGCGGCCGTCATGGTCAGCCGGTCCAGGCGGAAGTTGGTCATCAGCTCGAGGCGCCCTTCGTCGAGGAGGCGCCGCACGCGCGAGCCGAGTCGCCCCCGCTCCTCGAGTTGATCGTTGCGCGTGCCGCCGAGCAACTGGCCCAGGGCCGGACGGCGAATGGCCCAGACGATCGCCGTGCTGGCGTCCTCGTCGGCGAGCCGCGCGAGATCGAGCAGCGCGTTCAAGGCGGAGTGTCCGCTTCCCACCACCAGCACTCGACGCCCCGCATAGCGGTGCCGCAACGCGCCGAGCACATCGGGGATGCCATAGAAGATGCGATCGGCGGCCGCTCGCTCGCCGAGGGCCGGCAGTCCCGACGCGCCGAGCGGCCCGGGCGTCGCGATCGTGCCCGAGGCATCGATCACCGCCCGCGCGAGCACGTCGCGCTCACCATCGGGCCCGACCACACGCACGAGGAGCGGGGCATCCACGCGCGCACCATCCTTCATCAGGTCATGGTCCTGCCGCGCGACGCTCACGACGCGCGTGTTCAGCCGGATGTGGGGCGCGAGCTCGCCCGTGCCCGCGAGGGGCTCCAGGTAGCGGGACACGAGATCGTGCCCGGTCGGATAGTCGTCGCCCTGCGGCATCGACCATCCGTATCGCTCCAGGATGGCCTTTGCCGCGGCATCCACATTGAAGGTCCACGGCGAGAACATGCGCACGTGGCCCCACCGGCGGATGCCGTCGCCGACGGCGGCGCCGGACTCGAAGACGAGCGGCGTGAGATGACGGGACACGACGTGTGCGGCTGCGGCGAGGCCAACCGGGCCGGCACCGATGATGACTACAGGCAGGGACACGTGACGCATGGGTTCACTCCTGGTGGCGATGTTCTTGATTGTCAGTAACAACTAATCGGTCAAAAAAAAGCGGGCAAGCGGCTTCATGCGGGGTCACACGCGTCCGTCCCACAACCCCTGGCCTGGGCCGAGACGCCAGCGCGAAACCGGGAATCGGCCGCCCGCGCCAGGCGTTGAATGACGTCCACGACACCGGCACGCAGCTCGGGATCCAGCTCCGCAAGGAGCTCCTTCTGCTGCTCGACCAGATCGTCGGTGATGCGCGCACATAGGTCGCGACCGGCGCGGGTGGCACCGAGCGCCGTGGCGCGCCGATCGGTGCGATCCGCGTGCTGCTCCACGTACCCCTTCTTCACCAGCGCGTGCACGACGCGACTCGTCGTGCTCTTGTCGAGATACAGACGGTCGGTGAGGTCGCTCAGACGCATCGGGCCATGCTCGACGAGCGTTTCCAGCGCGTGGCACTGGGTCACCGAGACGTCGTGGCAGCAGATGCGATCGCGGTCGCGATACTGGTAGACGCGCACGAGATCGGCGACGGCGGCCTGGAGCGCCTGTGCGTCGCGCTGCAGATCGGCCGGGGAAGCGGCGGGAGGCGAAGAGGTCGGGAACATATAGTTGTCAGTGCCAACAATATGCCACGCCGTTCTGGGCGTCAAGCCCTTTGTTCGCGCGACCCGCAGGGGCCGCGCGATGTCAGCCGGGGCCAATCCCGGCCTGCGTGTGCACCCCCGAGGTGGTCGCGGGAGGGCCTGGCGCCCTGACCAATCGCGCCCACGGCCTATTTGCCGAGCGGCGCGGTGGGCAAGTCCGTGCGGCGGCTCCATTCCTCCCAGGAACCGAGGTAGTTCCGCAGCCGCTCGTAACCGATCAGGCGCAAGGCAAACAGGTCGACCGCGGACCGATGCCCCACCCAGCAATAGGCAATCACATCGTCGGAGGGCTTGATGCCGCGCCGTTCGACGATCGCACGCAGCTCGTCGGCCGGCTTGAACGTCTTCTGCACCGGATCGAGCAGATCCTCCCAATAGAGCGGCTGCGCCGAGGGAATCACGCCCCCGCGGCTGCTCAGGCGCGTGTCGCTGCCATCCATCTCTGCGACGGTCCGCGCGTCGAGGATCTTCACGCCTGGCTTCCCCATCACCGCGACGACCTCGTCTACCGTCGCCAGCCATCGAGGCTGGAGCGTGGCGGTGAACGTGGCAGGCTGCACGGGAGCGTAATCGGTGGTCGTCGGCCGCTTCTCGGCCGTCCATCGCACCCAGCCGCCATCCAGCAGCGCGACGTCCGCGTGGCCGTAGGCATGGAGCATCCACCACACGCGGGCGGCCAGGAGCCCGCCGCGATCGTCGTAGAGGATGATGCGCGTGCGGTTGGAGATGCCGAGATCTCCCATGGCCCGCGAGAACGCCGCGGGCGCCAGCATGAAGCTCGGCACGTTCTCCGAATCACGAATCGCTTCGGGATCCAGCCAGAGCGCCTCGGGAATGTGACCGGTGTCAAAGCCTGACCGCCGCACGTCCAGCACGCGCACGTTCGCATCCGTGGCATGCGCCGCGAGCCAGGCAGTGTCTACCAACTGTTCTGGATGGGCGTAGGCGACGGCCGCGGCGACAACGAGGGCAGTCATCATGTCAGGCCTCACCTGGTAGTGTAGGATTCGGTCGCGCGCGCATCATGGCTACAGAGAGACTCTACACGACGGGCACGACGCTCCGGCGGACACCTTCACGCACATGCGCGGCACTCGTTGCCGCTCTGCTCCTGCCGGCGGTGGCGGTCGCGCAAGGGGCGAACGCGAAGCCCGCCCCCGGGTCGCCAACGGCCGACCAGCTGCCGATCTACCAGGTCGATCCTACGTGGCCGCCGACGCTCCCGAACGACTGGATCCTGGGCGACATCCGCGGGCTGTTCGTGGACGACCGGGACCACCTGTGGGTGATCCACATGCCGTCCAGTCTCACGCCGCAGGAGATTGGCGCCGCGGTCAAGCCGCCCATCGCCGACTGCTGCGTTCCCGCCCCGCCGGTCCTGGAGCTGGACCCCGAGGGCAAGGTGCTGCAGGCCTGGGGCGGCCCCGGCGAGGGCTACACGTGGTTCGACCAGGAGCATGGCATCTACATCGACCACAACGGCTTCGTGTGGATGGGCACGAGCAACGGCCATCACGTGATGAAGTTCACGCGGGATGGCAAGCACGTGCTCACGATCGGCGAGCCGGGCGTGAACAAGGGCAGCAACGATCCGGATCACCTGGGCGGCCCGGCCAACTTCTATGTCGAGCCGAAGACGAACGAGATCTTCATCGCCGACGGCTACATCAACAAGCGTGTCGTGGTGTACGACGCGGCCACCGGCAAGTACAAGCGCCACTGGGGCGCGTACGGCAAGCGCCCTGATGACACCGTGAAGTACCAGTACCCGGTGCGCGTGGCGAATCCACCGCAGCAATACGCCACCCTGCACGGCCTGGTGGGATCGAAGGACGGGCTGATCTACGTCTCGGACCGCCGGGGCAACCGCATCCAGGTGTTCCGGCAGGACGGCGAGTACCTCACGGAGAAGTACGTTCGTCCGGAAACCGGCGGGTCGGGCAGCGGCTTCAGCCTGCAGTTCTCGCGCGACCCCGAGCAGAGCCTGCTCTACCTCATCGACGGCACCAACCAGCGCGTGTGGATCCTGCGCCGGAAGGACCTGGCGATTCTCGACCGCTTCGGCAAGCCCGGCCGACAGGCCGGCGAGTTCATCCGCGCGCACATGATCGCCATCGACTCGCAGAACCGGATGTATACCGGTGAAGCCGGCAACGGCCGCCGGATGCAGCGCTGGATTCTGAAGGGCACCAAGCCGGCCGCGAGCGTCACGCCGCCGGGGCTACCCTGATGACCACCCCTCGTCTTGCGATTCGTCTGGCGCTTGCTATTGTCCTGGCCCTGTCGGCCGCGAGCGTCAGCGACGCCCAGCCCGGGTCCTACGGCCAACTGCTGGCGCTCTTCCAGGAGTGGCGCGCGTTCGAGGAACCGCCGCGGCTCGCCGGCGGGGTGCCCGACTACACGCCGGCGACCAACGCGAAGCGGCTCGAAGGGCTCCGCGCACTGCAGGCGCGTCTCGCCGCGATTGACCGGACCGGGTGGACGGTGCCGCAGCAGGTGGATCATCATCTCGTCCGCGCCGAGATGAACGGCATGGAGTATCACCTCCGCGTGCTGCAGCCGTTCGCGCGCGACCCCGCGTACTACGCATCCGTCATCACGGACGAATCGGACACACCGGCCAAGGAAGGCCCCGTCATCCACGGCGCCATCAAGCTGTACGACTACCCCATCTGGCCTCGGACGCGCCTCGAGCAGGTGGAGCCCCTCTCTCCCGCGCAGGGTGCGGAGCTGGCCACGCGCCTGCAGGCCATCCCACTGCTGCTGCAGGCGGCGCGATCCAACCTCGCCGCTGCGAACGCGCGCGACCTGTGGGTGGGAGGCGTCCGAGCCCTCGAGGAGCAGAGCGAGGCGTTGGCCACGCTGCGCACGCGGGTCGGTGGCTCCCACGAGGGCCTGTCGGCCGCGATAAGTGGCCGTCGTGGTTGTGTCCGCGTTGGCGACGGCGTTGGCATCCTCGCCGAAGTACACATCATGCAAAGCGGCCTTCTCGCCAGCGGTCCACCGGAGAATCGAGGTCTGGGGCACATCGACGGCGCCGATCGGCGGGTAGGGGCTCCTGGCCCTTCGCGGCAGGGAGAACGCACCCTGCGGAATGACCTGC
>DAIRFN010000390.1:0-3937 GCA_036795065.1 Vicinamibacterales bacterium
CCGCGTCGCCCACCACGAGCCAGTCGGGCCCGGCATACGTGGTCGACGAGTACATCGAGGCGTCCCATCCCGCGGGCCCGGTTTCGAGCGTCGCTCCGGCCACCAGCGCGCGCAACCGGGAGGTCTTCTTCAGCTCGGCAAGATAGGTGACACGGGCACCGTCACCCCGGACCATCTCCGTCGTTCGTGGGTCAACCATCACGGCCACCGCGCGGCGCATGCCATCCAGGGGCACGGACCACGCCCACCCGTCGGCGTAAGACTCGATCAGCGTGTGCGAGGGATCCGGCAGGGGCCAGCCGTCCGCGCGGTGCCAGCGGGCCGCGAGCGCCACCGTGCGGTGGCCCTCCTCCATGCGACGACCGGCTCGGGCGCGCGCGAGCAAACCCGCGCGGCCGGTGCAATCCAGGCGGAACGCAGCGGGACGCGCGGCTGCCTCTTCGGGCGTCAGCGCGTGTCGCACGACGCGCGCGCCGGCGCGCTCGGCCTCGGCCAGCATCACGCGCTCGAGCGCCGTGGACGTGGCCTGCCATCCGCGCTCACCGTTCGCGAAGATCTCCACACGCGGTTCGCCTGCGCCCCACCACACCGTGTTACCCGTCGCGCGCACGAATCCAGCGCCGTCGATGGCATCGCGGATGCCGAGCAGGTCGAAGAACTTCCCACAACTGGGGGTGAGCGACTCGGCGAGCGGCACGCCAGCGCCCTCGGGCTTGGTGACGATGGTGACCGGGTGGCCCCACAACGCGAGGAAACGCGCCGCGGTGCTGCCGGCGGGTCCGGCGCCGAGGATCAGGATCTCGGGTGGCGTCACGTCATCTCATTATCCTCTCCACTTCGGTCAGACCTCCCGAGGTGCGCGATCGACGTTCTCCAGCAGGCGCGTGGCACCAGGTCGCTGCGCCGACCACAGCGCGATCCGCTACACTCCGCGCATGATGATTCCCCTTCGCCCGCTCGGCCCCGGCGCGCGCCTTCAGATCGCGCTCGTCGCGGCTGGCCTCGTCGCGAGCTTCACGGTGGCCGCGCTCGCGCAACTGGCGACCGCTCCAGGCATTCCGGCAGCGCCCGGCACCGCCGCGGGCAGTGTGCAGCTCGGCAAGGCGACGGTCGCCCTCACGCACGCCTACGCGCACGCCTTCACGATGTTCGACCAACTGGTCTATCAGATCGTGCTCACCGACGGGCCCATCCCTCCCGAGGCGCTGGCCCGCGAGCTGGCCCGCGGCGGCCAGTCCGTGCTGAAAGGCAGCAAGCTGTCCGGCCTCTCCATCCTGGTCGGCCCGGACGGATCCATTCGCAACATCGTCCCCTACATCGGCGACCTGCGGGGCAGCCAGATGCTCGCCAGCGCCGGCAGCGTTGATGCTTTCAAGGCGTCGGGAACCACTGTCGTCGGGCAGAGCAGCCGAGACAGCACGCGCACGATGGGACAGGGCTGGAGTTACACCGCCAGTTGGAATGCCGCTGTGACGAAGCCCTGATGTCCACGCGTGTCCTCATCGTCACCGGCGCCAGCCGCGGCATCGGCGCCGCCACCGCGCGACTCGCGGGGGCACGCGGCTACGCCGTCTGCGTCAATTACCGACAGAACCGCGACGCAGCCGAACAGGTGGTCCGCGACATCGAGAACGCCGGCGCGCGCGCCATGGCCGTGGCAGCCGATGTCTCGGTGGAGGCCGAGATCGTGCGGCTGTTCGAGGCGGCTGCGAGCGCCCTCGGCCCGCCGTACGGGCTGGTGAACAACGCCGGCATCCTGGAAACGCAGATGCGGGTGGATCAAATGGATGCCGCCCGGCTCCAGCGGGTCTTCCAGGCCAACGTCGTCGGCGCGTTCCTCTGCGCCCGCGAGGCGGTGCGCCGCATGTCCACGAGACACGGCGGCGCCGGAGGCGCCATCGTCAACGTGTCGTCGGCGGCCGCGCGTACCGGGTCGCCGGGCGAATACGTGGACTACGCCGCGTCGAAGGCTGCCATCGACACCATGACCATCGGGCTGGCGCAGGAGGTGGCCCTCGAAGGCATTCGCGTCAACGCCGTGCGCCCCGGGTTCATCTACACCGACATCCACGCGAGCGGCGGCGAGCCCAATCGAGTGGACCGCGTGAAGGCCTTCGTCCCGATGCGGCGCGGCGGGACGGCAGACGAGGTGGCCTCGGCCATCCTCTGGCTGCTGTCGGACGAGGCGTCGTTCACCACGGGCGCCTTCATCGACGTCGCCGGAGGCCGATAGGCCCCGGCGCCACGCGGCCTTCGACCTGCGCTAGAATTCGCGGCACGCGGCCCCGTGAAGCCGCTCAGAGGAGAACCCTGCATGCGAGCGTCCCTTCGAACCGGGCTCTGGTCCGCCCTGATGGTCGCGGGCGGCACCGCCGCCGCGCTCACCCTGTCTGCCCAGGCGCCCCGCCAGGTGGACGATGCCATGCTGCGGAGCCCGGCGGCCGGCGACTGGGTGACCTATGGGCGCGACTATGCGGAAACGCATCACAGCCCGCTCACCCAGATCGATCAGTCGAACGTCTCGCGACTCGGCGTGGCGTGGTCGGTCGAGGTCGGCTCCCAGGGCAAGATCGAAACCACACCCATCGTCTACGACGGCGTGCTCTACGGCACCTCCACGTGGAGCGTGGTGTACGCCATCGACGTGCGGACCGGCACGCTGAAGTGGCGCTGGGATCCGGCGCTGGTGAAGGGCGGCTTCAGCGAGGGCGGCGCGCGCTACTGCTGCGGCCCGGTGAATCGCGGCGTCGCCATCTACAAGGACAAAGTCTACGTGGGCCTGCTCGACGGGCGCCTGGTCGCCCTCAACGCGCAGACCGGCCACGTGGCGTGGTCGGTACAGACCACGCCGGTCGGCAGCGACTACTCCATCACCGGCGCCCCGCGCATCGTGAAGGGCAGGGTGCTCATCGGGAACGGCGGTGGCGAGTACGGCGTGCGCGGATACCTGACGGCCTACGACGCCGAGAGCGGCAAGCAGGCGTGGCGCTGGTATGTCGTGCCCGGCGATCCGTCCCTCGGGCTCGAGGACGGATCGATGGAGCGCGCGGTGAAGACCTGGAAGGGCGAGTGGTGGAAGTACGGCGGCGGCGGCACGCCGTGGGACGGCATCGCGTACGACCCCGAGGCGGACCTCGTGTATGTGGGCACCGGTAACGGATCGCCCTGGAGCCGCGACCACCGCAGCCAGGGATCCGGCGACAATCTCTATCTCTCCTCCATTGTCGCGCTGCGCGCCCAGACGGGCCAGTACGTGTGGCATTACCAGACCACGCCCGGGGACGACTGGGACTACAACGCGGCGCAGCCGATGATCCTGGCGGACCTGACGATTGACGGGAAGCCCCGGAAGGTGTTGATGCAGGCGCCGAAGAACGGCTTCTTCTACGTGCTGGATCGCCTGACCGGCGAGTTTCTCTCCGCGGCGCCCTTCACCACGGTCACCTGGGCCACGCACATCGATCCGAAGACGGGACGTCCGGTGGAAACCCCCGAGGCGCGCTACGGCAAGAAGGGCGCGCGCCTCTCGCCGTCACCCGTGGGCGCGCACCACTGGCCGCCCATGGCCTTCAACCCGGCAACGGGTCTCGTCTATTTCCCCGGGCAGGACACGGCGTCGAACTTCCAGGCGGTGGACAACTTCGAGTTCAAGATGGGCCAGTGGAACACAGGCACGCGGCTGGGCCAGTCCCCTGCCGCGGCGGCGTCCGCGGCCGCCCCGCCCGCGCCCGCCCCACTGCCGGGCCGCCGCGGGTTCCTGGTGGCGTGGGATCCGGTGGCGCAAAAGGAGCGCTGGCGCAACGAGTTCAATCCCAGCGGCGGCGTCCTCTCCACCGCCGGCAACCTGATCTTCGTGGGTGACGGCGGCGGCAAGCTCATGGCGCTGGATCCGGCTACGGGCAAGCAGCTATGGGAACGCCAGCTGATGCCGGGCATC
>DAIRFN010000133.1:0-13742 GCA_036795065.1 Vicinamibacterales bacterium
TCACCAACGTGTTCTGGTAGGTGTGGGGATCGCTCCAGTGTCCTTCGTGGCCTCCCTCCATCGTCCACCCCACGGATCCCACGACGCCCCACTCGCGGTCCACCCGCTCCAGGTCGGCGAGCGATCGTTCGAGTCGCTGCTGCCATCCCTGCGGAAGCAGCACATCCTCGTGCACCACCGCAATCAACTCGTGCGCCGCCCGCTCGAGGCCGGCGTTGATGGCCTGGCCCAGGTTATCGAAGAACAGGTTCTGCCGGTTGTCGATCGTGATCAACTGGTTGAACGGATCCTGGACCGCTTCCGAACGAAGGATGTTGTGGAAGTAGTCATCCGAGAAGTGCACGACGACGAAACTCACCGGGCGCACCGGCTTTCCGGTGACCGGCAGTGTCGGGTACTGGCGTGTGTTCAAGTAGAGTGCCCGCGTAGAGGAGTGGAGGACGCCTGGGTCGACACCTGGGGCCTCAGTGCATCCCGGACGGCCGTCGTCGCGTACTGGCCCGAGTTCGTGAGATCGTGGAACGCGAAGCTCTCTCCCGAAGGACCACGGGCGACGATCGCGAACTGATTGAAGGGCAGGCCGAAGATTGGGCACTCCATGGCTTCCGCGAAGTGCACCGCCCATGGGAACACGAAGGTTGGTTCAAACTGTGGCGCGTGCTGCCAGAGCGAGGGGCAGAAATCATCGCCGGCCAGGATGGCACCGGGACGGAGCGCCGGCCAGATGCGTATCAGATCGATGGTGATGCCCCTGAGGGTGTGGTCGCCGTCGATGTAGGCGAAATCGACGCCCGCACTCGGGAGGCGATGGGCAACCTCCCGCGTCGTGCCTTCCAGGACGATGCGCCGGTCCTCGGCAAACGCGGTCGCAGCCATCGCCTGTTCCCGGATCACGGCGAACTCTCGATCCGACCTGTTCGCCGGCTTGTTCCAGTCGTCGAGGTGGCGCCAGGGGTCGATCAGGTAGTAGCGGGAGACGGTAGGACATGCCTCGAGGATGTGTCTAGCGAAGGCGCCCGCGAACACGCCGACTTCGACCACCGTTGCCAGCTGAAGGGTGTTGATGACCGTCGACCACAGGCAGCTCCGATCGGCCGCGGACGCTGCCGCCGCCTCGATGGCCTGAGCCGGTTCCATGAGCGTAAATCTACCAAAACGGTACGCCAGTCCGAAGCCGTGCCACTTTGGCGAGTGACAGTCGCGGTGGTCCTGCTCTAGACTCCATCCATGCCGGCCGCCGTGTTCGCAAGGCTCGCAAGGGCCGCCATCGGCGGGGCGGCGATCCTGCTGCTCTTCGGTCCGCGACCGGTGCACGCGCAGACATTGGAGCTGGCCTTCGACCAGGGGTTTGTCACTCTCGTGGCGCAGGACGTGACGGTCCGCCAAGTCCTCGACGAATGGGCGAGGGTGGGTGGGACCCGGGTGGTCAGCGCCGACCTGTTGGCTGGCAAGCGAATATCGCTGCAACTCGACCGCGTTCCGGAGGCTCAGGCCATCGATCGTCTCCTCGAGTCGGCCGCCGGGTACGTGGCCCGGCGCCGCAGCGGGACCACGGGACCTTCGGACTTCGCGCTGATTCTCGTGCTGGCGACGGGCAACGCCCCGGCGGGCGCCACCGCAGCCACGAAGGACACCGAGTCGACGTCGCCGGGAGGTGGCCGGCACATCGAGCCGCCGCCACTCACGTCGCCTCCCGCGCTCACGTCCGACGAGGCGCTGGCCGAGCCCGATGGCGATGCCGATCACGATGACACGAGCCCCTCGAATGAAGCGAACGGTCGGGCCCCGGGAACGCGGCCGTTCGAGGGACGGCACGCATCCGAAGTCGTCGCTCTCCCTGCCGACCAACTCCCGGCAGGCCGGCCCGAAGGGGCACGGCCCGGGATACCAGTCCCTGCCGGGGTCGCCGCCCCTTCCGCGCCGACGCCGCCTGCGGCGCTACCGGTCGGCACCGATCAGACGCAAGACGCCAACGGCCGGCCACGGAAGCGGCCATAGGCCCGTTCGTCCTGTTCATGGGACATCGCTGGTCCGTCTCCCTGCTCGTCGTGTCGAGTCTCTTCGCCGCCAGTCACCTGGCCGGCGCAGCCGACCCGGGCATGGACGATGGCCAGCGACCTTCTGCATCGACCGGATCCGGCAGCGACGGCATCTTCGCCGACGTCACCGATGCCGCCGGCGTGTCCTTTCGCCATTACAACGGCCTGACCGGAGAGTCCCTCTATCCCGAGATCATCGGGTCGGGAGCGGCGCTCCTCGACTTCGACAACGACGGGGACCTCGATCTCTTCCTCGTCCAGGGCTCGACGCTGCGGCCCGGAGACGATCCACGGAAGACGGTCGCGCCCTGGCGCGGCTCGGGACCCCCGATCGGCCGTCTCTACCGCAACGACCTGAAGTCGGATGGAGCCCGCCCTCCGCGGGTGACCTTCACGGACGTGACCGACGCGAGCCGCCTGGCGGCGCGGGGTTACGGAATGGGCGTGGCGACAGGTGACATCAACAACGATGGCTGGGTCGATCTCTATGTGACCAACCTCGGCGCCAACCAGATGTGGGTCAACCGCGGCGACGGGACGTTCGTCGATGCCACGGCGCGCACCGGGACGGGCGATACCCGGTGGGGCACCAGCGCGTCGTTCGTGGACGTCGATCGCGACGGATGGCTCGATCTGTTCGTGACCAACTATGTGCACGTCGACCTGTCCCGCCCCCCGAACTGCTATGCGAACACGAGCGCACGAGACTATTGCGGGCCGAAGACGTTCCCGCCAGTGCCCGACGTGCTCTTTCGCAACAAGGGGGACGGTACCTTTCAGGACGTCTCCGTCGCGTCGGGCATCGCCCGCGAGTTCGGCGCCGGCCTCGGGGTCGTCACCGACGACTTCGATGGCGATGGCTGGGCGGACATCTACGTGGCCAACGACGGCTACGAGAACCAGTTCTGGATCAACCAGCGGAACGGCACGTTCAAGAACGAGGCGCTCCTCAGCGGGACGGCCCTCAATCGGGATGGCCAGGCGGAAGCGGGCATGGGCGTCGATGCGGGCGACTTCAATGGCGATGGGCATCCGGACATCTTTCTCACCCACCTGATGGAGGAGACCAACACGCTGTATGTCAACCTTGGCGGCAACGTGTTCGAGGATCGGACCCGGGAGGCGGGGCTGGGGCTGGGGCGCAGGTACACGGGATTCGGGACGCTGTGGTTCGACTTCGACAACGACGGCTGGCTCGATCTGCTCTCGGCCAACGGCGCCGTGCGCCGATTGACGGCCGACAGCCGGGACCCTTATCCGCTCGGACAGCCGAATCAGCTGTTTCGCAACACCGGCAAGGGAACCTTCGTGGAGATCTCCGATCGGGCCGGGCCGGCGTTCCAGTTGACCGAGGTCAGCCGCGGCACGGCGTTGGGCGATCTCGACAACGATGGGGACACCGATGCGGTCCTGACGAACAGCAACGGCCCGGCCCGCGTCCTGCTGAACACGGTCGGGCAGCGGAGCGGCTGGGTGGGTGTCCGGCTCGTCGGCCGCGCGGCCGCGCGGGACATGCTGGGCGCACATGTCGAGATCCAGACATCGGACAAGCGAACGCTGCGGCGCCGGGCGCGCACCGACGGCGGGTACCTGTCGGCTCACGATCCGAGAGTGCTGGTCGGCCTGGGGGCCTCCCGTATCGAGCGGGTGCTGGTCCGCTGGCCCTCCGGCGAAACGGAGCGGTGGTCGAACGTGCCCGCGTCGAAGTACGTGACGCTTCGAGAGGGCACGTCGCCGTCCGTCAAGTGAGACCCGCCGGGCTGGGCACATGGTCGACCTGATGGCGAACGTGCGGCGAGGCGGGGGTCGGATCACGCGTCTCGTGCTGGCCCACGGCGTGGCCCTCGCCATCGTGTGTCAAGCCCTTGCCGCTCAGGAGCGGGCCGCGCTCGAGCCCGCGGTCGCGGAACACCTCAGGTCGCTCGAAGCCTCGACGGAGGCCCTCGTCCGCGACGGCGCGCCGGACGAGCGCGTGGCGCTGGCCCACGGCCTGCTGGCGCAGGCGTATCACGCGTACTCGCTCACCGAGTTGGCCAGGGCCAGCTATCTCGCGGCACATCGCCTGGCGCCCGCGGACTTCCGCTGGCCCTACCTGCTGGCCTACCTGCTTCAGCAGGAGAACCTGGTGGACGAGGCCTTCTCGTACTACGATCGCGCTCGGGCCCTCCGCGCCGACTACGCGCCCCTGGCCGTCCATGTCGGGAATCTGCTCCTGGGGCAGAACCGGATCGAGGAGGCGACCAGCGCGTTCGAAGCCGCGCTGGCCATCGACGCGTCGATGGCCGCCGCCCGCTACGGGCTCGGGCAGGTGGCCATGTCCCGCCGCGACTACGCGCGGGCTGTCGAGCACTTCTCATGGGTCCTGACCCGGGTGCCCGACGCCAGTCGCGTCCACTACGTCCTGGGCCTGGCCTATCGCGGGCTCGGCCAGACCGAGCAGGCACAAGCGCATCTCCGGCACCAGGGGCCTGTCGGCGTTCGTGTCGCCGATCCCCTCGTCGATGGCCTTTCCGATCTCATCCAGGGCGCACGTCTCTCGCTGCTTCGCGGGCGCCTGGCGTTCGAGGCCGGCCGATATGCCGAAGCCGCCGAGGCCTTCAGGAAAGCCGTGACGGCCGAACCCGAGAACCTGCCTGCCCGCGTCAACCTCGGGTCGGCCCTGGGACAGCTTGCCGACGTGGATGGAGCCA
Source organism: Vicinamibacterales bacterium (assembly GCA_036795065.1). Taxonomy (GTDB): domain Bacteria; phylum Acidobacteriota; class Vicinamibacteria; order Vicinamibacterales; family UBA2999; genus VFZN01. The sequence continues at coordinate 4,730 of DAIRFN010000133.1, forward strand.
TCGATCAATTTCGCAAGGCGCTCGATCTGGATCCCGACAATCGATCCGCGCTCTACAACATCGGCGTGCTCTACGCGGCAAGGAGTCGACATGACGAGGCGGTGCGACACCTGGCGCGGCTGCTCGAGCTGACGCCTGACGATCTCGAGGCGCGCCTCACCCTGGGCCGCGAGCTCGGCCGGCTGGGACGCCTGGAAGACGCGCTTGCCGCATTCGCGACGGTTGCGAAGGCAAACCCGGACAACGAAGACGCCGTCTTGAACCAGGCGAGCGTGTTCACGATGCTCGGACGTCACCGGGAGGCGCTCGACACGCTCGAGCGGAGCCACGCCCTGTTTCCCACGAAGGGACGCACCGCGGCACAGCTGGCGTCCCTGCTTGCCACCGGCGGGCAGCGGGATCTGCACGACTCTGCCAGGGCGCTGGAACTCGCGCGCCGGGTCTACGAGGCGACCGGCGCCGTCGGCGATGGCGCCATCATGGCCGCGGCGCTGGCCGGCCTGGGCCGCTGCGAGGAGGCTGAGAAGTGGCAGCGGGAGCTGATCGCCAGGGCCGAACAGGCGGAGCCTGCGCGGGTCGCTGCGCTTCGCGAAGAGCTGGAGCGCTACCTGGCGTCGTGCCGCTGACCGAGACGCGATGCCCGCCCGTCTAGCGGGAGAACATCGGAGATACACTTGGCCCGCCCTCCCGGCCAGGCCGTCGCTCGACGCCGGCTCGGGCGCCAGTGTCCGGTTCCGCGTGAGGGAAGGGGACCAATGCCAGGCCGGATTTATGCCCTGCTCGTCGGGATCAACGACTACGCGCCCCCGGTGAGAACACTCGCCGGCTGCCGCCACGACGTGGATCGCTTCCACGACTATCTTCGACGGCACGTGGCCCCCGCCTCGCTCGCTGTCGAGGTCCTGCAGGACCAGGCCGCCACGCGCGCCGGCATCGTCGAGGCGTTCCGCTCGCATCTCGGCCAGGCCGGGGAGGACGACGTCGCGCTGTTCCAGTTCTGCGGGCACGGCGCGCGCTGGGCGTCGGACCCGGCGTTCAAGGAGTTCTATCCGGACGGCAGGGACGAAGGGCTGGTGTGCTTCGACAGCCGCCCGGGCGGCTACGACCTGGCCGACAAGGAGCTGGCCGTCCTCATCGCCGAAGTGGCCCCCCGGGTCTCGCAGATGGCGGTGATCCTCGACTGCTGTCACTCGGGGTCAGGCACCCGCGGCGCCGACGCGCTGCGCGGGCTCATTCCGCGGTTGACCGACGAGGTGACCACGGCGCGGCCGCTCGAGAGCTACCTGGGCGGCCACTATGCGCGCCTGCGAGACGCGAAGCACCCGCTGGCCATTCCGACGGCCCGGCACATCCTGCTGGCCGCGTGCGAGCGCGGGCAACTGGCGCAGGAGTCCCAGGAACCGTCCGGCGTGTTCACCAGCACGTTGCTCGAGGTCCTCGAGCGATCGGGCGGCGACCTGAGCTACGCGGACGTGTTCGCACGGTGCCGCGCCGCCGTCCGGTCGCGGGCCTTCGATCAGGATCCGCAGTTCGAAACCTTCGGCCGCTTCGACGCCGGCGCCGGTTTCCTGGGCCGCACGACGCCCCGCCGCCACCGGCGATTCACGGCGTGGTGCGACGCCGGCGTGTGGACCGTGGAGTGCGGTGCCATTCACGGCGTGCCGAGCGCAGGCGCGGGCGCGGTGACGATGGCCCTTTACCGGGAAGATGACGAGACGACGCCCACCGGCACCGCCTCCGTCGTGCAGGTGGGCGCGCAGGCGAGCGAGCTGGCGCTCGAGTTCGACAGTGCGGAGCACACGCGGTACCGCGCCGAGATGATGAGCCTGCCGGCGCCGCCTGTGCCGGTCGCTTTCGCCGGAGATGAAACGTCACGCGAGGCGGTGCAGGCCCTGTTCGACGACGACCCTGTCGCGCGCGTGATGCTCGTGGCCGCGCAGACCCCGACGCGGTACGCACTGATCGCCGCGGACGGCCGCGTGGTGCTGACCGAGACGGGCCGCGGCATCGAGATCGCGTCCGCCGATCTCACCGGCAGCGCGCCCGAGCGAGCGGCGGCCGCGCTGCTGCCGCCCCTGAAGCACGTGCTGGCGTGGGAGCGCCTGCTCGCGCTGCAGAACCCCGCGACGAAACTGGACGCGGCGAAGGTCGAGCTCGTCTTCGAGGAGGAGCGTGACGGCGGCGGCACCGAGATCCACCTCGGCCCCGACGCCACGCTCCGATGCACGCGTGCTGGTGATGACTGGCGGCAGGTTCGAGGGCGCTTCAAGGTGCGCAACCGCACGGGGCAGCCCCTGCACGTGATGCTGGCGTACTTCTCGAGCGACTACGGCATCTACCCCCAGCGCAACGAGCCGGTCCCGGCCGGCGGCGAGTGGATGACCCTGTGGGGCGACCAGCCGATGGAGTTCTTCTATCTCGAAGACGGCGTCCACGAATCGTTCGAGCCGTTCAGGTTGATCGTGTCCACGGAGAAGGTGGACGACTTCCTGCTCGCGCAGGAGAAGCTCGAGCTCGGCCAGGCGGCCACGAGGGCCATCGGTACCGTCAAGCCGCCGGGCGAGCCCTTTCATCGGAACGAGTGGTTCACCCGGCCGTTCACCGTCCACGTGGTCCGTCAGATCGACCAGGTGGGCGCGGCCGACACCAGCGTGGCCGGCGGCCAGATCGTGGTGATGGGACACCCCGCGGTGACGGCCACCATCCATCTTGGCGCGGCGCGGGGCTCCGCGCGCGGAATATCGCAGGCCCCCGACTTCTCCAGGGCCTACGAGGCTCATGGCCTGCGGCTGCTGGACTTCGCCGCGGCGCGGGGTGGCGACGGCCTCGGGATGCTCGAGCTGACCGACATCCGGAACGCCGCTTCGCTGAAAGATACGCCGCTCGAGATTGCCCTGACGGTGCCGCTGGGCGAAGACGAGGGGATTCTGCCGGTGGTGTACGACGGTCAGCACGTCCTGCTGGGCGGGACGCCCCGCAAGGAGCCGGACGGCAGCATCCGCGTGACGATCGACCATCTTGCCGGTCCCTCTGCGGGTCAGCGTGGCCTCGGCGATTCGCTGAAGCTGTACTTCCTCAAGACCTGGCTGAAGCGCGAGCACGTCAACCAGCTGCGCTGGGTGGAGTTCCGGGCCGACGGGACCATTCACCACCAGGCGAGCGGTCTGGCCGACAAGGTCGCCGCGGCGACGCGGGTGCTGCTGCTGGTGCACGGCATCATCGGCGACACCGCGGGCATGGCCGCCGGCGTCAAGGCCTGCGGGCTCGAGGGGCAGTTCGATCTCGTGCTCACGTACGACTACGAGAACCTGTCGACGCCGATCGATGCGACCGCGCGACAGCTGAAGGACCAGCTGCGGGCGGCCGGCTTCCACGACCGCGACGACAAGCAGTTGACCCTGCTGGTGCACTCGATGGGCGGCCTGGTGTCGCGCTGGTTGATCGAGCGCGAGCAGGGCAACCGGATCGTGGACCATCTCGTGATGTGCGGGACGCCGAACCACGGGTCGCCGTTCGGGCACATCGACGAGGCCAGGAAGGTCCTCACCATGCTCACCGGGCTGGCGTTGAACTACCTGCCGGCGCTCATCCCGTTCAGCAGCGCCCTGCTGTTCGCGTTGAACCGGTCGCAGGCGCTGACGCCCACGCTCGAGCAGATGCACCCGGCATCGGAGTTCATCCGCACGCTGAATCACAGCGACGACCCCGGCATCCCGTACACCATCCTGGCCGGCGACGTCGCCACCTGGCAGGAGCCGGGCGACGCGCTGTCTGGCCAGCTGCTCGGCAAGCTCGGGCAGGGCATGGTCTTCGACACGCTGTTCGCCAACCAGGCCCACGACATCGCGGTCGGAGTCGAGAGCATCCTCGGCGTCCAGGGCGAGCGGCGGCATCCACCCGTGCGGCGGAACGTGGCCTGCCATCACATGAACTACTTCGTGTCGCAACCCGGCCAGCAGGCCCTGATGTCGGTGGCCTGGTGAGCCCCACCGTGGAGCCCAGGACGACCACCGGCGCGCCGGACGGACGCGACGCGCTTCGGTTCGCCCAGCACCTGGCCTTCATCGTGGGCATCGATGCCTACGAGCGGGTCTCGCCGCTCGAAACGGCCGTGAGCGACGCACGCCGCCTGGCGCAAGTGCTGGCCGACATGCAGCACTTCCGCGTGCATCCGCCGCTCGTCGACGCCAGCGGCCAGGCCATGCGGACGCTGCTCCACGAGACGCTGCCGCGGCAGGTCGGCCCCGAGGACCGCGTGCTGTTCTACTTCGCCGGACACGGTATTGCCGGGGACGGCGACGACGGGCCCGCCGGCTACCTCGTGCCGGCCGACGCCGACCCCACCAACGTCGCCTCGCTGCTTCCGATGGCCGAGGTGCAGGACGCGCTACAGGCCCTGCCCTGCCGTCACCTCCTGCTGATCCTGGACTGCTGCTTCTCGGGCGCGTTCAAGTGGTCGAGCCGGACGCGCGCCATCGGCACGCTGATGCCGAAGCGCATCTACAAGGAACGCTTCGACCGCTTCATCGACGACCCGGCCTGGCAGGTGATGACCTCGGCGGCACACGACCAGAAGGCGATGGACGTGCTGCAGGGGCGCGCCACCGGCGACCGCGGGCGCGCCGATGCCGCCGACGGCGAGGCGCACTCGCCGTTCGCGCAGGCACTCTTCGATGGGCTGGCCGGCGACGCCGACGCGAGGACCGACCGGGAAGGCGACGGCGTGATCACGGCCACCGAGTTGTACAGCTACGTCCGCGATCGCGTCGAGCCGCAGACCCTCGAAGCCGGGGCGAGCCGACGGCAGACGCCGGGCTTCTTTCCCCTGGGCAAGCACGACAAGGGCGAGTTCATCTTCCTCCACCCGCACCACCGGTTGAACCTGCCGCCGATCCCATCGCGAAGCCCCTACAAGGGCCTGGAATCGTTCGACGAGTCCGATCGGCTGCTGTTCTACGGCCGCGACCGCGTCATCCGCGAGATGCAGGCACGCGCGAGCACCGCGCGGCTGCTGGTGGTGAGCGGTCCCTCGGGCACCGGCAAGTCGTCGGTGGTGAAGGCCGGCCTGCTTCCGGTGCTGCGCGAGGAGGGATGGCGCATCCTGCCCGTCATCCGCCCGGGCATTCATCCCCTGGCCGAGCTCGAGAAGGCGCTGCCGGCGATCGGCGCGCCGGGCGAGCCGAAGGCCGTGCTGCTGATCGATCAGTTCGAGGAGCTGATCACGCGCTGCGCCAGTGAGGCCGAGCGGCAGGACTTCATCGCACGCCTTCGCCAGGTCGTGGACGATGAGGCGCACGTCCACCGGGTCATCATCACGGTGCGTTCCGACTTCGAGCCGCAGCTGAGCGGTGGCGCGCTGCAGTCCATCTGGACCGCGGGTCGCTGCACGGTGCCCGCCTTCAGCCTCGAGGAGCTGAAGGAGGTCGTCGTGATGCCGACGATCCAGGAGGTCCTCATCTTCGACCCGCCCGAACTGGTGGACGAGATTGTCGGCGAGGTCGTCCAGGCCCCCGGCGCGCTGCCGCTGCTCTCCTACGCGCTGAGCGAGCTCTACGAGGCCTATCGCACGAGCGGCCGCCAGGATCGCACGCTGCGGAAGGCCGACTACGACAGGCTGGGCGGGGTGATGGGCGCGCTCCGCACGAAGGCGGACGCGCTCTACCGGTCGCTGCCGCCGGCGCACCAGGCCACGATGCGCAAGGTCATGCTGCGCATGGTGTCGGCCGAGGGCGCGCTGGCGAGCCGACGCGTGCCGATGGCGGAGCTCGACTACTCGCCCGACGAGAACCCGCGTGTCAGGGACGTCATCGAGCGCCTGGTCGATGCGCGACTCCTGGTGAAGGGCGAGGACTACATCGAGCCCGCTCACGATGCGCTGATGCGCGCGTGGAAGACGCTGCACGACTGGCTGCACGCGGCGGGTCGCGAGATCCTCATCGTCCAGGAACGGCTCGGTCCCGAAGCCGATGCCTTCGCGGCCAGCGGCGACGGCAGTCTGTTGTGGAACAAGAATCCCAACCTGGCCGTCGCGGCCAGGGCCCTCGCGAGCCCCGAGCATGGCTTCAATGCCAGAGAGGTGGCGTTCATCCGCAGGAGCGTCGCGCGCAACCGGCGCAAGAGGCACATCGCCTGGGCAATCACGGCCGCCACCGTGCTGGCCCTGGCCGTGCTGTCGCTCTGGGCACTCGGCGAGCGATCGGGGGCCGAACAGAACGCCCGCGCGGCCGAGCAGAATGCGCTGCAGGCGCAGCAATACGCCGTCCAGGCGGAAGAGAACTCGCGCAGGGCCGAGCAGAACGCCCGCGAGGCGGAAACCGAGAAGAACCGTGCGCTGCGCGGCCTGTTCTCCGGGCTGAGCCTCAACATGCCGATGGGGCAGCCGGGCAGCGTTTGCGCGCACGGGTTGTGCGACACGGCGCCGCCCGGCGACAAGGACCGGGCGGCGTGGCTCTCCATCGGACGATTGCCCGACAGCTTGCCCCTGCTCGTCGGGCGGCAACCCGTGACCCGCGACTTCGCGGTGGCTCGCCAGTTCGGCGACGGGCACGTCATCGTGTATGCACACGACGGCCTGACCAGTGATGCCGAGATCACCCCCGGCAGCGACAACCTGACCTTCGCCGAGAACGCCCTCCGTTGGCTCACGCCCCTCGCCGAAGAGGAAGACTGCGCGGAGAAGAGGACGACCATCGTGCTCTGGCAGGGCACCTACGTTCGAGCCACGGAACTCACGCTCGTGCGCGGCTTCATCGAGCGCCGCGGGTGGACATTGCACGTGACGCGTCCCGAGACGCTGGAGACCGACCTGCACTGCGCCGAGGTGCTGTGGTACGTGAGCGACTGGCGGCCGCCACCCGACTTCGCCGACCGGCACGTGCCGCGTATCGAGGCGTTCGTGCGGGCCGGCGGCGGCCTGCTGGTGGGGGGGCTGGGCTGGTCGTTCGCACAGATGTCGGGGCCCGGCAACTCGCCCGCCCGTGAGGTCTACCCCGCCGATCAGCTCGGCGACCCCTTCGGGTTCGCGTTCACGACCGACGTCTTCTCGAACGGCGGCGGCGACTTCATCACCCTTCTGCCGGGCCAATGACGACGAGAAAACCCTGGGCCGTGCTGGCCTACACCGTCGCCGACGACAAGGGGACGGGCGACGTCCTCGACGCGGCGGCCAAAGAAGAACTGAAGGCCATCTGCGACGCGGCCGATTTCAGCCAGACGAGCGTCGCCGCGCAGGTGGACTTCACCCACACCCGCGGCGTGTTCCGGAGCGTGCTCACGGCGCTTCCGCCGCCATCACGCGGGTTCGAGCCGATGACCCCCGACACCCACCCCTTGTGGCGCAGCATCAAGGCCAGGCTCGAGCGCTCGAAACTGCGCGTCGAGAGGGAAGTGAAGGACCTGAACGCGGCCCGGGCCGATGTGCTGCGGTCGTTCCTCCACTACGGCCAGCGCGAGTGCCCGGCCGAGCGGTACGTGGTGTTCTTCTACGGCCACGCCTACGGACCGATGGGGCTCTTCTTCGACGCCGAGGTCGATCGATCGGCCACGACGACGATGCAGGTGGGCGATCTGGCGCGCTCGCTCGACGTGACGGAGGGCCGCGCGGCGGTGGTGGTGTTCCGCGACTGCCTCGTGAACACGCTCGAGACCGCCTATCAGCTGCGCGACACCGCCGAGTTCATGATCGCCACGCAGTCGCTCGCGCCCATTGCGGGCGTCTGGCCGTGGGACACCTTCCTCACCGCGCTGATGCCAAGCGCGGGCACCGGCGACGTGGCGACGGCTATCGGCCGGCAGCTCGCCCGGTTCCTGGAGACGCCGGCGAACCGAGAGCCGTACGAGGACGTGCCCTACTCGGTCATCAACCTGGGCGCCGCGGCGGCGATCGCGGCGCCGCTGAAGGCGCTGGCCGCCGCGCTCGAAGCCGCGCGTGATGATCCAGGGCGCGCCGCCGCGTGCGCGGGTGCGCTCGAAGCGGCGCGCGTGGGCTATCCGGACGACGTCAAGGTCCCCGGCGACCCAGCCCTGCTCGACGTGCTGACGATGTGCGAGACGCTGCAGGCGCTGGGCCGCGACGCGGTCGTCGGGCCGGCCCGTGCGCTGGAAGAGGTGGTGCGCGACCGGCTGCTGGCGTGGCATTACTCGCGGAAGGGACGGCACCGGGGAACGGCGCTCTACTACAAGCCGGTGAAGCCGGCAGACATCCGCCGCTCGCACATCCAGGCGGAAGACGAGGAGCAGGTGGCCAGCGATGCCGCGAACTACACGGCGCTGGCGTTGAACCAGGCGACCGGCTGGCACCGGATCGCCTTGAATCCTCTACGACCCTGAAGCCCGACGCGCGGGGCCCATCGAGCCCCGCGCGCCGCGGACTAGCGCTTCTTCGCCTTCTTGGTCGCCTTCTTGGTCGTGCGCTTGCCGCCCATGCCGCCTGGTTTGTCGCCCTTTGGCATATGCATCGTCCTCCGTGAACCGATCGCGGTTCGCGCGCGAGTCTAGTCGATCACCCCGCTCACCACAAACATCGTCGATGGCAGGCTGGTGTAGTTGTAGGCGTACCAGCCGCCATCGTCCACCCAGTCGGTCACGAAGACCTCCGCCACGGCGCCAAGCCCGCCGGGGGTGAGCTGTCGAACGACCGAGCGCTGGCCGGTCGCGAGGTCGATACGCTCGACTCGGGCGGGCGACTCGACGCCCTGCTGCACGTACACCGCTCCGCTGTCGCGGCTCCATCCGACGGGGCGGTCACCCGGCTGCAGGCCGAGGACGGGCTGCGAGGGCCCACCCTCGATGGAGGACCGCTCGAAGCGGCCGTCGGCATGCGCGAGCAGGAGCGTCCGGCCGTCGGGGGCCAGCCTGGCAAGCACGCTCTCGGGCGTGAGCGGCGTTGGCGGCGAGCCCGATCGATCCTGCGCGTAGCAGCGCGGCGGACGCGCCCCTTCCGAACCGCACACGAGCAGCCGGTTGCCATCGGGAAACCACTGCGCGGAGATCAAGCGGTCCACGGGCGCGGGAT
>DAIRFN010000391.1:0-3921 GCA_036795065.1 Vicinamibacterales bacterium
CGTCCCGCTGGTGGCTGGGCTCGGTGGCCGAGCGCGTGCTCCGCGAGTGCCGCGTGCCCCTGCTGGTGGTGCACGCATCCGGCCCGGCGCTGGCGCCGGCCGCGGCGTTTGCCAGCGGGATTGTCGTTGCGGGCGAGGGCGGCGGCGCCTACAACACGCGGCAGCTCGCCGAGCGCGTGGCGAACGGCCTCGGCGGGCACGTCATCGAAGGAACCGTCACCGATCCGGCCGACGCGAGGCGTCGGACCGGCGCGACCTGGGCCGCCGTGCCCATGCCCACACCCCGTACCTCGCACTGGCTGTCGCACGTGGGCGAGCCCCTGGTCAAGGGCTGCGCGATGCCGCTGCTGTTCGTTCCAGAGGCCGAGGGAGGGCCGACCCCATGACCGTTGAACCGATGCTCCGCTTGATTGCGGGATTCTTCGTGATGCTGAGCGTGCTGCTCGGCATGTACGTCCACCCGGGCTTCTTCTGGTTCACCGCCTTCGTCGGGCTGAACCTGTTCCAGTCGGCCTTCACGAAGTGGTGCCCCATGATGGCCATCCTGCGGAAGGCGGGCGTGCCGGGGTAGAGGGCCATTGAGCGATTGGGTGATTGCAGATTGAGCGATTGATTGGTGATCGGGGGATTGAGCGATTGGGTGATTGATTGACGATCGGGGGATTGAGTGATTGGGTGATTGGGGATTGGGTGATTGGGGATTGGGTGATTGGGTGATTGGGTGATTGGCCGCCTGTCTGCTCCGCTAAGCGGCGCAGATCGCCATGGCTCGACGGTCGCGAATCATCACTGCCCTAATCTCCCAATCCCCCGATTAATCGCCCAATCGTTCAATCCCCCAATCGCCAATGAATCGCTCACTCTGCAATCGGCAATCATCAATGAGCGAAGGACACCAGCCTGAGCTACACTGGCGCCGCCCGAACAAAGGAGGCGCCCGGTATGCGCAGGCTTCTCGTCGGTGTCCTCTCCGTACTCCTGATGCTGCTGGCGGTGCCCTGGGCCTTCGCCCAGCCGACCTCTGCGGCCGGCCCGGCCTCCCCTGCCCTCGACTTCCAGACCTTCAGGACGAAGGTGCAGCCCGTGCTGCTGGCGTCGCGCGAGGGTCTGGTCCGCTGTATCACCTGCCACGGCGGTAAGGTGGGCACGCGGCTCAGGCTCGAGCCGCTCTCCGAGGGTGCCACCACCTGGACCGAGGAGCAGTCGCGCAAGAACTTCACGACCGCCGCCAGCCTCGTCGTCCCCGGCTCGCCGATGGCCAGCCGCCTGCTGACGCATCCGCTGGATCGGCAGGCGGGCGGAGACGCGTTTCACGGGGGCGGCAAGCACTGGCGCTCGCAACTGGATCCGGAGTGGCAGACGCTGGCCGCGTGGGTGCGCGGGCCCGGGGCGGCCGTGGGGGGCACGTCCGCCAGCGGCACGGCGGTGCGCATCATCCAGACCAACGCGGCTGGTGACGACACGCATCTCATCGACCCGGCGACCAACCGCGTGGTGGGCGTCATCCGCGGCGTGGAGATTCCGCACGGCGTCACGGCCTCGCAAGACGGCAGCCGGCTCTATCTGAGCAACGAGTCGCTGCACACCCTGGACGCCGTGGACGCGGTCACGCTGACGGTCGTCAGGCGCGTGCCGCTCAGCGGGCGTCCCAACAACGTGGCCATCTCGAAGGACGGCCGCAAGGTGTACGTGGGCATCGCGCAGGCGCCAGGCGCGCTGGACGTGATCGACACGGCGGCGCTCACCAACGTGAAGACCGTACCCGTGAAGGGCTCGATCCACAACGTCTACGTCACGCCGGACGGCAAGCACGCGGTGGCTGGTTCCATCCCCGAGCGTACGATCTCGATCGTCGACACGGCCACGGATACCCTGGCGCGGACCATCACGCTCTCGGCCGGCATCCGGCCCATGGCCTTCGACACCAACGCGGACGGCTCGACGAAGAACATCTACGTGCAGTTGTCGAACTTCCACGGCTTCGCGGTGGTGGACTTCGCCAGCGGCAAGGAGACCACGCGCATCGAGCACCCCGCCATCGACGGCGAGCACCCGCACACCGACGGCCTGCAGGGCGCTCCGGCCCACGGCCTGGCCGTCTCACCGGACGGGAAGACGCTGTGGTCCACCAGTAAGGTCTTTGGGTACGCCTACGTGCACTCGTTGCCAGACCTGAAGGAAAAGGGCCGCGTGTTCGTGGGGCAGCACCCCGAGTGGGTGACCTTCACCCCCGACGGGCGGTTCATCTACGTCGCGGCGGCGGGCGACAACATGGTGTTCGTGGTCGACACGGCGACGCTGAAGGAAGTGGCGCGCGTGCCGGTGGGCCAGGTGCCGAAGCGCAATGCGACCGCCGTGCTGAAGGTCGCCGCCCGCTGACAGCGGTCAGTCGTTGTGGTGCAGCTCGTACTCGCGCTGGGCCCGGTTCATCTCGCTGCCGCGGACCTTGTCCCGCTTGGCGGCCGCTTTCAGGGCCAGGGCGTGCGTGCCGGACGAGTGGACGGCGGGCAGGGACATCAGCTTCTCGAGGTCGGTGCTCTGGCACGCCGGGCACATGCCGGTCGTGCCCGCCCGCACCAGCGCCTCGAACTCCCTGCCGCAGCTCTTGCACGTGTACTCGAAGATTGGCATCGTAGACCTCTCACTCGATTATAGAGAGGTTTATCCGTCCCCATGCGCCTCGTCCGCATCGGTCTGCTGAGCTTCGCGGTGGCGTGCGCCGTCGGTGCGTCCGCTGGACGGGCCGCGCCGGCCCCGACGACAAGGCCCGTCGACACGGGGGAGCCCGACCCCGGCGTGACGGCCCGGCTCGCCGAGGTCGCCACGGGCGCCGCCAGCCTGCCCCGGCTCCGAAGCCTGCTGGTGAGCTGGAACGGCAATCTCGTGCTCGAGCGCTACTTCAAGGGCGCGCGCGCCGGCACGCCGGCCAACATCAAGTCCGCGTCGAAGAGCGTGATGTCGGCACTGGTGGGCCTGGCCATCCGGCAGGGCATCCTGAAGGACGTCACCGAGCCCGTCGCGACGCATTTCCGGGCCGAGCTCGGGCCGTCGGCGGATCCGCGGACGCGGTCCATCACCGTCGAGCACCTCCTCACCATGCAGACGGGGCTCGAGTCCACCAGCGGCCGCAACTACGGCGCGTGGGTGCAGAGCCCGAACTGGGTGCGCTACGCACTCCGCCGCCCGCTCGTCGCCAACCCGGGGACGCGCATGGAATACAGCACCGGCAACTCGCACGTGCTCTCGGCGCTGCTCACGCGCCTGACGAAACAGGGCACGTGGCAATTCGCCCAGCAGTCGCTGGCGAAGCCCCTGGGCTTCTCGCTTCCGCGGTGGCCGCAGGATCCGCAGGGCATCTACTTCGGCGGCAACGACATGCTGATGACGCCGCGGCAGATGGTGCGCTTCGGCGAGCTCTACCTGAACGGCGGCCGCATGGGAGACGACCTGCTGTTCCCGGAAGGCTGGGTGGAACGCTCCTTCGTCCCGCGCGGGCGGTCGCGATGGGGGAACGATCGGGAGTACGGATACGGCTGGTGGATACGCGAGCTGGCGGGCCACCCGGCGTATTACGCCTGGGGCTACGGCGGCCAGTTCATCTTCGTCGTCCCGTCCACGCGGATGGTGATCGTCACGACGTCCGACCCGAATGTCAGCCGCGAACGTCGCGAACATCTGCACGGCATCTACGCGCTCGCCGAACAGATGCTTCGCGCGGTCGCGGGCGAGGGCGTCCATTGATGATTGCCGATTGCTGATTGAGCGATTCATTGGGGACTGGTGATTGACGATGACCTGATTGATTGGGGATTGCGCGATTCGGGCGATTCACAGGCGACATCGCGCGATCTGGACATCGGGGTCCCGAGTCACCAATCACCCAATCGCCCAATCGCCCAATCGCCCAATCACCCAATCACC
>DAIRFN010000134.1:0-12247 GCA_036795065.1 Vicinamibacterales bacterium
GCTCGCGCTTGCTCGCCAGCGATTGCTCACAGCCACCTTCGACTACTACGAGCTCAAGGACCCGAAGCGCGGCCCGGCCGGCGGCTTCGTCTACTCGCGCAAGCAGAACAGGAAGGGAGAAGAGGTGGGCGGCATCGTCCCCCACGTCACGCTGAAGAGCATCGCCAACGACGAGCCGCCCGAGGAGGAAGTGCTGGTCGACAGGCCCGAGGTGGACAAGCGCTACGTGCGCTTCACCCGGCGGGCCGCCCCGCTACCAGGTGGAGTTGCTGGGTCTCGACACCTTTGATCCCATCACCATGAAGCCCGACCATCGGGAGGGGGACGACGTGCCGGCGTGGCTCCTGGATCAGGACTACAACGAACTGTCCTTCCATGTCTCGCAGGCCTTCTTCCCTCGCACCGGCGCCTGGAACGACCTGCGCAAGGCCCTGAAAGGGGACGACGACGACAGCGTCTGGGACCACCTGGCCGGGACAATGAGCGCACCGTTCGAGGCGGGCGAGCACGGGCAGGTGGCGGTGAAAGTGATCGACGACCGGGGAAACGAGCTGATCGTCATCAGGAAACTCGAGTGAGATCGGGAGTCGGGAAGCGGGAGTCGGGAGTCGGGCGTGCCCGCCGAGGCCGCACGACGGCGAGGGCGGGAGGGAGTGGATGACGGACGGGGCTACAACAGGTCGTCGAGCATCAGCACGTCGATGTCGGTGACCCGGCGGAAGTCCTTGTCATTCGTGACGAACCCCTTCGCGCCGGCGGTCAGGGCCGTGGCCAGCTGGATGGCGTCGAGCGTGCGGAGCTGGTACGTGGCTCGGGCACGAGCCGCCCGCTCCGCGATGCCGAGGGAGGGAGAGAGCCACTCGATGTTCGGCACCTGAATGGCGGTGGAGAACATCTCGTCCGCCGCATCGGGTCTTCCGCTGCGAAAGGGCATGACCAGAAGCTCCGTCATCGTGAGGGTCGACGTCACACCAATGCTGTGGCCGGCTGCGATCCGGGTGAACACGGCGTGCGCCGCGCCGGCGTACCGCGGGTGGTCTTCGGTGTCGTAGATGAACGGGCTCGTGTCGAGCCCAATGCGCGCGTGGCGCCGGAGAAAGCGGGACAGGCGCCCGGCGTTCACCAGTCCTCCCGCTCCCGGTCGAGGTAGTCGGGTGGATAGCGCAGGCCGAGGGATGAACCGCGAAGCGCGGCGACCGGGTCCTTGGACTTCTTGACCAGGACGACGCGATTGTCCATCACGACGACGCGGATCTTGTCGCCGGGTTTCAGCTTCAGGGCGTTGCGTGCTTCTTTCGGCACGACGATCTGGTTCTTGCTCGAAAGGGTGACTTCTTCGACCATGGCAGGCTCCTTTACTATTGTGCCAGAAAGTAAAGCGACACGATGAGCGACCAGTTCGAGGTCCCCGAGCCCATCATCTGCTCCCCGTACGAGGAGCCGTCCGGGCACTGGCGCCTCGAGCAGGGCCAGCCCCCGACCCGCGAGCCCGGGCGGCGCCCGGCGCACTACTTCTACCGTGACCCGGCCCGGCAGACGGCGGAGGGGGAAGCCGAGGGTGTGGCCGTGCCGCTGCCGCTCGTGAACCTCGTCCGGGAGAGGCTCAATGACTGGCATGCCGCGGGGTACCCTGGCGCCACGCGAACGACCCTGGAGCTGCTGAACTACTGGCGACGTGACGGTCGGCAGCATCGCCTGTTCTTTGCGCAGATTGAGGCGGCCGAGACCATCATCTTCCTCACCGAGGCGCGGCGCGACTTCCTCCGGGGCATCGACATCCCGTCCGACGAGCCAAGCGACAAACAGAGGACCGAGCTCGGCTACCGCGCGTTCCGCCGCTGCGCCTGCAAGATGGCGACGGGCTCCGGCAAGACGACGGTGATGGCGCTGCTCTCAGCCTGGAGCATCCTGAACAAGGTGCACGACCGCGGAAACGCGCGCTACTCGGACGTGGTGCTGGTCGTGTGCCCGAACGTCACCATTCGCAGCCGGCTCCACCGCCATCGCGAAGGCGCTGTACGAGTGGCTGGCCGAGAACCAGCCGCCCACGGGCGTGCCGCCGCATCACATCGACGCGTTCCTGAACACACCGGATCGCGTCAACACGATCCGCGTGGACTCGAAGGTCGTGCACGAGACCGACACAGGCCACGCGAAATCGGACGAAGCCACGTGGATGCGCTTCACCCTGGACACCGTGGGCAGAACCGCCTGGCCGACGGACCGTCAGGGGCGCACGGTGTACCCCGAGGGCTTCGAGGCGCTGGCGGAGAAGCGCGGCGCGCCCCTGCACCCGCCCGGCCGTGACGTGCGCTGCATCGTGTCGGTGGGCATGCTCACCGAGGGCTGGGACTGCAGCACCGTCACGCACATCGTCGGGTTGCGGCCGTTCATGTCGCAGCTGCTGTGCGAGCAGGTGGTGGGCCGCGGCCTCAGGCGTAGGGAGTACGAGGTCGGCGAGAACGGATTGATGACCGAGGAAGTGGCGAAGGTCTTCGGCGTACCGTTTCAGGTGGTGCCATAAAAAACGAACCCCACGGCGGCGCCACCGAAGCCCAGGGAGCGCCATCACGTGCACGCGTTGCCTGGACGATCGCCGCTCGAGATTCGATTTCCCCGCGTCGAAGGCTATCGGCAGGCCATCCGCAACCACGTGACGGTCGATTGGAACGCGGTGCCGCCGCTGTTCCTCGATCCGCTGAAGATTCCGCCGGAGGTGGAGATGAAGGCCTCACTGCCCGACAACGCGGGGCGAGCCTCCCTGACGGGACCCGGGCGGCTGGAGCGCGTGGACCTCAACCCCTACCGCGAAGGGAAGCGGCTGCAGGCGCTCGTCTTCGAGATGGCCGCGGCGCTGACGAAGAGCTATGTCACCGGAGGGCAATGCGAGGCGCCGGCCCACGCCCTGTTCCCGCAGATCGCGAAGATCGTCCAGCAGTATTTCGATACGAAGGTCGTTCCGGTGAAACCCGCCGAGAAGGTGGATGCCTTCCTGTCGCCCTATTACGGCTGGGCGATCGAGCGGTTGACCGCGGCCATCAAGCCCGACACGGCCGCCGGTGAAGCGCCGGAGGTGCCAACGTACGAGTCTTCACGCGGGCCGGGCTCCACGGCCGACGTGGACTACTGGACCAGCAAGGACGTCCGCGAGGTGGTGAAGAGTCACCTGAACTACGTCGTCGCGGACACGAAGATGTGGGAGCAGTCGGCGGCCTACATCCTCGACACGCATCCGAAGGTGCAGGCGTTCGTGAAGAACGCGGGCCAGGGGTTCGCCATCCCCTACCTGCACAACGGCCAGCCGCACGACTACGTGCCGGACTTCATCGTCCGCCTCGCGGGTGAACCGGCCGTGCACCTGATTCTCGAGACGAAAGGCTTCGACGAATTGGCGGAGGTGAAAGCCTCCGCCGCGGAGCGATGGGTGGCGGCCGTCAACGCCGACGCCCAGCATGGCGGGTGGCGAGCACTCACCTTGCTCGTTCTTCGTGTCCCTTTCGTGCCTTCGTGGTCTCTCTCTCCAACGTCAGTTGCTGGGTGTCGCAGCGCCGGGCTTGAGGATCACGTACGCCGGCAGGCCCACCGCCTTGAAGCGCTTCATCACGTCGCTCGCCGGCGGATCGTCCGGCTGCTCGGCCTGGAACTTGATCTTCACGTAGCCATCCAGCGCCTGCTTCACCGACGGATCGACCAGCGTCGTCTTGTCCATCGTCAGGCAGTTCTTGCACCACGTGGCCCACATGTCGACCAGCACGGGCTTGCCCTCGCGCTCCGCCTCCGCGAGGCCGGAGGCCAGCGACGCGTGCCAACCCTCCTTCAGCATCTCTTCCACGCTCGACGCCACCTCGGTGGCGTCCACCCAGCGGTTGGCGAAGAGGCCGTAGGCGAGGTAGCCGTAGTAGACGGCGGTGCCGAGGATGAGCACACCGAACGCCTGCTTCACGCGCACCATCCAGGGGCCGGGCTTCGGCAACGACGCCAGACCCGCGCCGGCGATGGGCCACGGGATGGCCATGCCGATGCCGAGGAAGAACGGCAGCAGGAGCGCGACGGTGGTGCCCGTCGCGTAGAGGTTGCTGGAGAACAGCACCACCTGGATGACCACCGGCGCCACGCAGGCACCCGCCAGCAGCGCCGCCACGGTGCCCATGGTGAACGCCAGCAGGAACGTGCCCCGGCCGGCGCCGCTCCCGATGTTGCTCGAGAAGCGCGAGAAGTCGATCTCGAACACGTCGAACATGGCGAGCGCGAGCGCCACGAACAGCACCGCGATGCCGAGGTTGAACCACGGCGAGGCGTTGATGGTGCCGAAGGTGCTGGCCGTGAGGACAACGATGAGGCCCAGGACGCCGTAGACGAAGGCCATGGCGCCGCCGTAGGTGAGCCCGAGCAGGAACCCGCGCTTGCGCGACGACGCCTGCGCGCCGGCGCCGATGATGGCCAGGTTGATGGGAATCATCGGCAGCACGCACGGCGTCAGGTTGAGCGCCAGCCCTCCGAGCAGCACGATGAGCAGGATGGCCAGCGGCCCCCGACCCTCGAGGAGCCCCTTCTCGGTGACGCCGGATTCGGCATTGCGGATGAAGGTGAGGAAGTCGTCCGTACCGAGATAGCCGCCGGTGCTCGAGACCAGGGTGAACTTGTCGAGTTGTGCGATTCCGGTGTCGGGACCGCCCGTCACAGTGGCCACCGGCGCCGTGGTGGTGGCCGGTGCGACCTGCGCCGGCTTCTCGCCGGTGCCGAAGGCGATCCTGTCGAGCACGCCGCCGTGCTGCGAGGTGACCGCGGCGCCGGCCGCGACCGCGTTCAGCTTCCACTCGAACTGCGCCGTGCTGGGCGCGTAGCACATCTTGTCGTCGCAGGCCTGATAGCGCAGCCGACCCGGGACGACGACCTCGCCGGGAGGCAGTCCCGGAGGCAGGCTGAAGCGCACGCCGATGGTGAATCGCTGATCGAAGACGAGCAGCGGCTCGTCCAGGCCTTCCTGCTTGAAGTCCGTGGCCACCGGGAACACCAGCTCTTCCACCTGGATACCGGCGGGCGCCTCGACGGTCAGCTCGGTCGGGATGAGCGAGGGGTCCCGGGGCTTGTTCGACTGGACGTGGAAGCTCTCGGGCAGCGCCACCGTGATGGCCGCCCTCACCGTGCTGCCCGCCCGCACGCCGTCGCTCTCGACCAGCGGAGTGATCTCGGCGGGAATGCGTCTAAGCTGGGCCGTAGCCGAGCCGGCGGTCGCCAGCAGCAGCACCGCGGTCAGGAAGCCATGGGTCAGCGCCCGGGGCCGGAGGTTGGACATCGCTTCCTTAGATGATAAGTCGGGGGGGAATGGGTTCGGCAGGTGCCCCGCCCCTATGTCTCCTGCAACCCGATCCACTTCGGCACTTCGGGCAGCGTCACCGACTCGAGGGCGTCGATGAGGCGGGCGGGGTCCTGCTCCACCAGGAGTGCCGCCCGGTGCTGCGGGCGGATGAACTGCTCGGCCACGGCGTGGTCGATGAACCGGACAACGGGGTCGTAGAACCCGGCCACGTTCAGCAGGCCACACGGCTTCTTGTGCAGCCCCAGCTGGGTCCACGTGAGGGCCTCGAACAACTCTTCGTAGGTCCCGAAGCCGCCGGGCATGGCGATGAACGCGTCCGAGAGCTCCGCCATCATCGCCTTGCGCTCGTGCATCGAGGCCACCACGTGCAACGTCGTGAGGCGCTGGTGCGCAATCTCGCGCGCGGCCAGCGCGTGAGGGATGACGCCAATCGCCTCGCCGCCGGCCTCGAGCACGGCGTCTGCGACGACGCCCATCAGCCCCACGTGGCCGCCGCCATACACCAGCCCCATCCCGCGCGCGACGAGCTCGCGCCCCATCGCGCGGGCGGCTTCCGCGTAGGCGGGGTTGGTACCAGCCGAGGATCCACAGAACACGCAGATACGACGCATCAGCTGATCTTAAGAGAAACCACGAAGCCACGAGGGAATCACGAAGACCACGAAGTCCGGCTTTTCTGGCCGTCAAGACTCCAAGACCCAAGACCTCAAGACCTCAAGACCCAGGGAGCCTTCGTGCCGTCCCTCGTGGCCTTCGTGCGCTTCGTGTTCCCGGGCTCGTTCACACACGCAGGAGCACGCCGCGGGCGGGGCGGTTGGTCGCGCGCGCGATGGCTTCTGCATAGAGCGCCACCTGCCGGCGGTAGGTCTCGTCGGTCGCCATCACCACGTCGGTCTTGAAGTCGATGACCACCCACCCCTCCGCGGTCTCATAGGCGAGATCGCATTGGCCATCCACGAGCACGGAGGTCCGCATCACCGACAGCGGCACCTCGCGCCAGACGCGGCGGCCGGCGGCCCGCGCCTCGCGCGCGGCGGCCAGGCGGGGATGGCCGAGCACGCGATGAACGGTGATGGCCGCCACGCCCCGCTCCTCGTCCGTGGCCCCGAGCAGCTTTGCGTGCAGCTCGGCGAGCGCGCGCACCTCGTCGGCGCCTGCGTCCAGCGGCACCGCGGCCAGCATCGCGTGGACGAGCGTGCCGAAGCGGCGGCCCGACGGGCGCGCCTCGATGACCGCCGCATCCTCAACGGCGACGCCCTCTGCCGACTCGTCTGCGACTCCCGCGGCGGCGGCCTGGGCCGCGTACTCCGTGGCCGTCTGCACGAGCAAGGATGGCGCCGCGCCCGTCTGCTGCGTGGCGTCGCGACGCGCAGCCCATTCATCGAAGGCGGCGCGATCCGCCGCCACCTGCCCGGGCGCCGCATCCTTCGTGATCAAGTCCTCGCGCCTCAACCCACGCGCATCGTCCGCGGTCTGCTCCAGCAGGAGGGGGTCCCACCAGACCACGGTGTAGGCCTCGCCAGACTCGGGGTCGCGCAGCTGATACGCGCCCGGCCTCACGGTGGACGCATCCGGCTGCTGGCCATCGGGGCGAAGCAGCACCGTGTCCTTGCCCTTGAACGCCGGCACGCCCGGCGCCGTCCCCGGATCCTGGCGCTGGGCCATAGGCGGATAGAGCGCCCGGTTGAGGGGACGCAGCCACCCCTTGTCGTAGGGGCCGTCGCCCACGGCCGGCAGCACCAGCAGGTCGCGCGCGCGCGTGGCGGCGACATAGGCGAGGCGCACGCCCTCCGCGGCATCCCGGGCGGCCTCCTCGGCGTTGTGCTCGATCAGATCAACGGGCGCCCATCCGCCGATGCGAATCGCGCACAGGTTCCGAGACGAGTCCAGGTATCGCGACGCTTCGTCCAGGCTCAGCTTGCAGCCCATGTCCGCCAGGATCACCACGGGGAACTCCAGCCCCTTCGCCTTGTGCACGGTCATCAGGCGCACGCCCTCGCTGCCTTCCTCGAGGATGGGCGCTTCGGGAGCCTCGGTGCTGCCGGCGGCCTCGCGCAGCAGGTCCACGAAGCCGCGGAACGACAGCCCGCCCTCGGCCTCGTAGCGTCGCGCGAGGTCGGAGATGTGAAGCACGTTGGCCAGCACCTGCTCGCCCCCGCGCCACAGGATGAACCCCGCGTGCGCGCGGGTGGCGGCGATGAGCCGGCCGATGGTGTCGGCCACGGGCCGGTAGTTGCGCGACGCGTGCAGCTCGCGCAACGTCTCGAGCGAGCGGGCCACCGGCTGCAGCCGCTCGGGCAGATCCTTCGGCACGCGGTAGGGATGGAACCCGTGGGCCGCGGCATGGTACTCGAGCAGCTCTTCCTCGCCCACGGCGAACAGCGGGCCGTGCACGGTGGCGTACACCGACAGTTCGTCCTCGGGCCATTCGATGGCGGTGAGGGCGGTACGCAGCGCGTCCACTTCCTCACGTTCGTGAAAGGTCTTCCCCCCCACCAGCAGGTGCGGTACGCCGCGTGACTCGAGCGCTTCGACGTAATCGCGCGTGACGTCGGCGCCGAAGTGGAGGAACCGGCGGAACAGCAGGCAGACGTCGCGTGGAGCGATGGGACGCCGCACGCGCGCGGAGCCGTTCGCCGGATCGGGCGCGTCGACCGTCCACGGGCACTCGGGCGACACCAGCCATCGCACGAACTCGCCAATCGCGCGCGGCTGGCACTCGGCCAGCGCGCCCTGCGTGACGTCACGCCGGCCATAGGGGGCCGACATCGGAAGGGCCACCACCGCGGGTTGATCCGGACGCTCCCTGCGGTGCGCCGTGAGCGGCACGTAGCGGGCCTGGAGCGTCGCGGCATCGCCCGTCATCTCGGAGCGAAACGCCGCGTTCACGAAGTGCTGAATCGACGGGACCGCGCGGTAGGACGTCTGCAACGTGACCTGCAGCGCGCCCTCCACCGACAGGCCGTCCGCGATGCGCGAGTAGGCACCCACGTCCGCGCGCCGGAAGCGGTAGATGGACTGCTTCGGATCGCCGACGATGAACAGCGCACCCGGCCTCGTCCGCCCGGCCGCGCCCCCGACCTCGTCCGCCGCGGCCAGCAGGAGGAGGAGCTCGGCCTGCAGCGGGTCGGTGTCCTGGAACTCGTCCACGAGCAACACGCGGAACCTGCGGCGGAACGCCTGGCGCACCTCGCCGGTGTCGCGCACGAGGTCGCGAGCCTTGATCAGCAGGTCGAGGAAATCGAGCGCGCCCGCCTTCAGCTTCCTCGCCTCGTACTCGGCCAGGCACTCGCGCATCTCCTCGCGCAGCAGTGCCGCCAGGTCGGCGTTCGCCTCCTCGCGCAATCGGGACAGGCCCTGGATCAGCCGCGCGTGCGCGTCGAACGCGTCCTGGCGGCTCACGCCCTGCGCAAACGCCACGCCCGAGCCCTTGCGCGGCTTCGCGAAGTTGCGGTCCTCGGCCAGGGACACCAGCGCGGCCTCCCAGGCGTCCAGCTCCTCGTGGCCGATCTCGCGCACGCGCTCGATCTCCGCGCTCACGCGACGTGCCGCCAGCGTGTCCGCCGAGAAGTTGTCGCCCTTCTTCAGCGGCCGGCTGGTCAGCCGCGCGAAGTCGCGCAGCTCGTCCACGAGCGCGATGAGCGCGGTGCGGCGATCCCAGGCCGGACGCGTCCACGCCGCGTCGTGGTCGCGCCACTGCGTCAAGTCCCAGGCCGCCCGCCGCAGGCGATCGATGGGACCGTTGTCGTTGTCTTCGTCGGGACTCCAGCGCGTGGGCCGCCGCAGCGAGCGGCGGACGCCCTCCCCTGGATCGGCCAGCTGCGCGTGCAGCCACGAATCGAACGCCTCGTCGAACACCTGCGCTGCCTGCGACTCGGTGAGCACCGTGAACGCCGGGTCCACGCGCGACTCCACCGGCCGCTCGCGCAGCAGATCGGCGCAGAAGCCATGGATGGTGCTGACGTGCGCCTCTTCGAAGTCGTACACCGCCCGCGCCAGCCGCGCCGCCGCCGGCGTGGCCTCCGCGTGTCGCCCCCGGGCGCGCTCCAGCTCCTCGCGCAGGCGCAGCTTCAGCTCGCCCGCCGCCTTCTCGCTGAACGTGACCGCCACGATCTGATCGATGGTGGCCACGTCCCCTTCGAGCAGCCGGACGATGCGCCCGACCAACTCCGTGGTCTTGCCGGTGCCGGCTGCGGCTTCCACCACGAGCGTCCGGCCCAGGTCGTTCGCGATGGCCGCGCGGTTCTCCGCCGGCGCGCTCATGGCAGGTTCCTCAGGGCGTCGAGGTCCGCGAAGCGCGCGGGATCCTTCTTGCGCGTGCGCCGCTCCTCGTCGCGCCCGCACACGGCCGTGAAGTCGCACCAGGCGCAGGCCTCCCGGTCCGGCCGCGCCGCCAGCAGGCCGTGCTCCACCCCGCGATCCACGATCTCCAGCACCTGGAGCGCGGTCTTGCGCGCGCCCTCGAGCAGTGGAATCTCGTGCTGCGTGAAGCCGCCGGCCGTGGTGCAGAAGGAGAGTCGGCCCGAGTAGACCTCGTCGCCCGGCGAGAACGCCTCGAGGGCGAGGCCGTAGATGACCGGCTGGAGGACGCGCCCGCCGGCGACAATGGTGGTGCCGGCCGCGGTGCGGTTCTTCCCGGTCTTGTGATCGGTGACGCGCAGCATCCTCGTGTGTCGATGCCGCTCCACCATGTCGATGGACCCGCGGAGCAGGAAACGCCCGTCCACGCGCGCGGGCTCGGGTGAGCTGGCCGGGTCGCGATCGCCACGATCTTCCAGGCCGAAGGCGAGCTCGAAGCGCTCGGGCGTCCACTCGGCGCCCTCCTCGGCCAGGCGTTCGAGCCAGATCTTCAGGTCGCGGCTCATCGCGGCCATCTCGTCGCGCCACACGCGTTCGATGGCGGGCGCCAAGTCGTCGAACGCCGCCTTCTCGACCTCGGTGACCGACCACTCGAGCATCTTCTGGGCGCGCGGCAGGGTCTCGAGCGAGAGCGGCAGCAGGTGCATCGACTGGAGCTTGCGAAGCGCGTGCGTCTGGATGCGATGGAAGAGATCGCCGCGCGTGAGCGGGTCGAGCTTCTGCAGCGGCGCGGGCTCTTCGAGCGGGGCCAGGCGGTAGATGGCGGCCAGCATGAACTGATACGGGCAGGCCGCAAACCGCTGCAGCGCGGTCAGCGAGTAGGGGCGCGCGCCCAGGCGCTGCCGGGCGAGCGCGGGCGCCGTGGTCTCGGGCACGCTGCGGACCAGGCCGTCGGCCGTCTCCCACTGCCGGCGGTGCCAGCGCATCCAGCGCGTGGTGAGCGAACGCTGCAGCTCGGGGCTGAGCTCGTACAGGTAGCGCGCGCGGCCCTTCACGGCAATGGGGTCGTGCGACGCGAGGAGCGCCCCGATGGTCGAGAGGTCGTGCTCGAAGGCATCGATGGCGCGCGCCGCCTGGTCTGGTGCGGGCCAGGCCAGGCGCGATCCGCCCTCGCGGTAGGCGCGCTCGGCCACGCGCGAGGCCGACGGGATGACGCCCTCGATGGCGCGGACGATGTCGAGGACGTAGAACGAGGGCACGCGCGGCCGCGACTCGTTCAGCTCGAGCCGGGGATACGACACGTAGAGCCGCTCGCGGGCCGCCCCGGCGGCCAGCATCAGCTGCAGGCGCTCGTCGGCGGCGCGCGAGGGCTGCCGCACGAGCGAATCCCCAAGGCCTTCGCGGCGATGGTCCAGCAGCAGCGCGTCTTCGCGGATGCGCTGCGGGAACATGCGTTCAGCCAGCCCCGGCACGAACACCACGCGGAAGGCACGGCCCCGCGCGGCGTGCGGCGTGCCGACGAACACCCGGCCGAAGCGGCGACGCGGGGGCTCGTGCGTGAGCGAGGACAGGCGCGGCGCCAGCACCTCGCGCACCTCGCGGAGGGTGACGGGGCCAATGGCCGACAGGGGCGCCAGCTCCTGCAGCACGCGCAACACGCGGGCGGGCTGCGCCAGCACCGTGGGCACGAGCGCGGAGAGGGCGCGCAACCAGTCGCCCCAGCGCTGTGCCGACGGCCATGCCGCCATCTCGCCGAGCACCGGCACCGCGAACGCCTGCAGCGCGTGCAGTTGCTCGGTGTCGCGCCGGAGTGCACGCGTCCTGGACGACTGCGGATCCTCGGATTCCACCTCGCGCAGCCGCCCGCGGTAGTCCTGCTCGAGCCCGGCCAGCCGGCGGCGCCAGCGATCGATGCCGCCGATGACGGCAGCCTCGACAATCAGGTCCTCCCACCGCCACGGCGCGCGCAGCGTGCCCGCCACATCGCGCGCGGTCTCGCCACGTGCCGCCTGGGCCTGACGCTCCTCCTCGGGCTGCGTGTCGTCCACCCGATCGCGCGCGGGGACGACGGCGTCCACGGATTCGTCCAGCGCGGGCTGCCAGCTCCCCGCCTCCGCTCGCGCCGAGCCGCTGGCGAGCTTCGGCGAGGCAAGCCCGTCCGCTCGCGCCGCGTCATTCCCGACTCCCGACTCCCGACTCCGGACTCCCGCCTTCGCCGGGGCTTCGGCCGGCAGGCGCGGCGCGGCCGCCCCTGCCGGCACCTGTCCGAGCGACACGTACTCCGCGAAGCGCCGGGCCGAGAGCCCTTCTTCCGTGCACGCGACCAGCGCCAGCAGCGCGCGTCCCGACGGGTCGGGCCGCCTGGTGCCGCGGTGATACCACGCAGGCACGCCGGCGCGCTCGAGCGCGTGCTCCAGCAGGCTCAGGTAGGTCTGCGGTGCACGCAGCAGCACCGCCATCTCGTCGAAGGGCACGCCGCGCGCGGCTTCCTCGAGGATGCGTCGCGCCACCTCCACCGCCTCGCGTCCCTCACCGGGCGCGGAGAAGATGACGACGGAGTCGTCTTCGGCGCCCGTGGGGGGCGCGTCCGGAGAAAACAGGAATCGCTGGAGGTGGTGCAGGGCCCTC
>DAIRFN010000134.1:12347-13705 GCA_036795065.1 Vicinamibacterales bacterium
GCCATCGACGCCAGCGCCTCGCGTGTCCGCACGTCTCCGGCCGGCACCGTGGCCAGCATCGACTTCGCGCTTCGGGCCAGCGCATGGATGAACCGCGCCTCGGCGGCGCTCGACGCGGGCACGTCCAGCAACAGCACGTGCGCATCTCGAACGGGCGATGCGGGTGCGACGGCCGCGTCGGCCGCCGTGGCGAGCAGCGTCGCGTAGTCCACCGCTCCGGCCCGGCGCCGCTCGGTGTTCGCATGGTTCAGCAATCGTGCGAGGTCGGCCACCGCCTGGTCGCCGTGCAGGTCGTCGGGCCCGAGCCCGGCCATCCGAATCTCGGCGAGGGTGCGCGCCAGCGCGCGGGGGAAGCCGGGCATGCCGGCCACCGGATCGAAGTAGGTCAGGTCGTCGGCCGCGACGCTCTCGAACGTCGCCCGCGCGGCCACGGCCTCGTCACCGAGCGCGGGTGTAGGCAGCAGGCCCTCGGCCGCCAGGAGAGGCAGCGCCAGCCGCGTGGCCAGCTCGCCGATGCCCGCGCGCGACACGCCGACCAACCCGCCGCGCGCGATGGCCACCCGCGCCACCAGTTCGTCCGCCGCCGCGCGCGACGCGCCGATGACGAACACCGGTTCCGCGTCGCCCGCATGGCGCGCCAGGTACGCCTCCGCCTCAGCCAGGCGTTCGGCGGCGGAGCTGTGGCTGAACAGAGAGGCTGGCATGGGGCCGGAGGAGGATCGCACGTCCATTGATGATTGGTGATTGCAGAGTGAGCGATTGATTGGGGATTGGTCGATTGGATCATTGAGCGATTAATCGGGCGATTGGGGGATTGAGGCATCGGGCGACTGATTGAGAGGGCGGGCGATTGAGGGATCGACCGATTGACGCGCCACGGGTGCGCCCGATCCGGAGGCCGCGGCGAAAGCCGCGCAGCGCGACACGCCGAATCACTCAATGCCTCAATCACCCAATCGTCAATCAATCGCCCAATAACCCAATCCTCCAATCCCCAATCAATCGCTCACTCTGCAATCACCAATCGCTCAATGTCCCCCGCCACCCCCGCCCTGCCGCGTCTCCGACGGCGCGGCCCCCTTGCCCGCATCCAGGTCGTTCCAATTGAGGATGGTGTTGAACCCCAGGAAGAACGTCCCCTGCGTCTGCCACCGCCAGAACGGGCGGATGGCGAACATCACCACGTGGCCCTGGCCGACGGTCGCGTCCACCACCTGCGCGCGGCCCGAGAGCAGCTGCCCGCCGACGAGCGTTCCCGACAGCAGCATGTCGTTCGGGTTCTGCGGGAACGACAGCACGACCCGCGGGCGCGCCTCGTCCAGGCTGATCCCGAACGCGCGGGCCATCGACCGGAACTC
>DAIRFN010000135.1:0-13657 GCA_036795065.1 Vicinamibacterales bacterium
CGCCTCCGCTGCCCGTCGTGCGCCGGCGTCGGTGGACACCGAGAGCGGGAGCACCACGAACAGCAGCACCGCCATGTTCGCCACGAGCGCAAGCGCCACCGGGAGAATCCAGAACCGGTAGTCGCCGGCCACCCGCGACAGCGGTACCGCGTCGGCCATGCCGAACTGCGCCTTCATCGGCTGGCCTCCGCGCGCGCCTCGGTGGGCGTGGGTGAGGTGGGCGGGGCCGGCGCGGGGGCGTCGGCGGCCTGGGCCGGCGCGGCAATGGTCGCCCGGTAGTAGCCCTGGATGACGGACCGCAGGGTCCCGTCTTCCTGCGCCTCCTCCTGGCGCGAGAGCACTCCGCTGAACGCGCCGGTCTTCTCGAGGGCGTCGATGAACTCGTCCAGGTCCTCGACGCGGCGCGAGATCACGGAGACGGCCACCAGCATGCGCCCGGTCGGGTCGATTTGCGGGGTGACCGCGGCGATGCGAACGTCGGCGGGCAAGGTGCCCTCGAACCGGTTGAACAGCTCGGTCCACGAGAAGGCGCGCCGGTCGATCAACTCGTTGGCTTCGCGGGCGGCCGTCTGCACCGCCGCCAGCTGCTCGCGGTTGATGGTCTGGCGAATGCGCTGGGCCTCGCCGCGCAGCCGGTCGGCTTCGCGCGTGGCGGCGTCGGCCTGGCCGCGGGCGTCGGCGCCCTGCGACCTGAGCGCGACGATCCGCACGACGTTGTATCCGGTGAGCCCGATCGCCACCAGCGTGATGAGGCCGAGCACGACCCGAACCAGGCGCTCGTTGTAGAAGGGCCGCGTCGAGAGATTGGTGCGCAGCATGGTCACGCCTCCTTCCCGTCGCGGGCCAGCACGCCCACCAGGGGGGAGAGCACACCGGCAGGGACCGCCTCGACCGGCAGGGCGAACCGCGTTTCGAGATCCCGGCGCACCTCGCCGGTCATCGACTCGTCGCCCGCCAGCCACACGCGCGAGAAGCCCGCGCCCTTCAGCCGGTCCTCGTAGTACATGGCGGTCTGGTGGATGAGATTGCCGAGCGTCCCCTCCGACTCGTCGGACCGCGTCCGGAAGAAGATGAGGTGCTCGCCTCGCACGACGGCGACCGTCGTGAACGACTCGGCCACGTGCACCACCAGCCAGTCGCCGGAGGGCGAGCCGCCGCCGGCCATGACGCTGCTGACCACGCCGAAGCTGGCGAGATCCACCAGCCCCGCATGGGCGCCGGCCATCGCGCAGGCCTGCTCGTACTGCCGAATCACGTCTTCGCGCGCCAGCGCCACCACGAACTCGTGCCCTCCCTCGGCCGAGGCCTCGCCCCGGCTGACGCTCAGAACGGCCTGCTCCACCGGGAACGGGGAGCTCTTCTTCACCTGCCAGCGCATGATCTCTCGCAGGTCGGCGAGCCTCTGCGGCACGGTCTCGAGGCGAATCAGCGAGACCTTGGCGGCGGTGTCGGGCACCACGAGCGCGACGCGCGAGGTGCGTCCACCCAGCTGGCCCAGCACGCGCGCCACGACCGCCCCCACCGCGCCCACGTCCGGCATGTTGAGCGAGGCGAGCGCCGGCGCCACGACGCCGGCGGCAAGCGCCTCGGAGGCCTGCGCCGCCACGACGGCCTGCCCGCCGCGCCACTCGACGCGCGCCGCCGCCACGTGTCCCCGGTCGATGGCGACCGCCACCTCGGGCGGGGCGGCCGCCAGCCAGTCGCGCGCGCTCATTCGACGAAGGTCACCTTGTTGATCTCCCGGAGCGTGGTCAGCCCGTGCATCACGCGCTCGACCGCCGACTCGCGCAGGAAGCGCATGCCCTGCTCCCTGGCGGCGCGCTTCACCTCAGAGATGGGCCGCTTGTCGAGGATGATCTCGCGAACGGCGTCGGTCAGATCCAGCAGCTCGCAGATGGCCATGCGGCCCTTGAAGCCCGTGCCGTTGCACTCGATGCACCCCGCGCCTTCGTGGAACACGTGCGAGGTGGCCAGCGCCGGGTTCAGGCCCGACTCGATCAGCAGGTCGGTGTCGTACTGCGCCTCCCGCTTGCACGACTCGCAGATACGACGCACCAGGCGCTGCGCCATCACGCAGTTGAGCGCCGAGATGAACTGGTAGGGCTCCACGCCCATGTTCAGGAACCGGCCGAGCACGTCGAACACGTTGTTGGCGTGGACTGTGGTGAACACCAGGTGGCCGGTCAGCGCCGACTGGATGGCGATCTGCGCGGTCTCGGGGTCGCGGATCTCGCCCACCATGATCTTGTCGGGGTCGTGACGCAGGATGGACCGCAGCCCGCGCGCGAAGGTCAGCCCCTTCTTCTCGTTGATGGGAATCTGCGTGATGCCGCGCAGCTGGTACTCGACCGGGTCCTCGATGGTGATGATCTTGTCCTCGATCGACTTGATCTCGGCGAGCGCCGCATAGAGCGTGGTCGTCTTGCCCGAGCCCGTCGGCCCGGTGACCAGCACCATCCCGTAGGGCTCGCGGATGTACTTGCGGAACCGCCGGAGCTCGAGTTCGGGAAACCCGAGGATGTCGAGCCTGAGCTCGGTGAACTGCTCGCTGATGGACTGCTTGTCGAGGATGCGGATGACCGCGTCCTCGCCGTGCGCGCTCGGCATGACCGACACGCGGAAGTCGATGGTCTTGCCGGGCACCTTCAGCTTGAAGCGCCCGTCCTGCGGCACGCGCTTCTCGGCGATGTCGAGCTCGGCCATCACCTTGATGCGCGAGATGATCGAGCTGTGGAAGCGCTTGGCGATCGGCCGCATCGCCGGCTGCAGCACGCCGTCCACCCGGTACTTCACGTACACCGCATCGTCCTGCGTCTCGATGTGGATGTCGCTCGCGCGGCGCTGGATGGCGGTGAAGATGGTGCGGTGCACCAGCTTGATGATAGGGCTGTCGTCGCTCGTCAGGCGCTCGAGGCTGAGGCTGTCCTCGCCGGCCTCGTCCTCGCGCAGCACCTGGATCTGGAACTCCTCGGTCGCCTCGTCCAGCAGCCGCTGCGAGCTCTCGCTCTTCTTCAGGATCGATTCGATGGCCGATCGCGCGCCCACCATCACCCTGATCGGCGTGCCGAGCAGCACGCTCAGCTCGTCGATCATCGGCAGGTCGCTCGGATCGGACACGACGATGACGATCGCCTTGCCCTCACGGCGGCTGGGCACGAAGCCGTAGCGCAGCATGAGGTCCGCCGGAATCGACCGGAACAGCTCCTGGTCGATGCGGAAGTCGGCCATCTCGAGGAAGTCGAGCCGGTACCGTTCCGCCAGCCGCCGGGCCTGCTCGGTCTCGGCCGAGCGCGCCGCGGCGGCGGCCGCCGATTCGGCCGGCTCCTCGATGAGCGCTTCGGGGTCGAGGACTTCGGCGTCGGGGTGATTGGTGACGTCCATCAGCGTGGGCCCAGGACCGACGTGAGCTGGAAGAGCGGCATGTAGAGCGCCAGCACGATGGCGGCGATCACGATGCCCATGATGACGAGCAGCGCCGGCTCGATGAGTGTGACGAACCGGCCGACATCGGTCTCGATCTCCTCGTCGTAGAAGTCCGCCAGGCTGTTGAGCATCTCCTGCAGCGCGCCGGTGCTCTCGCCCACTTCGATCATCTTGATCGCCACGTCCGGCACCGTCTTCCGCTCGAGCAGCGTCGCCGCGAACCCCTGGCCCTCGCGGACCCGCTGCGCCACCACCTCGAGCTCCCGGCCCATGTGGCGGTTGCCCGTGGACTTCGAGGCGATGTCGAGCGCGTTCACCAGCGGGATGCCGCCGCCGAGCAGCGTGGCGAGCGTGCGCGCCAGCTGCGACGTCGCGAACTTGTGCATGCTCGGCCCGATGCCGGGCAGGCCCAGCACCAGCCGGTCGAAGCGCGCCCTCTGGCCGGGACGGCGGATCCACGCCGAGAAGGCAAACGCCGTGGCCGCCACGGCCGCGAGGAGCGGCCACAGCCGCGCGCGCACGAAGTCGGAGACGGCCACGATGATGCGGGTCGAGAGCGGCAGCTGCGCGCCGAAGCTGCTGTAGAACTCCGAGAACGTGGGCACCACTTTGATCACGATGATCCCGACCAGCACGAGCGCCAGCGCGATGAGGATGACCGGGTAGACGAGCGCCGAGATCGACTTCGAGCGCACCGTATCGATGACCTTCGTGTAGGCGACATAGCGACGCAGCACCGCGTCGAGGTTGCCCGACCGCTCGCCCGCCATCAGCGACGCGGTGTAGACGGTCGGGAAGTGCTCGCCGTGCGCCATGAACGCGTCCGACAACGCCGTGCCCCCGCGCACCTTCTCGTGCACATCGTCGAGGACGGCCTTGAAGACGGGGTTCGAGAGCCTCATCCGCAGGATGTCCAGCGACTGCACCAGAGGCATGCCGGCCTTGAGCAGCGTGGCCAATTCTTGGTTGAACACCAGAAACTCGTGCCGTTTGATGCGGTGGCGGCGACCGCCGAACGAGACGCCGACCAGCGCCCCGCGCTCGCGGAGAGACAAAACGTGCAGGCCCTTCTCCTCCAGTTCGCGGCGGAGCGCGGCTTCGCTCTGGGCGACGTACACGCCCTCGATGATCTCGCCCGACGGGGTGCCGAGCCGGCAGCGGAACTCCATCCCTAAAAGGTTGTCCTACAAGATGTTACACGAAAACAGGCTGGAACGAGCCGCCCGGGGCCCTGCAGGTTAGACCGAGCCGGGGCCGAGAAAGTCGAGCCAGACTCCTTATCTGCCCACCCGCCGGAGAATACGGGCGACGTAGTTCCGGGTTTCGGCAAACGGCGGCACGCCACCGTAGCGGCGAACGGTGCCTTCACCGGCGTTGTAGGCCGCCAGCGCCAGGCCCAGGTCGAAACGGCTGAGCAGGTCCTTCAGGTGACGGACCCCGGCCTCGATGTTGGTCCTGGGATCGTACGGATCGCTGACGGCGTACTGCCGGGCCGTGGCGGGCATCAGCTGCATGAGCCCCTTGGCGCCCTTCCGGGAGCGGGCGCGAACCTGGTAGTTCGACTCGGCTTCGATGACCGCGTGGACCAGCCGCGCGTCCACTCCATGGGTCGCAGCCGCGCTGGCGATGAGGTCGGCGAACGGCCTGGCGGCGAGGACGGCGTCCACCCCGGGAGCGCGTGCGGCTGGGGGCACCGATGCGACGTCGGAGACCTCGGCCGCCGGATAGGGCACCTCGTCCGGGTCGACGCGCGCGACCACGCCGCGCGGGAAGTCGGCCTCGCCTCCCTCGCGCAGGGTCACGGTGACACGATCGCCATCGATTCGAGCCGTCGCCACCGACATGGTCCGCCCCGTCTTGAAGACGACGATGTCGGCGGAGGCGACCGAGGGGACGACGAGAAGGCAGAAGCCAAGAGGTACAAGGCAGAACGGGAGTCGGACGAGCGGCGCGCGCTCGTTCGTCGTGCCCCGGATACCGCATGCGCCCGCGATCAACCGCATTTGCCTTTCTGCCTTTTGCCTTCCCCTATTGCACGAAGGCGTGGAACACCCGGGCGCCCAACTCACGCGAGTCGCCGGCAGGCCCGCCGGGCTCGAGCGCCGGCACGAAGGTCTTATCGGCGATGAAGCGCAGTTCCACCATGTCCGCGGTCCCGAGCTGCGCCGCGGCGATCGGGATCTTCGCCACCGCCGGCGCCTCGCGTGCGAGCGGCACCGTGCCCAGCACCTGGTCGCCCAGCCGCACCTCCATCTGCTGGGCGGCGCTGGCGCTCGCACTGGGGTTGTCGGCCTGAACGTAGAGCACGACGTCGCGGGTCGGGTTCCGGAACGCCACGGTGGCTTCCTTCTTCGTCCACTGCCACTCGACACGCGAGCTGCCGTCGGCCACGGTTTCGGTCTGGTGCCAGCCGTCCTTGAAGATGAGGAAGATGTTCTCGGTCTGCGGGAGGAGCTCGAAGGTCGCCATGACGTACGAACGGTCGCCGCGATCGTCGTTGGACAGTTTCAGGCGCTCGTTGGTCTCGGGCGAGTAGAGGCCGGCGGCGACGGTCGCCGCGCCGACGTAGGGATAGCGCCCCACGAACATGGTGCGCGTGTACTCGATCCGCTGGCCCGGCTTCCACTCGGTGGTCGGTGTGGGCGGGTCGTGATCGTCCACCCACATCAGCTCCTCGTTCGCGTCGAGGAAATGAACGAAGACCTTCCGCGCGCCGAGAGGGGGCGCATCGGGCGCCACGGTGAACGTGTAGGTCAATTCGACGGGGCTGCCGAGGGCGACGCGCGGGCGCGACAGCGACACGCCGAGCGTCCCCACGGCGGGCGCATTGTCGGTGTTGCCGCCGCACGCGGCGGCGAGCACGGCGAGCGCGACCGCCGCGCACGCGCGCGGGATGAGCTCTCTTCGTTGCATGGCGAACATAAAGGAGAATATCATGCGGGTCATTCGATGGACATTCCTGGCGACGCTCTCGGCATGGTGGAAACGCGCGGGTTCATCGGCTCGGTCGAGGCGGCCGACGCCATGGTGAAGACCGCCAACGTCCTGCTGGTCGGCACCGAGTACATCGGCGCCGGCTACGTTACCGTGCTCGTGCGCGGCGACGTCGGGGCCGTGAAGGCCGCCACCGACGCGGGCGCCGCGGCGGCGCGCCGCGTGGGCGAGCTGATCTCGGTGCACGTCATCCCCCGCCCGCACGCCGAACTCGATCGCATCCTGCCGAAGGGCTAGAGCGTGGCCACCGCGGCTCCGGCACCGACCGACAAGGACCTCGCCTCCGTTGCCGAGGCCCGCGCGCTCGTGCGCCGGGCCCGCGCCGCCCAGGCGGTGCTGGCCGAGTACTCGCAGGCGCAGATCGACGCGATCGTGGACGCCATGGCGGCGGCCGTCACGCCCCACGCCGAGGGGCTCGCGCGCCTGGCCGTGGAAGAGACCGGCTTCGGCGTCGTCGCCGACAAGATCCAGAAGAACCTGTTCGCCTCCGAGCGGGTGCACGCCTTCATCCAGCCGATGGCCACCGTCGGCGTCGTACGCCGGGACGACACGAAGAAGATCATCGAGATCGCCGAGCCGTTCGGGGTGGTCGCGGCCATCGTGCCGTCCACCAATCCCACGTCGACGGCCATCTACAAGCTGCTCATCTCGATCAAGGCGCGGTGCGCGGTCGTCATCAGCCCGCACCCGTCGGCCGCGCGGTGCATCACGCGCACCGTGGAGATCATGCACGAGGCGGCCCGCGCCGCCGGCCTGCCCGAAGGCGCCATCGGCTGGATGACCACCGTCACGCTCGAGGGCACTCAGGAGTTGATGAAGGCCCGCGAGGTCTCGGTCATCCTCGCGACGGGCGGCATGGGGCTGGTGCGCGCGGCCTACAGCGCCGGAAAACCCGCCTACGGCGTGGGACCGGGCAACGCCCCCTGCTACATCGAGTCGTCCGCCGACGTCACGAAGGCCGCGCGCGACATCGTCACCGGGAAGAGCTTCGACAACGGCGTGCTCTGTTCGTCGCCGAACTCGGTGGTGGTGGATCGCGCCATCGACGAGGAGGCGCGCCGCGCATTTGCGGCCCACGGCGGACACTTCCTGTCGGCCGCCCAGGGCGACGCGCTCGCCAAGCTCCTGATCACCTCCCAGCGCCTGCCCAACCCGGCGCTGGTCGGCAAGTCGGCGGCGCTGATCGCCGAGAGGCTGGGCATCGCCGTGCCGCCGGGCACCCGCGCGCTGCTCGTCGAACTGGCCGGCGTCGGACGCGACTTCCCCCTGTCCATCGAGAAGCTCTGCCCGGTCCTCTCCTACTACGTGGTCAACGACTGGCGCGAGGGGTGCGAGCGCTGCAAGCAGATCCTGCGCTACGGCGGTATGGGCCACACCATGTCGATTCACTCGCGCAACGACGCCGTCATCCTCGAGTTCGGCCTTCACAAGCCTGCGTTCCGCATCGTCGTGAACACACCGACCTCGCACGGCTCGATCGGACTCACCACAGGCCTCGACCCGGCGATGACCCTGGGGTGCGGTGGTGCTGGGGGGAACATCACCTCCGACAACATCTCGCCGCGCCACCTGCTGAACATCAAGCGGCTGGCCTGGGGCATCCGGGAAGCGGGGGCGCCGTCACCGCTCGTCGGCACGTCCGCCCCCCCCGGGGCCCGCCAGCCCCGGTCCGTCCCGGGCGGGATGGCGGTCGCTGGCCCGGCGACCGCCGCGGCTCCCTTGCCGAAGGCGCCGGCAAAGCCCTCACCCGAACCGGTCTCGGCCGCGACGCTCTCGTCGCGCATCGATCAATTCCTGACCTCGCGGGGCATGGCCAGGCCCGGCAGCGGGGCCTCCGTGATCGCGACGCCTTCTCCGACCGCCTCCGCGCCGTCCTCCTCCTCTCCTCCGCCAGCCACGCCGGTCCCGTTCGTCTGCGAAGACGATGTCCGGGCGGCCGTTCGGGAGGGCCGGACGATCCTCGTGGGCGAGCGCACCATCATCACGCCCGCGGCACGCGATGCCGGCGAGTCGGCGAAGGTTTTCACCTGGGAAGGATGGCGGTTGTAAAGGTGTAAAGGATTGATACCGCACGGGTTGACCCACCTGAACGGGACGTGCTAGTCTGCCAGACTCGTGGTCAAAACTGCCGGCCGGTTGATTCGGCGTTCGCTCGTTGGCGCGTCCACGGCCCTGCTGCTATCGGGTTGTGCGGGCAAGTCGGCGCAGGGCGTCCAGGTCCAGCCGCCGGTGCCGGCCGGGGCCGCTGATGCCCACGTGGCGGCGACGCCGCTTCCAGATCCCGCCGATACACTCATCGCCCAGTCAGATCTCTACTTCGAGCGTGGCCAGCAGCAACTGACGCTGGGCCACCTCGAACAGGCCCGCCAGGAGTTCGATCGGGCGCTCGACACCCTGCTCGAATCCGAGGGCGGCGCACGCTCGAACGCCCGCGTCCGCGAGCACTTCGACCGCATGGTCGACCGCATCAGCGTCCTGGAGCAGTCGGCTCTGGCGCAGGGCGACGGGTTCACCGAAACCCGCACCGAGCCGGCTTCCATCGACCAGCTCCTGGGCATCGAGACGTTCGACACCACCCCACCGACCCTGGCCACCGCTGAAGCCGTTGCGGCCGATCTCGAGGCCAACACTCCCGACATCCCGATCCCGAACAACACCCGCGTGCTTCGCTGGGTGGAGGCCTTCCAGGGACGGTTGCGCGAGTTCCTCGAAGAGGGCCTGGCGCGGGGCGCCCAGTACCTGCCCATGATCCAGAGCGTCTTCCGGGCCGAGGGACTGCCGCTCGATCTCGCGTATGTCCCGCTCATCGAGAGTGCCTTCAAGCCCACGGCGCTCTCCCGCGCGAAGGCGCGCGGCGTGTGGCAGTTCATGCGCGGCACCGCCATCGAGAACGGCCTCAAGGCCGATTGGTACATCGACGAGCGTGCCGACCCCGAAAAGGCCACCGTCGCCGCCGCGAAATACCTGAAAACCCTGCACGGGATGTTCGACGACTGGCACCTGGCGTTGGCGTCGTACAACGGCGGGCCGGGCCGCATGCAGCGCGCGATGAAGCGCAGCCGCACGAGCGACTTCTGGAATCTCACGACGACCACGCGGTACCTGCCGCGCGAGACGCGCGACTACGTCCCGATGATCCTGGCAGCCATCATCATCGCGAAGAACCCCGCCCAGTATGGGTTCGATGTCGTGCCGCACCCATCGATGCCGACCGAGACCGTCACCCTGCCGGCGGGCGTGGATCTGCGCCGCGTGGCCGAGTGGGCGTCAGTGGCGGTGGACGACATCCAACGGCTGAATCCTGAATTGCGCCGCTGGACGACGCCCATCCGGGAAGGCAACTACGCGCTGAAGGTGCCGCAGGGCACGGCCGCGCAAATCGAGCAGGGCCTTGCCGCCTCGGCCCCCAGCCAGCTGAACGCACTGCAGTGGCACACCGTCAAGGCCGGCGAGTCGCTCTCCACCATCGCGCGCAAGCTGCGGGTGAGCCGCAACGACCTTGCGGAAGCGAACTACCTCCGGACCACCTCGCGCGTGCGCGCGGGCCAGCGCCTGGTCGTCCCGCGCATGCCCACCGCGGCGCTCCTCGCCCGGGCCGCCAGCACCACCGAATCGACGCCTGCCCTGGTCGCCGTAGCCGAGGTCGAACAAACCGACGATGTCCCGGCCACCGTTTACCGCGTGAGACCCGGCGATACGCTTTACGCCATCGCGCGCCGTCACGGCACCACCATCGACCAGCTGAGGGCCTGGAACAACCTGAAGGGCTCGTCGCTCAGCATCGGCAAGCGGCTCGTGGTGCAGCCCTCTCGCCCCGCCAACGCGCAACAGTAGGTTCCCCACTCGAACGGCCTCCGTCGCCTCGCCACCGGCACGTCGCAACAAGTGCGTGCCTCGGCGCGCGCGAGGCGCGCAAGTCCTGCGATCCCGCCTCCGGCCCAGGATCCCTTCTCCCACGATTCCCGCGCGAACGCCCACAGCCTGCCCGGGGGCACGGCGGTTGCACACGTCCGCCGCATGCTGGCCAGTCTCGAGAGCGCGGCCGTCGTCGGCATTCACGCCAGCCCCGTCCACATCGAGGTCGACCTCTGCTTCGGCCTTCCCCGCTTTCAGCTCGTGGGCTTGCCAGACACGAGCGTGAAAGAGAGCCGCGACCGCGTCCACGCCGCGATTCGCAATTCCGGCTTCGAGTTCCCGCAACACCGCATCGTCATCAACATGGCGCCCGCCGACGTGCGAAAGGCGGGCGCATCGTTCGACCTGCCCATCGCGCTCGGCGTGCTGGCCGCGAGCGGCGTCGTGCTCACGCGCGACATCCGCGACATCGTCATCGTGGGCGAGCTGTCGCTCGATGGCACCATTCATCCGGCGCGTGGCGTGCTGCCGATTGCCGTGGAGGCCAGGCAGCAAGGCGCGGCGGCGGTGCTGCTGCCGGCGGGTAATGCCGCGGAGGCGTCGGTGGTGGAGGGCCTGAGGCTGTTGCCGGCGCGCACCCTCGCCGAGGCGGTCACGCTGCTGAACCAGTCTCGCGATGAGTGGCCGGTGTCGCCGCCGCCCTTGCCGCCACCAACGACCGCGCCCGACAGCGGCCTCGACCTCTCGGACCTGCGGGGCCAGGGCTTCGCGCGTCGCGCCCTC
This sequence comes from Vicinamibacterales bacterium, assembly GCA_036795065.1. Classification (GTDB taxonomy): domain Bacteria; phylum Acidobacteriota; class Vicinamibacteria; order Vicinamibacterales; family UBA2999; genus VFZN01. The sequence goes on from DAIRFN010000135.1 coordinate 11,056, forward strand.
GAAGTGGCGGCCGCCGGCGGACACAACCTGTTGATGATCGGCCCCCCCGGCGCCGGCAAGACGATGCTGGCGCGCCGCCTGCCGACCATCCTGCCGCCGCTCGGGTTCGACCAGGCGCTCGAAGCCACGGCCATCCACTCGGTGGCCGGCCTCATTCCTCCCGGCGGCGGTTTGCTCACGAATCGCCCCTTTCGCGCGCCGCACCACACCATCTCGGACGTGGCGCTGGTCGGCGGGGGCTCGCAGCCGCGCCCTGGCGAGGTGAGCCTCGCGCACCACGGCGTGCTGTTCCTCGACGAGATGCCGGAGTTCGAACGTCGCGTGCTCGACTCGCTGCGGCAGCCCGTGGAAGAGGGACGCATCACGGTGTCGCGCGCCTCCCGGTCGGTGACGTTCCCCGCGCGGTTCATGCTGGTGGCGGCGATGAACCCGTGCCCGTGTGGATACCACGGGAGCGCGACGCGCGCGTGCCGCTGCACGCCCCCGCAGGTCGATCGGTATCGCGCGCGCCTCTCGGGCCCGCTGCGCGATCGGCTCGACCTGATCGTCGAGGTCGAGCCCGTGCCCGTGGGCGCGCTGGGCGGCGGCCCGCCTGGTGAGCCGTCCGCGGAGGTGCGACGCCGCGTGCTCGAGGCGCGGGCGCGGCAGGCGCACCGGCAGCCGATGCTGAACGGACGCCTCCCCGCGCGATCGCTGCCGAAGACGTGTGCCCTCGGCTCGGCCAGCCGGTCGTTGCTCGACCGGTCGGCAGAGCGCCTGTCGCTGTCTGCCAGGGCCTACCACCGCGTCCTGCGCGTCGCACGCACCATTGCCGACCTCGACGGCGCAGCGCAGATCGGCGAGGCGCACCTCGCCGAGGCTCTGCAGTACCGATTCGTGGAATGAGTGCGCAGAATCGGTCAACCGATCGATCAAAAGGCGAAGAGGTTTACACGGTTGCAGTTTTCTGTTCAGCCGGCTGGATGCCCCGTGCTACCCTTCTCAGGTTCCGGTTCGCGGTCTAATTGGTGAACCGGCTTCCGGCTGGCTCTTCCAGGGCCGGAACCGATACTTCTCGCAATGCTCTCAAATCGATACACCGTCGTCATCGCCGATCGGCGCACTGGAGTTGTGCGTCGTTTTACCATCGGTCTTCGCCCGCTGGTGTCGGTGGTGGGCACCCTGCTCACCCTGCCGATTCTCATCGGGCTTGGCGCAGCGTGGAAGGCGAAGGCCGAGGTGACGGACCTCTATGCGGCACAGGCCGCGCTCGAGCTCGAGAACAGCAGCTTCCGCGGCGCCACCGAGGCGCTCACCGGGCAGATTACCGCGCTCCAGACGGCCGTCTCCGACCTTGGCGGCCGTGCGGCGCTCGACCCCGCGCTTCAGTCGGCCATGGACAAGCTGCCCGCGATCGTGAAGAACCGGGCGATGGGCGGCGCCTCGAGCACCACCACGATTGCCGCGCTGGCGCCCGGCCTGTCCTCACCCGAAGACACCTTCGGGCTGCTTCGCGACCTGCTGCAGGGCCTTGAAAGCCGGCTCCGCCTGGTGCGGTCGGACGTGGATCGGCGCAACGCCCTGGCCGCGGCCACCCCCTCCATCTGGCCGGCGCACGGCTGGCTGTCGTCGGGCACGGGCGGCCGCAGCGATCCGTTCACCGGCGAGGCGGACTACCATCCCGGCCTCGACATTTCGGCCGACCGCGGCACCCCGGTCTACGCGACGGCCGACGGCACGATCACCCAGGCGGCGTTTGCCGGCGCCTACGGCAACCTGGTGGTCATCGATCACCAGTTCGGCCTCGAGTCGCGCTACGGGCACCTCTCGGCGTTCCGGACCCAGCGCGGCCAGACGGTGAAGCGCGGCGACCTCATCGGTCTGGTCGGGTCCACGGGGCGTGCCACCGGGCCGCACCTGCACTACGAGGTCCGCGTCAACGGACGGATCCTCAATCCCCTGCAGTTCCTGCTCAACTCGCGCCGCAGCAGCAACGCGAACTGACAAGCCTGTATACTTGTAGGAATAGGCACCCCGCCTTCATTCCTACATGCTTGGTCAGCTTCTCGCCAAGGTCATTGGCACCCAGAACGATCGTGAACTGAAGCGCCTGCGCCCGCTCGTCGAGCAGGTCAACAGCTTCGAACCGAAGATCAAGGTCCTCAGCGATCACGAGCTGAAGGGCAAGACGGTGGAGTTCCGGGAGCGGCTCTCCCGGGGCGAAGCCCTCGAAGCCCTGCTGCCGGAGGCCTTCGCGGTGGTCCGCGAGGCGGGCCGCCGCGTGCTGAACATGCGGCACTACGACGTGCAGCTCATCGGCGGCATGGTGCTCCACAACGGCACCATCGCCGAGATGAAGACGGGCGAAGGCAAGACCCTCGTGGCCACGCTCCCCGCCTACCTGAACGCCCTCGACGGCAAGGGCGTGCACGTCGTCACCGTGAACGACTACCTGGCGCGGCGCGACTCGGAGTGGATGGGTCGCGTCTACCGCTTCCTCGGTCTCACCGTCGGCGTCATTCAGCACGACTTGAACGACGAGCAGCGCCAGGTGGCCTACGGGTGCGACATCACCTACGGCACGAACAACGAGTTCGGCTTCGACTACCTGCGCGACAACATG